>CAZHTO010000008.1:3082-29190 GCA_964535845.1 uncultured Demequinaceae bacterium | reverse complement strand
CCGCCGGCTACATGGGCGGCTGGACCCCCCACCCCACCTACGAAGAGACATGCACCGCGCGCACAGGCCCCGCCGAGGCAGTCATTGTGGTCTACGACCCCGCACAGGTGTCACTCGACGAGTTGTTTGCGGCCTTCTGGGAGAACCACGACCCGACCACCCCCAACCGCCAGGGCAACGACGTGGGCACGCAATACCGCAGCGCAATCTTCACCACCTCTGACGCCCAACAGGTAGCGGCCAAGGCATCCCGTGACCGCTACCAGGCACAGCTGACGGAAGGTGGATACGGCGAGATCTCGACACAGATTGTGCGCGACACCGATGCGGGTGACGGACAGTTCTATTACGCCGAAGACAACCACCAGCAGTACCTACACAAGAACCCTGGTGGCTACTGCAACCACGGCTTCTGCCAGGTGAAGTACGGGACCACCGACTAGGTGACAGGTGCGGGGTTATACCCCGCGCATCGGCCGTTAAGAAAGCAAGCTCTGCACAAACTCGAGCGCACGGGTGGTCTGGTGCGCTTGCCCACCCTCATGCCCGTTGTACGGGTAGATAGCCATCTCCTTGGGGGCGCCTGGGCGCGCATTCGCGCCGTACCAGTTAAACGCTGCATATCCAGTGGAGGGCGGGCACACCATGTCCATGAGCGCTACCGACATGAGTAGCGGTGCGTGTGCCCGTTTAGCAAAGTTCACGCCGTCAAAATACGACAGCGTGTTCAGCGTGCGCTCGCGCTCCCCGCGAAAGACTGACAGGTACTTCACAATCTCGTTGTACGGATACTCGTCCGTCATGTCGATGGCGCGTTCAAAGTGCGTTAAGAACGGCACATCCACTACCACCCCGGCCAAGTCCGGCACCAAGCCGGCGACCGCGAGCGCGATACCGCCACCTTGCGACCCGCCCGCAAAGAAAATCTGAGCCGTATCGACTTCGGGCAAGGTCCGTGTCACATCGACTGCCCGAACCGCATCGGTGAACACGCGCCGGTAGTAGTAGTCGTCTTGGTGGGTGATTCCGCGCGTCATGAATCCCGGCGATGCAGGCGTGGAGCCCACCGGATCCGGTGTGTCACCGCCGCTGCCCCAGCCCGCGCCTTGGCCACGGGTGTCGATGAACAGGTGCGCAAACCCAGCCGCAGCCCACAACGTGCGCTCGATGGCGAGGCCGCGCCCACCGCCATAGCCGGGCGCCTCGACTACACACGGAAGTGGGCCGTCAACACCCGCTGGCCGCGACAACCACGCCTTAATGGGATGGCCATCAAAGCCCGCGAAGGTCACATCCTCGATCTGGACCGCACCCAACCGGATGGGTGCGGGCGCACGGTCGATGAGTGGTTCGTGCTGCCGTGCCTGAGAAAGCGTGCTCCCCCAGAACTCGTCAAAGTCCTGGGGTTCGCGCACGTCTGGACGGTATTGTTCGAGCTGCTCAACGGGCAGGTCGAAGTGAGCCATCGCGCCTCCTCGCGCTCAGCAGTACGACGGTGCTACGCCTAATACCCAGTGGCTAGCGGCGTCCCTGCAAGATAGCGATAATGCGCAGGAACTCGACGTAGAGCCACACGAGGGTGACGAGGAGAGCGAAGGCTGCCCGCCATTCGAAGTGCGCGGGCAGGCCGTTCTTGACACCGTTCTCGATGTAATCGAAGTCGCCCACGAGCGAGATGCACGCGAGGATGATTGCGAACGCACCCACAAAAACACCCAGCGGAATGCCAGCAATCTCAACACCCGTGCGCATACCGAAGGCCGAGTCTGATGCGCCAAACAGGATCATGGCCCCGTTGATCAGGGAGAACGCAAGGTAAGACAAGGTGCCGATAATGAAAAACTTCCGGAGCTTGGTCGTGTAGCGCACCCGGCCTGAGCGGTAGAGCCACAGCACTACGGCGAACGTGGCTCCGGTCGCGATGAGCGCCTGAAGAGCCGCGCCCGGCACCATGTACCTGGTCTCGATGAAAATCGAGAGCGATCCTAGGAAGTAACCCTCGATCGCGGCGTAGATGATCGCGAGGGCGGGCGGGGTGGTGCGCTTGAACGCCAACGTCAGGCCCAGCACCAAACCGGCGATAGCCGAGATGATCAAGCCGGGGTAGGACGGGAACAGGTAACCAGGAGCCGCCATGATGAGCGCCAGCACAATCATGATGGACGTCTTCGAAATGACGCCCTCGTAGCTCATGCGGCCGGTCTGTTCTGGTCCGGCTGCTGGCTGGTCGAACTGCGCCTGAAGGTCGTTAGCGTCGACCGCTTGACCGTTCTGTTCGTACGATGCTCCGTGCTGGAAAGCACTGCCTGAGCTAAAGACGGGGCTAGCCATAAGGGTCTCCTGATATTGGTGGTCTCGCGATCGCGTCAAGATTACTTGACCGCTCGCAGTTGGCGGAATCGTCCATAAGTATGACATCACTGTCAATAGTGCTCTTAGCCGATGGTGCCAATGAGTGGATCAACTTATCCTCGACGTATGACTGAGCCCGTGAAGAACCCTTCCCCGCCTCCCGTCGCTGTGAGGTTGCCACGTCAGAGTATTGAGAAACGTGCCATCGGCTGGTGGATGCTGCGGGCGGTACTCAGCACAGGGATCGTGCTCGCCGCGCTCATTGTGGCCGCCATCATTTGGCCAGGTGCGCGCCCGTGGCTCGTGGGGCCCATCGTGGCGTTCGGGGTCCTGTTTATCGCGAAGTTTGTGGTGGAACCGTGGTGGCGCTACCGCATTCACCGCTGGGAGATTGGCGAGCACGCCACCTACGCGGTCACTGGTTGGTTGGTGCGCGAATGGCGAGTGGCGCCTACCAGCCGCATCCAGACCGTCGACGCTGTGCGTGGGCCACTTGAGCAAATGCTGGGGCTCTCGACGCTGAGGGTCACCACCGCATCGTCTGCTGGCGCCATCAACGTGGCCGGCCTTGATAAAGCTACGGCCGATGCGGCGGTTGAGCAGCTCGCTCTGGTCGCCGAGGTGACGCCTGGGGATGCCACGTGAGTGACGTCGACGAGACAGCAGCGCCTATTGACCCCGAGTCCGTCACGGACGGCGACGACTGGGGACGTTTAAGCGGCCGCATCATCATCGTGGACATAGTGCAAACGGTGTTGGCGCTGTCGCCGGGCGCGATCGCCATCTTTGTGGTGGGACTTGAACTCACTTGGTCAACGATGTGGCCGCTACTGGCGGTGGCGGGCTGGGGCGTCATTGGTGCTGTCGCCGACGTACTGCGATGGATCTTCACGCGGTATCGCGTGACGGACACCGAAGTGCAACGTCGAACAGGCATTGTGACCAGGCGCTACCGGTCCGTGCGCCGCGACCGCATTCGCTCCGTGGACACCCATGCGAAGCTCCGCCACCGGGTCGCGGGGTTGCGCGTGGTCGAGATTGGTGCCGGACAACAGAACACTGCAGGCGAAGCAGCTTTTATGCTCGACGCCCTGTCCAAAGCAGATGCCGAGGCTCTGCGCCGCGACCTGATGCGCACGCGCTCTGCTCCCCTGGTGGCTGAGGACGCCGCGTCGGAAGATCAGGGCGTCGCTATCAAGGAACCCGCTACCGACGAGGACGACGCGCACGTGTTCGCCACCCTGCGGCCGGTCTGGGTGTTCTACAACATGTTCAGCATCTGGTCGTTCGTGACTGCCGCCGGCCTGCTGTGGGGCGCCTACTGGCTTGGCGCCATGTTTGGGCTCGACCTCTACGCGTGGGTGACGACAGTCATCGACTGGGATGCGCTCGGGTTGTTCTGGACCATCGCCATCGCAGCTGTAGCGGTAGGGGTCATTGGCACCCTGGGCATGGCGTTCAACTTCTTTGCCGGGTACTGGAGCTTTGAGCTCGCCAGACTGAGGACGTCTGATGGGCAGTTTTTGCGCACCCGGCGCGGGCTGTTCAGTACCCGCGAGGTCAACCGTGACGAGTCACGCGTGCGCGGTCTCACCATCAGCCAGCCGTTGCTATGGCGCTGGATTGGGATGGCAGACACCAACATCATCACTACGGGACTGGGGCTGTGGAACATGGCGCAGCCTTCCCAGCTGTTGCCGCGCGGGCCTATTGGCGTAGCGCGCGAGGTCTCCGACCATGTGCTCGGCACTCCCAACCCGCTTGCGGAGCGGCCCGCGCGTCATCCCATCACGGCGCTCCGGCGCAGGCTCGGCTGGGCCACGGGGGTTGCCGCGCTTACGGGCCTGATGGTGGCGTGGCCGGTGTGGACCGGGGTGGCTCCCATGTGGGTGCTGTGGATTGTTCTCGGGGTGTGGATTGTGGGCCTCGCGGTCGCGGTGGCGTCGTATATGGCCCTGGGCCACGCTATTCGGGGCGACTACGTGGTGTTCTCTTCCGGAGCGATGAGCCGCAATACCGCGGCGCTAAGACGTGATGCAATCAGCACCATCGCGGTACGCCAATCGGTACTGCAACGACGCTTAGGGCTTGCCAACGTGTCAGGGATGACTGCTGCAGGCTGGTTCGCGTATGCCGCACCCGATGTCGATGCAGACGAGGCCTTTAGCTTTGCGCTCGACGCGGCACCGGGCCTGTTCGATCCATTCGTGGTGCCCCCGGCGGGGTTCGAACCCGCACTGGACCGGTTTTAAGCCGGCTGCCTCTGCCAATTGGGCTACGGGGGCGTGCCAGAAGATCATGCCCTAAAGGGCGGTGAACTGCGAACCGCGGTCAGCGGCGCTGAACGCGATGCCATCCAAAATATCGTGTTCACTCGTCACGGTGGTAGTGAGCGCGCCGCCATCGGCCTCGACCTCTGCGGCCACGCGCTGCATTACCTCACTCCACACGAGCGCACCTGCACCGATGACGTCCACCCGGCCTGGGTGCATGAACGGCATTGCGGCCCGGTCCTCACGGGAGGCATGAAGTAGCGCGTCGCACGAGCGCACCGCGTCATCGATTGTCAGTTCGGCACCGTTGATGGCTTCACGCGAATACTCATTGAGACCGAGGACGTGGGCGGTCACCGTGGTGATGGACCCTGCAAGTCCCACGAGCGTGCGGGTCTTCCCAAGCGGCACCTGCTCGAGCGCGGCATCGAGTGCCTCCCGCACATCTGCTTGCGCAGCCGCGACCTGCGTGATCGTAGGCAGGTCGGCAATAAGGTGGCGCTCAGTCATGCGCACACAGCCCACGTCCATCGAATGAGCAGCAACGGGCGCGGTTTCACCCAGCACTATCTCTGTAGATCCCCCACCCAAATCCACCACCAGGTACGGCCCCGGCCGGGCACTGTCGAGCGCACTGAGAGCACCCCGGAAAGACAGTTCGGCCTCTTCGGTTCCGCTCACTACCTCGGGTGCGACACCCAGACGAGCCTGCACGCCGTCAATGAACACATCGCGGTTGCGCGCATCTCTGGTCGCAGACGTGGCAACAAACCGTATTGCCTCAACACCGTACTCACGGCACTGAGCCGCATACTCGTCGGTGGCAGCGAGGGTCCTAGCCAGCGCATCGGCCGCAAATTCGCCGGTGCGGTCAACACCCTGGCCGAGCCGCACCACAATCATGCGGCGCACCACATCCGTCAGGGTGCCCTGTGCGGTATCGACGTCCGCAATGAGCAAGCGGATCGAGTTGGTTCCGCAGTCAATAGCGGCAACGCGCGTCATCACGCCCCCTCAAAAAAGTCGGGCTCGGGGTCAGACTCAAGGGCGGGGCATGTACACCGGTCGGGTCGCCACGTGTCGCGGATCATCTCGAGCGCCTCGTCACCAAGCGGGTTCACTCCGGGGCCCGCAGCCAGCGAGTGGCCCACGAGCACGTGAAGACACTTCACGCGCTCAGGCATGCCGCCGGCAGAGATGCCATGAATTTCCGGAACATCTTCCAGTGCGTAACGCTCCTGCAAGTACTGCTCGTGGGCCTGCGCATACTTTGAGGCAAGAGCAGAGTCCTCGACCAGGCGCGCAGACATCTCCTTCATCACTCCCCTGGCTTCAAGCGTAGAAACAGCCGCGACGGCTTGGGGGTGCGTGAGGTAGTACTGCGTGGGGAACGGGGTGCCGTCTGGCAAACGCGGGGCGGTGTGAACCACGGTGGGGTTACCGCACACGCAACGGGCTGCGATGGCCACGACGCCGCGCGGCTGACGGCCCAACTGTGATTCAAGGACGGTCAGGTCGGTCTCGGTGGCAGGGGTGTCAGTCACTCGCCAGAGTCTACTTCGGTGGGGCTTGCGGGTCAGCCGTGCCATCCCCTGCCTCGACGACGGAGCCCCACAGCTGCTCGTACCAAGGTTCACCTGCCACGGCCACAGGCTCGCGCTCAGCGGCCGGTGAGCCTTCCGCGGGGCCTTCCACCGCCTCAGCGTCGACTACTCGGTACGGCGTCTCGCCAGGGAAAACGTAAGACAGTCGTTCGCGCGCTTGCCACACCACATAGGCCGGGTCTTCCCAGCGAGCGACCTCAGCGGTTAAATCTTCGACCTCGAGACGCGCGCCTTCGGCTTCAAGCCTCAACTCACTGAGCATCTCTTGTTGGTTCACATACGCACGCACCGACGGGAGTGCGACTGCGACCGCGAGAACAAACACGAGCGCGATCACGGCGGTGCGCCACGTAAACATGGCGGTCCACGACCCGCGCGGCCGCGTAGCCTCAAGCGCTGGTGTCGCCACCGGTGCGGAGCGGGCCGGTCCGGACGGGCCACCGGGACGGGTTTGCGGGCGGCGAATGGACCCCGATGATGGGCCTTGACGCTTAGGAGCGCGCGCTTCGCTCACACGCCGCGTAGTCCGGGAAGTGGACCGCGGCGCACCGGGACGGGTAGGCGCACTCACGAGGTAAATTCTCTCAGCGCGATCATGTGAATAGGCCCGCCCGCGCCGCGAGTCGCCCGAATATCAACGTCTTGAAACGCACTCAGGCCGCGAATCGCTTGACGCGACCCGCGGCCTGAGTGGGGTAAAACTTGTGGCGCTTTACGCAGAGTATCCGCGTGGGAACGCGGACTTACCTGCGTAGACGGCACCGTCATCGAGCTCTTCTTCGATGCGAAGCAGCTGGTTGTACTTGGCAATGCGCTCGCCACGGGCGGGTGCACCGGTCTTGATCTGTCCGGTGTTGAGTGCAACCGAGAGGTCCGCAATGCTGACGTCTTCGGTTTCGCCCGAGCGGTGCGACACCATCGAGGTGAAGCCCGAGCGGGTAGCCAACGACACGGCGTCGATGGTCTCGGTGAGCGTGCCAATCTGGTTGAGCTTCACGAGTAGCGAGTTGGCCGACTTCTCGTCGATGCCGCGCTGCAGGCGGGTGGGGTTGGTGACGAACAGGTCGTCGCCCACGATCTGCACACGGTCGCCAATGCGAGCCGTGAGGCCTGCCCAGCCAGTCCAGTCGTCTTCGTCGAGCGGGTCTTCGATGGATACGAGCGGGTAGTCAGCAACGAGCTGCTCGTAGAAGTCAGCCATGCCCTCGGGCGACTTCTGGCCGCCTTCCCAGTTGTACTGGCCGTCTGCGTAGAACTCGGTCGCGGCAACGTCAAGCGCAAGCGCAATCTCGTCACCAGGCTTGAAGCCGGCCTTCTCGATGGCGACAAGGATCAGGTCCAGTGCCTCGCGGTTCGAGGCCAGGTTGGGGGCAAAGCCACCCTCGTCGCCCAGACCGGTCGCAAGGCCGCGCTCCTTGAGCACGGACTTAAGTGCGTGGTAGACCTCTGCGCCGTAGCGGTAGGCCTCACGGAAGGTCGAGGCACCCACGGGAGCAATCATGAACTCCTGGATGTCAACGTTCGAGTCCGCGTGCGAGCCACCGTTGAGGATGTTCATCATGGGCACGGGCAGCACGTGTGCGTTAGGGCCGCCCACGTAGCGGAACAGTGCGAGGTCTGCCGAGTCGGCAGCGGCCTTGGCTACTGCGAGTGAGACACCAAGGATGGCGTTTGCGCCCAGCTTGCCCTTGTTGTCGGTGCCGTCCAGCTCAAGCATGGTCTGGTCGATAATGCGCTGCTCGGTGGCGTCAAGGCCAACGATTTCTGGGGCGATCTCGTCGATGACCGCGTCTACGGCACCTTCGACACCCTTGCCCAGGTAGCGCTTGTCGTCACCGTCACGACGCTCTACTGCTTCGAACGCGCCGGTGGAGGCACCCGACGGTACAGCGGCACGCGCGAACGTGCCGTCTTCGAGCGCGACCTCTACCTCAACCGTGGGGTTACCACGGGAGTCGAGGATCTCGCGGGCGCCAATCGCCTCAATGCTAGCCATGTTGCTCCTTCAGAGTTCTTTGGGGTTACTTTGCGAGTCTATCGGGGCCACCAGGGCTACGTCGTACGACTCAGGTCCTATGTTGACGAACCCTCGGCGACGGCGGCCGATGCGCGCTCAGCGTCACGCGCAGCCGTTTCGTAGTCTCGGGTTGCCTGGCGTAACGCAGCTTCCGCGTCCACGCCTTCAGCTTGGGCACGCGCCACCAGTTCGAGTAGTTGTTCGCCGATGCCCACGCCGGCTGGGTCTTGCACGCTGAGTTTGGCCCGGGCTGCGCGAGAGACGACCTTTTGTGCGCGGGCGAGGGCCGGTAGCGCGGCGGGAATGCCGTCCATCACAGATTCGCGGGCCTTGGATGTCTGCTTGATGCGTTCCCAGTTCTCACGCACCTCATCGGCGGTGCCTGCCTGAGCATCTGCGAACACGTGAGGATGACGTTCGACAAGCTTGTCTGCCACCGTTTGCGCGACGTCGTCGATGTCAAAGGCGTCGCTGGGGTGCTCGGTAGCAATGCGCGCATGGAAGACCACCTGCAAGAGCACGTCACCTAGCTCCTCGCGCAAGTCGTCGCGAGTCCCCGACTCGATGGCTTCAAGAAGTTCGTAGACCTCTTCGAGAGCATGGGGCATGAGGGACTCGTGAGTTTGCTCGGCGTCCCACGGGCAACCGCCCGGCGAGCGCAAGCGGTCCATCACCCCAATGAGGTGCGTAAGCCCTGTGCCGCTAGCCGGCTGCGATGTCACTGCGTCTGAGGTCACGGAGTTACTGAAGGGTTGGACTCACTCCACGGCGCATCGTAAGCGACCAGTCCGTTTGCCCGGTTAAACGCGAGCGCCCACGTTGGGTAGCCCTGGTTTGCGAGATTGTTGGCAGTCTCAAATGCAGGCTGCAACGAATCCAAGAACGCTTGTGCGCTGAACTTGCCTGAGCGGGGGCTCAATACCGCGTTGGCCTCAACGTCATGAGCGACGTCCTGCAGGTTTCCTTGGAGTTCGGGAGTCGCGGCAAAAACTGCGATCAGGAAGGCACCTTCGACCGCATCGACAAGAGCCTCTGAGGGAGCCTCGTTCACGCCCTGCATGCGTAGCGCTGTCTCGGCTTGCTGCTGAGACTGCGTGCGGTGATACGGAAGTTCCAGTTCGACCATCTGAGCAAGCAGTGGCTCGCGCAAGAGCTCGAGGGTAATGACGTTTTTGCGTCCCGTGGGCTCTACCGCGTCGTGGCGCCACGCGTCAGAGAGTTCGTTGACGCGCTCGTTGGTGACGGTAATCCCATCGAGTTTCGCGGCAACTCCGGGGGCTCCGGCCTGGCCGGGAACCGTGCAACCGGTCAATGCAATTGCCAAGGCTGCCAGTAGTGCGGCGAACGTGCGGCGACGAGCAGTGAAAGTCATGGCCCTCATCCTACGCGCGCAGGCGAAGTCGCTCGAATTACCTCGCGCACCCAGTCCAACACTTCTGGCCCTTCGACCGGCGAACCGCCAATGCGCTTGGTCAGCGGCGCTGGCACCAGCACCTGCCGCACGGCGGGCTTGATGAGCGTTCCGGGGTACAGGCGGTTGATTCTCAGCGCCGCAGAGTCGGGCAATTCGAGTGGGCTAAAGCGCACGTAGCGGCCCTGCGCGACCACGTCAGTGATGCCTGTCTCGCGCACTTCGAGCCGCAATTTAGCGACATCAAAGAGCCGCTCTACAGGCTCAGGGAGGTTGCCGTAACGGTCCTGAAGTTCTTCTTCGATAGCGACCAATGTCTGCTCGTCAACCGCATCGGCAATCTTGCGATAGGCCTCGAGGCGCAAGCGCTCGTGCTCGATGTATTCGGTAGGAATGTGGGCATCGACCGGCAAGTCAATGGTCATGGGTGCGCGCTCGGGCTCGCCCTCGCCACGGAAGCCTGCGACGGCCTCGCCAACCATACGGATGTAGAGGTCAAAGCCCACGCCCTCGATGTGACCAGACTGTTCGCCGCCCAGCAAGTTGCCAGCACCGCGAATTTCGAGGTCCTTCATCGCCACCGCCATGCCGGAGCCCAAGTCAGTGTTGGCTGCAATGGTCTGCAAGCGGTCGTGCGCCGTTTCTGTGAGCGAGCGATCAGGCGGGTACAAGAAGTACGCGTATGCCCGCTCGCGAGCGCGGCCCACGCGGCCACGGAGCTGGTGCAACTGCGACAGCCCAAACTTGTCGGCCCGCTCCACAATGAGCGTGTTCGCATTCGGAATGTCGAGCCCAGTCTCGACGATGGTGGTGCACACCAGCACGTCGTACTTGCGCTCGTAGTAGTCGACAATCACTTGCTCGAGCTGCTTCTCACTCATTTGTCCGTGCGCAACTGCGACTCGGGCCTCGGGCACCAACTCAGAGAGCCGCCGGGCAGCAGAGTTGATGGTCTTGACCGAGTTGTGAATGTAGAACACCTGGCCATCACGCATGAGTTCGCGGCGAATGGCGGCGCCCACCTGTGGGTTTTCGTGCGGTCCCACATAGGTGAGGATCGGGTGGCGTTCTTCAGGTGGCGTGGCGAGCGTCGACATCTCACGAATACCCGTGACGGCCATCTCGAGCGTGCGTGGAATGGGTGTGGCAGACATCGAGAGTACGTCGACGTCGGTGCGCATGGCCTTGAGAGTCTCTTTGTGCTCCACGCCAAAGCGCTGCTCTTCATCAATGATGATGAGCCCCAGGTCCTTAAAACGCACCTGGCCGGTGATGAGTCGGTGCGTACCGATCACCAAATCAATAGTGCCGTCTGACAACCCCTGAATGACTTCTTTTGCCTCTTTGTCAGTCTGGAAACGCGACAGCGACGCGACCTTGACTGGGAACTGCGCAAAGCGTTCGGTGAAGGTGTCGACGTGCTGCTTGACCAGCAGGGTCGTGGGGCACAGCAACGCGACCTGAGCGCCGCTTTGGATGGCTTTGAACGCCGCCCGCACCGCGATCTCGGTCTTGCCAAAGCCCACATCGCCACACACCAGACGGTCCATGGGGACGGACTTCTCCATGTCCTCTTTCACCTCGTCGATGCTGCTGAGCTGGTCAGGAGTTTCGACGTAAGGGAAGGCATCTTCGAGTTCGCGTTGCCACGGCGTATCGGGACCAAAATCACGGCCCGTCGAGGCCATGCGCGCTGAGTACAAGCGGATGAGTTCCGCGGCAATCTCCTTGACCGCCTTGCGCGCCCGCCCCTTGGTTTTAGCCCAATCGGAGCCGCCCATTTTGTTGACGCTCGGAGTCTCGCCGCCCACATACTTAGTGACGAGATCAAGCTGGTCAGTGGGAACCGACAGGCGGTCCGCTGGGCCGCCACGCTTAGATGCGGCGTACTCGATGACAAGGTACTCGCGCTCGATACCCCGCACGGTGCGCTTGGTCAGTTCCACAAAGCGCCCCACGCCGTGGCTCTCGTGCACGACAAAATCACCCGGACGTAGCTGCAACGGATCCACGGCATTGCGGCGCCGGCTCGGCACTTTCACCTTTGGCCCCGCCGCACCTGTGCGGCGGCCAGTCAGGTCTGATTCATGAATGACCAACATGCGTGTGCTTGGGGACCGAAAGCCCTCAGCGGTGATGTGCGGCACTACGGTGACCACGCCATCGGCCGCCTGATAGGTCTCCACCACACGAGCCGGGATATCCAACTCGCCGCACTGTTCAGCAATGCGGTGCGCAGAGCCGGTTCCCGCGGCCGTCACCACCACATTCCAGCCTTCAGCCACATGCTTACGCACCGACGCAAGCGCCTGCTCAAGCCGGCCACGATGATCCTCAACGTCAGCAAGGTCAGTCGTGCGCGCATCGGCCGTACCAAAGGGCCCCAGCGTTGACCACGTAAGCCCGCGTGCGTCTGTTGCCTCACGAAGCTCGTCGATAGTGAGGAATGCCGCCGCATTGTCGATGGGGGCGTTGTCTCCCAAATCGACAGGCGCTTGCGCACCTGCGACCGCGCCCACCCACGCGGCCGCCAAGAACTCTTCTGCTGTGCGAGCCAGGTCTTCGGCACGGCGGGCGAGCCGCTCGGGCTCAATGGCCACCACTCGAGTGTCGCGCGGGAACGACTCCGTGACCGGCACCAGGCGGTCCACGAGGACTGGGATCAGGCTCTCCATGCCGTCGACTGCCACACCCGACGCGATACGGCCCAACATGTCTGCGGCGGCCGGGATCTCATCCACAAGCGAACCTGCACGACGGCGCACATCTTCATCCAGCAACAACTCGCGGCACGGCGGCGCCCACAAGTGATCGACATCAATAAGCGAGCGCTGGTCCGCAACCGAGAACTGACGCAACGAATCAACCTCGTCGCCAAAGAACTCAATACGGACCGGGTGCGGATCAGTAGGAGCAAACACGTCCACAATGCCGCCGCGCACCGCGAACTGCCCGCGCCGCTCAACCATGTCCACCCGCGTATAGGCGGCATCAGCGAGGGCGTCAGTGAGGTCCGTCAGATCGCGCTCATCACCTTTGCGGAGCGTCACTGGCTTGAGGTCCGCAAGGCCAGGGATCACCGGTTGTAGCAGTGCGCGCAATGGCGCCACCACAATCTCAAGTGCCGGCAGGCCAGTCTCGTTCGCCACTTCTGCTGGGTGAACCAAACGGCGCAACGTCGCAAGGCGGCGCGCCACGGTGTCAGACCGCGGGCTCAGGCGCTCGTGCGGCAAGGTCTCCCACGCAGGCAACACGCCCACCAGTGACGGGTCCACATACGCACTCAACGCAGCCGCAAACGTGTCCGCATCACCCGAGGTAGCCGTCACCACCAGTACCGGACCGGCAGCTTCGGTCGCCGTACGTGCGACCAAAGCGGGGGCGGCCGCAGTAGGCGCGACCATGTGTCCCGCGTCAATGAGGGGGAGGTCTAGCGCATCAAGCAACGGGGCTAACGGACGGGTCATGAGGCCTCCGGGCATGCCAAAGAACCGGATTTTCCGGCCACACAAGTGTAAGCCGCTAAGCCATGAGCGCTATGTGCGCAAAAAGTCGGTGCGATCTGCTGCGGTGATCTCACGGATTACGCGCGCCGGGTTGCCGGCGACGATCGTGTACGCGGGCACAGGCTTGGTCACCACGCTGCCCGCCCCCACGACGGCCCCGTCGCCAATAGTGACGCCGGGCAGAATGCTCACGCCACCGGAGATCCACACCGCATCACCAATCGTGATGGGCCGGGCCCAGCAGGCACCCGCAACACGTTCGCGCACATCCAGCGCGTGATTTGAGGTGTAGAGCCCCACCTTGGGGCCAAGCAGCACGTCAGCGCCAATAGTGATGAGGGCACCGTCAAGCATCACGCAGTCAAAGTTGGCGTAGAACCGCTCTCCCACATGGATGTTGCGGCCAAATTCGCACCGGAAGGTCGGCTCAAAGCTGGCGCCTTCGCCCGCGCTACCGAGCACGTCGCGTAGCAGTGCCTCCCGCTCGGTGGCGGGACGGCCATACGAGGCGTTGTAGGCGTTCGTGGCCAGCACCGCAGCCTCGCGGGCAGCCAGCAGTTCCGGGGTCAGGTCGTGATACATCGCTCCCGTGGCCATATGGCGAAACTGTTCTTCCAAAGAGCTCATGGCCCTACGCTAATGCGCTAGTGATGCAGACGTGCCACCCTGCACCATCCAGAGGCAGCACATCGATGCTGCGAAGTGGCTCGTGCGGTGTTACCCCGCGAAGAGCCCGCCATCAATCGCGGGCTCGTTGCCACTGATGTACGACGACGTATCTATTGACCTACTTATTCTCCTGGGGCGATGCTCCGGCCTCGCTTGCTCACCGCAACGCAGCTCGGGCTAGGTGTGCTCGGCAAAGAGGATCAAAGGCCGCGGTCGTCAGCGCCACAACGAACACTGACGCGACCAGGATCAGCTGAAGCAGAGGCGCACCTTCTGCCAAGACAAACCCGTGCACGCTCCATTGGCCCGCGTCGACGGGCGATAAGACCGCGGTCCCGAAAGCGAGGAGCACCGGCATCCACGCGACTTGGACTGAAATGAGGGTCGCAGCGAGGAGTCCGATTGCCCCGAGCGCCAACAGCGTGCGAAGGGCAGGTAGCACCAGTGCACTACTCGACAACGCAGCCGCACCCGCGACCGCACCCATCGCCGCTATAGACACGACGCCGAACGCGAGCGCCCGCGCAAGGACCGTGCGTCTGGTCCTCATCAGCACCGGCACCCGGGGAGGGGTACATGTGATAGCAATCGCAATCGCACTAGGAACACCCGCTGCGATAAGTACGGACAATGCAGGTTCCAGTTGGATGGGCCCCACTTCGCTAATCACGCCGTCCCTCGCGAAAAACGCCACAGCAACAGTCGCCATTAACAAGATCCAGGCTCGGGACGTCCCGCAGGCACGCAATACTAGGCCAACGCCTATGCGACTGCCCGATGAGCGCGCAGTTAAAACGGATAAGTGCATGTACGGAATTCGCCAATCAATTGAGCCGCTTCGTCAGGGCTCAACATCCGCATGGTTCCACTAGCAGTCTCCGCCTCGGCGGGATCCACGAGCGCCATCCAGGTGAACATCAGGTCATCCAGGTCCTGCCAGTACTTCTCTCCCGGAGGATCGTCCTGCTGGAGCTGAGAACAGTGAATAGGCTCAACCAGCCCTGCTGTTACTTCCCAGAGACTCACGCGTTCGCCACCCAAAGCCTGAGCAGTGACGTAGAACGCTCCTGTCGTTGCGTCTCCTGGCCAGTTGCGCTGGCTGGCTTCTACAATCGATGCGGGCACCAAAGGCTCATAGCCACCTTCCTGTGCCGCATCGAATAGCGCGAGCAAGTTGCTGGCATAGCCATCTATCACTCGCTCGTGTTCGGGGAAATAGCACCAAGGGACCGTCGCGAGCGCTCCGCAAGAGGTGGGTTCGACACTCACCGCCTCAAGCCTTTCATCGGGTGCCCGTGACACCGTAAACAGCGCAGCCACTACGCCTACGCAAGCGATACTGGCGAAAGCAACCTGACGCAGGCGCGACTTGGCGGGCCCCACGAGCATGAGGCTCACGATTACGAAGGCCAACGCCAGACATTGCAGGACCAGCCAGCCCACGTCATACCGGTACCCCACCCGCGGAACTGTCGCGCCACCTGCAAGTAGTAACGGCAACGCGGAGCCACTTGACGAAAAGCTGACAACGGCAAAACCGGCGATGATAGCCGCTGCCGCACCTGCGATGAACGGCGAAGCGAAGCGCCCGACCACGGCACCAACAGCCACGAACGCGACGACCATAAACACCTGCGCCCCAATTGCGAGCAGCGCTACTACCGCAAAGGCTGGAGGTCGCGACCACGCTAAGGCTCCCAGCATCACGATGAGGTGGACCGTAACCATCGTCGCAGCGTAAATGCCAACCACCGTGTTAACGGGCGAGCGCAGGCCTCTCACGGGCAGCGCTCGCATCCCAGCAGCGAAGCGGGAAGCATCAACAGCCACACAGCCTGCAATGACGGGCCCCACAATGATGTGGCCGATCGCGAACCAGTCAATCGTCCAAATCAGATCTCCACGCCATGGTGCACCCCGCATACACAACACGGCAATCTGAGTGACCAGGACGATAAGCGCGGACCATGCGAGCCAGCTTCGACGCACGATGATGCCCGCCACGGCCCTCGCGCTAGGCTGCATTACCGAACCCGGAGTTTTCTTGAAGTAGTGCGAGAAATCCCTCTTCTAAGGCCGTCGCGTTCAGCTCGCCGGCCACACAGAGCTCTCTCACGGGCCCCTCGTAGACCATTTGCCCTCGGTGGAGCACCACGACTCGATCGGCAACAGCGACAACATCTTCGGCCAAATGCGTCGACAAAAGGACTGCACGACGCTGTCCCAGTTCAGAAACCAAAACCCTCAGGTCACGGCGCTGAACTGGATCAAGTCCCACCGTCGGCTCATCGAGAACCAACGCCGAAGAGTCGCCAAGCAAAGACTGAGCGACCCCCAAACGACGCAACATTCCGCCCGACAGTTCGCCTACACGTCGCGTGGCCATATTGGTGAGCCCTACATCTTCGAGCGCTTGGTCTACCTGCTCGCCCGTGACGCGGGCGTGACGGGTGGAGCGCGACCAGGCTACAAAAGCGAGGTACTCGCGCACTGTGAGCGAAGGAAGCGCCTCGAAGGCCTGGGGCAAATAACCCGCGCCGGAACGCGGTGCCGAGCCACCCCAAGTAATCACACCTCCCGAAGGCCTCAGGGATCCGACGATAATCCGCATCAGTGTGGTCTTGCCAGCGCCGTTCTCCCCGAGCAGAGCGGTAACGCCCTTCCCAAACGTGGCAGTCACCGGACCCAACGCGAAGTCCCGATAGCGCATGTGAATGCCTTCGAGGTCCACTCGGACTTGGTTCGCATTCATCAGAAGCTGTCGGCGACGCTATAAGACTTACCGGTGCAGGGATCGGCCCTCAACGGCACATCTAGACATAAATTGAAAACTCCGCGCCCTCGATCGGAGCCTCCATTAGGGGCCACGGACTTTGTCGGTAAAGCCTTCCAAGCGGCGTTCCCGTTCGCGCTACCGACAGCCCGTGCAAAATTTGCACCCCCGTAAAAGATGTTCGCGCAGGTGGAACCAGCCCCAACACTGACGCCTTTGAACCGAACGGTACCCGTGAGCCCGCCGCATCTCCCGCTATTCCTTTGAGATGTACCTTTGAGATAAGGCACATGATTATCTGCCTGCGTGAACTTATAGTAGCTGTAGTTATAGAGCCTTGTGCCAGAGCTGCCATTAAACATTTTTACATAGCCATAGGCCGACACTTTTGACCCGTAGCTCGCCTTGTACAAAGGCGTACCGCTCTTATTCCAATAACTTGGAGTGTTATACGCAGTAGCGGCGCCAGCTGCACCAACCACCGCTAGGGCCGTGAGTAGCAGCATCAATGCTGCTCGACGAATAACCAAAGAAACTGCAGTGTGTGGATAAGTAAGCATGACCATTTCCTAAATCGCCCGGCTAATCGTCTTCGCCGATGAGCACTTGTCCGGCCTCAAAGGGATATCCAGACACGTCTTGATGGAGCCTTTAGCGTCAGTAACTCCTGCGGAAGGTAGGCGGAGGTAACTCCAGGGAGCCAGCGAGAAAGACCGCCACGCGCTCGATACCGAGTGTTCGTGCGATGAGTGCTGACTAGTTGACGCCGAAGCAGAGGAAGTCCGCTTCTTTGCAGTCGTTGCTAAGACAACGTACGCCTGGTGATTATCAGAGTTAGTGAGCTTGTAGCGTGCGTTTAACCCTGAATATGCGGAGCCAAAACCTGTGTCGTAAACTGACCACGTTCCGTAGGAGCGCGCCTGACTGTTATATCCGCTCGTAAACTGGGGCGACGACGCAGTCGCATAACTCACTGTAACTGCTGTTGCCACAGGGGCTATGCCAAGTACAAGCACAAAGGCAACTACAAGTATTTTGGCGACTTTGTTGCCAGGGGGGGGAAGAGAAGGACATCACTGACACTCCTTGCTACACACCATGGAACACGCATGGCCGCGAACGCCCAGGAGTGCCATCGTGAACGTTGTTGCAGAGGCTATAGCCGAGCAATGCCGTTGGTCAAGCATTTACGACGCACGCGAGACCGGGGGCAGGCGCGAGTACGAGCACCAGCCGCGAACTTAGACTTGAGCCATGCCTGATCCCGCCCACGCCGCCGAGCGCTTGCTGCGCCGCTTCGCACGGGACACCAACCTGTTAATCGCAGGCCGGCCCATGCGCGTGCAGGGCGCCGGCCCTGTGGCCGACGAGTTGGCACGCATGCTCGCAGGTATGGGAGCGCGGCTTCTCAGCGACAACATGCAGCCGGCCGATGCGCGGGAGACCGTCACTTTTGACGTCACCAACGAGTCGATCGCCTTGGGCGGTGCGCCGCTGGTTGATAGGGGTGACGCCGGCGGGCGCCTGGACTTTGCACGCGGGCACATGCCCGTGAGCACGGCACTCGCCGTCGAGCTGGCCGCTGCCGGGACGGTCAAGGGCTTGCGTATAGGCATTTCGCTCACGCTCGAACCCAAAACCGCCAACCTCGCCCTACTACTCGCGAGCGCCGGCGCCGCCGTGGCCGTCTACGCACACCCGGACGAGACCGACCCTGAGGTGGCCAATGCCCTGCGCGAGCGCGGCGTGCCCGTCGATGCCGACGCGGCACTCGCGCCCCATCAAGAACGGGCTGCAGCAACCCAGTTTTTTAAGCGCGGCTTCGATCTGTTCGTGGACGATGGCAGCCACCTCACTCGCCTGGCCCACGAAGAGGGGTTAACCGAGGGCTGGATTGGCGCGACCGAAGAGACCACCAGTGGCCTCACTCCCCTGCGCCAGATGGATCGCGCGGGAGTGCTGGCCACCCCCGTGGTCGCAGTCAACGATGCCGCTACCAAAACCGGCTTTGACAACCGTTACGGCACCGGCCAGTCATGCGTGCTCACCATTGCTGACGTGCTCGAGGCAGCCGAGGTCACGGTGCGCGACCAGCCCGCCCTCGTCATTGGCTACGGCCCCGTGGGCGTGGGAGTCGCCGCGCACCTCAAGGCGCTGGGCGCTCAGGTGAGGGTCGCAGAGATCGACCCCGTGCGCGCGCTGCTTGCCGTCCACGACGGTTTCGAGGTGGGCCACGCCCTCGCGCTCGCAGAGGGCGCGCTCGTGGTGTCTGCCACCGGCGTGGTCGCCACCGTCCCCGCCCACATGATTCGCGTGGCTCGCGCCGTCGCAGTAGCAGGCGGCGTGCCCGGAGAGATTGATCTAGCTGGGGCGCTTGTTGATGACGAGCTGGACCCGGTCGCCCCGCACATTGAGCGCCTCGCGAGCGCCGGCACCCTCATTCTGGACAGGGGCGGCTGCATCAACGTCACCGCTGGCGAAGGCAATCCCATCGAGATCATGGACCTCTCTTTCGCCACCCAGCTCGCGGCTATTGATGAGCTCGTCACCACCCGCCCCGCCGTCGGCGTGCACCCCCTGTCAGATGCCGGCGTGGCCCGCGTCGCCCGCGCGGCGACCACCGCCCGAGGTGTGGAGCTCGATCACTCAACCCGCGCATCGGCCGAAATTGAAAATTCTTGGCACTCCGCAAGGTTTGCTACCCCCACCCAGGAGCCCACGTGAGTTCGTTCCCCGTCACCTTGTACTCCGCGGACCTCGTACTGCCAATCACCGCGCCGCCAATTGTTGACGGCGCCATTGCGGTGCGCGGCGAGCGCATTTTGCACGTGGGCGAGCGGGTGTGGGTGGAGCGATCACTCGCCGAGCGCGGGGTTCCAGTCGAACACGTGCGCTGGCCTGGCGTGCTGATGCCCGGCCTCGTCAACGCCCACACTCACCTCCAATACACCGGCATGACTGAGGTGGGGCGCGGCCAGTATTCGGGCTTCGAAGACTGGGCGAAGGCTTTCAACCCGGTTTACGCACGGCCTCACGATTGGGCGGCCGATGCGGCGGCTGGGGCAGCGATGCTGATCGCCAGCGGCACGACGGCCGCGGCAGACATCGTGACCAATCCAGAAGCCGCGCACGCCTTGCACGATGCGGGGCTTGCAGGTATCGCGTATTGGGAAATTATCGACTGGTCCAATGAAGACTGGGCTGCAGGTGGCCGCGCGCAGGTCGAAGCGGCGCTCGACTCGTTGCCCTCACGCCCCGGCACGGGCCTGAGCCCCCACGCGCCCTACTCACTGGATATTGTGCCGCTGTTGGAGATCCCCGACATTGTGCGCGAACGCGGCAGCCGCCTTCATATCCACCTGGGCGAATCAGGGATCGAGCGCGAGTTCGAACACGAGCACGCCGAGCCATGGCAGTCCAAGGGTGTGGGGTCGTTGGCCGAACTGCGTCAGGCGGGCTTTGGGGTGTCCGCCACCGACTACGTGGACCACCTGGGAGTGCTCGGCCCCGACTGCCACATCGCACACGGCGTGTACATGTCGGCAGCCGACCGCGCGATCTTGCGTGCACGCGGCACCACCGTGGCGTTGTGCCCACGCTCCAACGAGGTCATTGGACTGGACGCCCCGCCCGTTGCGGCGTACCTGCGCGAAGGCAGCCCCATCGCAGTCGGTACGGACTCCTTGTCTAGCGCGCCGTCACTGGACCTCATGGGCGACGTTGCCGCGCTCATGCGCATTGCGCGTAGCCAAGGCTATTCGGGCGACGACCTTGCCGAGCGGTTATTGCGCGCCGCTACCCTCGGCGGCGCTCACGCCATGGGGATAGACGAGGGAGAAGGCCGCCGGGGCTATCTCGCCGTAGGCGCCGTGGCAGACCTGACGTTCTTTGACGTCCCGGTTACCGACGTCACCGAAACCCTGACCAACCTCGCAGAACATGGCGAAGGGCGCGCGGCCGCGACCGTCATTGCTGGCCGCGTGCGCCACGCGACTGCCGACTTTGCTGAGGCACTCATGGGTTGCCCGGTGTCGCCAGGCTTCGATTTTGCGGATTGGCGCGTGGCTACCGATTCGGAGCAGTCGCACACACAAGAGTAGGATGTGCGCTCGTACCGCGAGTGATCAACGGTGATCCCCGCTCCTTCCTAAAAATTCGGAGAAATTATGGTTCACCGCACTGCTATTCGTCGTGCCCGCGCAGCGGTCGTCGCTCTCGCTGCCCTCACGCTCGCTGGTTGCGCCTCAGGCGCTGACGACGCCGACACTACGTCTAGCGCCACAGGCAACCCGTTCAGCACCAGCTCCACCACCTCGACCCCCCTTAATGAGGCCCCCACGCTCGACACCGTGACCGAAGGCGTATTGACTATCGCCACCGGTGAGCCTGCATACGAGCCTTGGGTGCTTAACGACGACCCCAGCTCGGGCCAGGGCTTTGAGGCTGCTATCGCCTACGCGGTCGCAACCGAGCTCGGTTATGACCACGACCAGGTCACGTGGGTGCGCACCACATTTGACTCCGCAATCGCGCCAGGCGCCAAGGACTGGGACATCAACCTCCAGCAGTTCTCCATCACCAACGAGCGCCGCACTGCAGTCGACTTCTCATCGCCGTACTACGTCACCACGCAAGCTATCGTCACCACCGAAGACAATGCGGCTGCCGAGGCCAAGACCGTTGGCGACCTCATGAGCTCGGAGGTGGGTGTCACAGTGGGCACCACCTCGTACACAGTTGCAGCCGAGACCCTTGGCGAAGACAACCTGCAGGTGTTCAACTCGCTAGGAGACGTCGTGGGCGCCCTCAACTCGGGCCAGATCGACGCCTTTGTGACCGACCTTCCCGCCGCGTTCTACTCCGCTTCCGTTGAGGTAGAAAACGGCACCATCGTGGGCCAGTTTGCCGGGTCCAATGGCGGCGACGAGTTTGGCTTGGTGCTCCCTAAGGACTCGCCGCTGACCAGTGCGGTGACGGCAGCTGTCGACGCACTGCGCGACAACGGCACTCTCGCTGGCCTCGAGCTCGAATGGCTGTCTGAGGCAGCCGACGTTCCTGTGATCGAGTAACACACCTGAGATGACGTCACGATGACTACAGGCGGGGCGCCCCAGATCACCTGGCAACCCAGCGCGCTCGAACTCGACCGGCGGGCACACCGGCGGCGAGTTTCGGGGCGCTCCGTCCTCATCGCGCTCGTTTCTACCGTGGTGTTCGCCGCTGTGGTGGGCACCCTGGTGCTGAACTCTCCTGGCTGGGAGATGGTCCGCACCACGTTCTTCAACCTCGAGGTCGCGCGTGACAGCCTGCCGCGAATTCTTGAGGGATTGTGGCTCAACATTCGGGTGTTGTTCTTCGCCACTATCGGAGTGGCGATTCTGGGCACGCTCCTGGCCGTGATCCGCTCTCTGCGCGGGCCCGTATTCTTCCCGTTACGTGCACTAGCGGCCGGGTATACGGACCTGTTCCGCGGCTTGCCCGTGCTGATTGTGCTGTACCTCGTGGGCTTTGGCATCCCCGCGCTCAACCCCACCCAGCGTTACCCTGCCGCGTTACTAGGCACCGTCGCCATCATGCTGTGCTACTCCGCGTATGTGGCAGAGGTACTTCGCGCCGGCATGGAGGCCGTGCACCCGTCGCAACGCATTGCCGCACGGTCATTGGGCTTGTCCCACGGGAAAACCCTGCGCCTTGTGGTGATTCCCCAGGGACTGCGCAAGGTAATCCCTGCCCTCATGAACGACTTTGTGTCTATGCAAAAAGACGTGGGGCTCATCTCCGTCCTGGGTGCCGTCGATGCGATTCGTGCCGCGCAGATTGTCCAAGCGCAGACCTATAACTTCACGCCCTTCGTGGTGGCTGGGTTGCTATTTGTCGCCATGAGTTTCCCTATGATTCGCCTCACCGATTACGTGTCAGCACGCATGGCTAAGCGCGAGCAGGCGGGAGGCACCGTATGAGTGTTCTCGAGCTTCAGAATGTCCATAAGTTCTTTGGCGACAACCATGTGTTGCGCGGGATTGACCTCGCGGTCGAGAGCCACGAAGTCGTGGTGGTCATTGGGGCTTCAGGCTCCGGCAAGTCCACCCTCATGCGCACCATCAACCTCATTGAACGGGTAGACGATGGGCGCATTCTCCTGTCAGGTGACGACATCACCGACCCCAAAATCAACGTTGACCGTACCCGTGCGCGCATTGGCGTCGTTTTTCAGCACTTCAACCTGTTCCCTCACATGAACGTGATTGACAACGTCACGCTCGCCGCGCGCAAAGTACACAAAATTCCGGCGGCCGATGCGCGGGCCAAGGCAAAAGAACTTCTCACCCAATTTGGGCTTGGGGACAAGGTGACGGACTACCCCGATCGCCTCTCTGGCGGGCAGCAACAACGGGTAGCGATTGTGCGCGCCATCGTGACCGACCCCGAACTGCTGTTGCTCGACGAGATCACCTCAGCACTAGACCCCATGCTCGTGGGCGAAGTGCTGGACCTGGTGCGTTCACTCAAAGACGCAGGTTCCACCATTGTGATGGCGACTCACGAGATGAGTTTTGCGCGCTCAGTAGCTGACCGAGTGGTGTTTATCCACGCAGGGAAAATCATCGAGCAGGGCACGCCTGAGCAGATCTTTGACTCACCTCGGGCACACGCCACGCAAGAGTTCCTTGCGCGCGTGATGCACAGGTAGCTAGTTCTGCTCCTCGAGGTCCTGAAGGGCCGCCATGTTGATCTCGTGCGTGATAGTCGGTTCGTCATTGACAAGTGCCGGCAGCGAGGCCTGGATGACAGTGCCGTCTGCGCGTACAGAACCATGGAAGGCCGTGGGGTCGGGTTCGCCCGACAAACGCGGTCCCTGGTTGTCAAGCGACACAATCACCGGTTGCACTTGAGTGACGTTATAGCGCTCGCCCCGCACGTCAACGGGCAGCCCTGGGCCTTCTTCAATGGTGAACTCGATCTGCTTAGGCCGCACAGTGACGCGCACCCGCGTACCGTGCTGCGTGAGCCGGAACGTGAGTGCATCCCAACCGTCGGGCAAGCGTGGATCAAACTTGAACACGTCAGCTTGGTCACGCAGGCCACCGAAGCCAAAGGTCAGGGCCGTCCACACACCGCCCGTCGATGCGACGTGAACGCCGTCCGATGCGTTGGAGTGCAAGTCGCCCAGGTCCACAAAGAGGCTATTCCAGAAGTACCGCAATGCGAGTTCGTGGTACCCAACCTCGGCGGCAATGATCGACTGCGCAGTGCCTGACAACGTCGAGTCGCCCGTCGTAATCGGGTCGTAGTAGTCGAAGTCCGCCTTCTTCTGCTCTGCCGTGAACTCGTCGCTTTGCAACACCAACGCGAGCACCACATCGGCCTGCTTGATCACCTGGAAGCGATAGATCACCAGCGGGTGGAAGTGGAGCAAGAGCGGCCGCTTCTCCGGTGGAGTGTTCGCCAAGTCCCAGACTTCACGCTCATTGAAGGTGGCGTCTTGCGGGTGAATACCCAGCAGGTCGTCCCACAAGATGTTCATGCCGTCTGCCGCACGGTCCCACTCTTTAAGTTCAGTGTCGGTGACGGCAAGGCGAGCGATCAACTGGTCATACTGCTCGGGCCAGCGGTCTTGCAGTTTGCGGACTGCCTCGGCAGCACGGCGCAAATTAAACCTCGCCATGATGTTCGTATAGAGGTTGTCGTTGACCACCGTGGTGTACTCGTCTGGCCCCGTCACTCCGTGAATACGGAACTGCTCACCGTCGCCGTGAACCTTGCGCCAAAAGCCCAAGTCGGCCCACATACGCGCGGTCTGCACCAAGATGTCAATACCTTCGCGGGCTAAGAAATCATCGTCGCCAGTTGCCTTGACGTACTTGTCCACGGCATAGGCAATGTCCGCATTGATGTGGTACTGCGCGGTGCCCGCAGCGTAATACGCCGATGCCTCTTCACCATTAATGGTGCGCCACGGGAACAACGCGCCATTCTGGGCGAGCTCCCCGGCTCTGCGCTCAGCTGCTCCCAACATCCGGTAGCGGTATCGCAACGCGTTACGCGAAATAGTCGGTGACGTATAGGTAAAGAACGGCAACGAGTAGATCTCTGAATCCCAGAAATAATGCCCACCGTAGCCAGAGCCGGTAACACCCTTCGCCGCGATACCCAGGCCATCGCCGCGAGCCGCCGCCTGCGCAAGCTGGAACAAGTTCCAGCGCACCGCCTGCTGGATATCGTCGTGGCCCTCAACCTCGACATCGGAACGCTCCCAGAACGCGGCGAGCCAGTCACGCTGGTCTTCAAACTGGACGCTCACACCTTCGTTGCGCACCCGATCGAGCGTACGGATGCACCGGTCAGCAAGTTCGCGTGACGGCACCGAGTTGGCTGAGTGGTAGCTCACGACCTTCGTAAGCGAGAACGTCTCGCCCGGCTGGGCTCGTGCTCTAAAGACCTGCTTGGCGTAATCATCTTCCACCTCAGTGACCACGTCATATTCGCCATCGAAGTCAACAGTGTGTTCCATGGCAGTCGCGAGTGACATCCGGGAATGCGCGGTCTGATACCCCAGCACAATCGTGTCGTCCTCTTCGTGCTGTAGCCGCGGCTCAAGCACACGGCGCTCAAGACGACCACCCTTGCGGGGGTCAGCCATCACGTCCGGAGACGGATTGGCGCGGTACTCATCAAGGCCAGCCTGGCGATTGAGCAACTGCGACGAGATTGCGATAGGAGCTTCTTCGTCAAGCAGCGTGACCTCAAACGTCATGACCGCGAGGTGACGCTGCGCGAACGACACCATACGGGTAGAGCGCACCCGGACGCGGTTTCCCGATGGTGTGCGCCACAGCAGATCGCGGGACAACACCCCGTCGCGCATGTCGAGCACGCGCGAGTAACTCACCAAATCTGCGGCCGACAACACCAGCGGCTCATCATTCACGTACAGGCGAATAATCTTGGGATCCGGCGCATTCACAATCGTTTGCCCGGTGCGTGCAAAGCCGTACGCCTCTTCGGCGTGCATGATCTCCCACGTCTCGTGAAGGCCGTTAATAAACGTGCCATGCGAGTGGGCGTCGTGACCGTCCTCGACGTTACCTCGCAAACCCAAGTAGCCATTGCCCACCGCGAACAAGGTCTCAGTGACCCCTAGGTCTTCTGCAGAGAAGCGCGTCTCTACTAACCGCCAGGGGTCCACGGGGAACCGCATGCGGTCCATGTAATCGGGCAAGCTGGCCGTGCCAGTTCCCCGCTGGGCACTCTTCACGTGGCAATCAGCTCCTCAAGGTCTTGCACAACGAGGTTGGCACCATTGTCCAACAAGGCCTCAGGACCGGCACCTCGGTCAACGCCCACGGTGATACCAAAGTCGCCGGCCGCGCCAGCCTGTACGCCAGACAAGGCATCTTCCACGACCACTGAATCTTGGTCGCGCACGCCCAGCCGCTTCGCAGCGAGTTCAAACATGTCAGGGGCAGGTTTGCCAGGAACTCCTTCGTTGGCAACCACGTTCC
>CAZHTO010000008.1:0-2982 GCA_964535845.1 uncultured Demequinaceae bacterium | reverse complement strand
TCAAACATGTCAGGGGCAGGTTTGCCAGGAACTCCTTCGTTGGCAACCACGTTCCCGTCGACTACAACCTCGAACCGGTGAGCAAGTCCCGCTGCCGCAAGCACGGCGGGCGCGTTACGCGAACTCGACACCACGGCCATAGGCACCCCAAGGGACTCTAAGTGATCGATCAGTCGCACCGACCCCACATAGGGCTCGACCCCCTCAGAACGCAAAATAGCGGCGAACGCATCATTTTTAGTGTTGCCAATGCCGCACACCGTCTCCGTACCCGCAGCGTCCGTAGGGTCGCCCTCAGGGAGCACCACGCCGCGTGAGGCTAAGCATGCTCGCACCCCGTCGTAGCGGGGTTTGCCGTCCACGTATTCGAAGTAATCGTCATCCGTATACGCCGGGGTAATGCCGTGCTTGGTGAAGTAATCCGTAAACATCCGGTGCCATGCCTTCATGTGCACCTCAGCGGTAGGAGTCAGCACGCCATCCAGATCAAACAACGCAGCGCCAAAGCTACGGTCGCTCCACTGTGGAATGTGCCAGGCATTGCGACTAGTAGTCACGCGTTCTCCCCTGTGCGGTCGTGGGTTGTCGGGTCACACAAGTGCGAAGGCCGGGTGCCCTCCACTATCGATAGTAATGACGAAGGAGGGGGGTCTGTCCATTCCTCAGCCTGCCCCGTCGCCACTCTCCCGCTTGAGTAGCGTGCACTGCGAGCCTACGAACGAGTATGGAATCGCTGTTGCGCTGCTTCTAGGCCACTTTCCAGGACTGTCTCGACCGCATCGGCCGCTAAGTCGATCAAAAGTGGTAGTTCTTTGCGTTCGGTCGAAGAGAACGGCTTGAGCACAAAGCTTGCGGCATCCATTCGGCCTGGTGGGCGACCAATCCCTACCCGCACGCGCATATAGTCCGGTGTACCAAGTGCCTTGGTGATGTCCTTGAGCCCGTTATGACCGCCGGAGCCTCCCCCGCGCTTAAGGCGCACCTCACCAAATGGCACATCCAGTTCGTCGTGAATCACCATCACGGCGTGCGGCTCAACGGACTGGTACTTCGCGAGCGCAGAGACGGGACCGCCACTCACGTTCATGTACGACATGGGGGCACCCAGCACCACTGGCTGCCCACCCACACGTACGGTCGCTGCACGAGTGCGAGTCTTTTTGTGAACGGCAAGCGCACTACCACCCCGCCCGGCCAACTCATCAAGCACCATCTGGCCCACGTTATGGCGGGTCTGCGCATATTCATCACCTGGGTTGCCCAAGCCGATGACCAACGCACTCACAGCATCTCCTTGGTTCGGGGCCAACGTGTTGTGGCCCGCTCGCACGCGAAACGCCCGCCACCAAGAGTGACGGGCGTTTCGCGTGAACAACTCTTAGTCCTCTTCGCCAGCGCTAGCAGGCTCGCTAGCAGCATCTTCGCTCGCTTGTTCTGCGGCCTCAGCGTCAGCGTCTTGCTCTTCAACGGTACGCGGCACCGTCACCGACACAATGAGGTGGTCCGGGTCGCCCGCGAGCTCCGAGCCCTCAGGCAGCTCGATGTCAGATGCGAGGCGCCTGTCACCGTCAACCATGCCCTCAAGGGACAGCGTGACGGACTCGGGCAGGTTGGTCGCCTCAGCAAGCACCTGGATCTCACTCTGCTCAAGCACGTGGATGGTGCCAGGCGCAGACTCACCCTCGAGGTGGACCGTCACGTCGACGATGATCTTCTCACCCTTACGCACAGTCAGCAGGTCAATGTGAACAATGATGGGCTTGATCGCGTGGCGCTGAACATCCTTGGCGACCGAGAGCTGCTTTTCACCATCAATGTCGATGGTCAGCAGTGCGTTAGGGGTCTTGAGCGCCATCATGGTCGCGTGGCCCGGCAGCACCACGTGCTGCGGCTCAGCGCCGTGACCGTAGATCACAGCAGGAATCTGGTCATTGGCACGAATACGGCGCGATGCGCCCTTACCAAACTCGGTGCGGCGCGAGGCCTCGAGTGTAAGCTTGTCAGTCATAGGAATCTCCTCGGTTTCGGTCAGCTACGTTAGCCCGGCAAGGCAGGCACGGGTCGCATCTGCCGCGTCGATAACGGAGTGCCAAAAGGTCTCCCTCGCCGAGGAACCCTGACAGTCTACCCTGTCGCGCCGCCTGCTGGAAAAGGCGGCGCCATGACCCCCACCCACCCCGACCCCGCGAGGGGGTCTTGTACGCTGATCACCTACTCAACGAGGGGTGGCTAGGGCGGTGGCACGCAAGAGGAACGGACCGGCAACGATCCGCGACGTCGCGCAACGCGCAGGCGTGTCAGCTAAAACCGTCTCCAACGTTCTCAACGGCTACCGGTACATCCGGCCCGAGACCAGACGGCGCGTGGACGACGCCATCCGCGAACTCAAGTATCACGTGAACGTCTCCGCACAGAACCTGAGTCGCGGTAGGACCGGCACGATTGCGCTGGTGCTCCCTTCACTGAGGGGCGGATACTTCGCCGAACTTGCCGATGCGGTCATGCAGGAGGCATCCAAGGTTGGTCTCACGGTGTTCATCGAGCAGACCGCCAATGAGCGCGACCGCGAGCTCCGGGTCTTAGATGGCAGTTACCGATCGCGGTTCGACGGCGTGCTCTATTCACCACTGGCTGTGGGACAAGAGGACGTCGCTAGGTTCGACGTCGACTTTCCGCTCGTACTACTGGGCGAGCGGGTGTTCGATGCCGGGGTGGATCACGTGACGATGAGCAATGTGGAGGGAGTGCGGGCGGCCACCGAACACGTGCTGGGCTTAGGCGCAACCACCGTGGTGCCACTAGGAGCTAAGGACGGCCCGGGGCCAAGTAGCGGTACGTTGCGCATGGAAGGGTTCCTTGCTGCTCTGCGGGCCGCCGGTCTGGAGGTCGACCCACGGGCAGTTATCCCCGTGCCGGACTACTTCCATTCGACGGGCGCCGCCACCATGGCCCGCATACTCGACAGCGGGGTCAAGCCCGATG
>CAZHTO010000007.1:0-30655 GCA_964535845.1 uncultured Demequinaceae bacterium | reverse complement strand
CCCGCATTGGCGAAGCTGGAGCCGCTCCCGCATCTGCTCCAGCACCTGAATCTGCACCTGCTGAAGCCTCTGCGCCGGCTGAAGCCTCTGCACCCGCAGAGCCTTCTGCCCCGGCACCCGCCTCTGCTCCCGCTCAGGCGTCAGCTCCCGCTCAGGCGTCAGCACCGGCCCCGGCCTCCGCACCCGCAGAACAGCCTGCCCCAACCCAGGAGTCCGCGCCTAAGCAAGAGTCGGCCCCTGCCTCGGCACCTTCCGGTGGAGGTGGTCAGGACGTCACACTCCCGGCCCTGGGCGAATCTGTTACCGAGGGCACCGTTACCCGCTGGCTTAAATCTGTTGGCGACGAAGTCGAAGTCGACGAGCCTTTAGTCGAGATCTCGACCGACAAGGTCGACACCGAGATTCCCTCGCCGTTCGCTGGCACTCTCACTGAAATCGTCGTAGACGAAGACGAAGACGTCGAAGTAGGCGCAGTACTGGCCCGCATTGGCGAAGCTGGAGCCGCTCCCGCATCTGCTCCAGCACCTGAATCTGCGCCTGCTGAAGCCTCTGCACCCGCAGAGCCTTCTGCCCCGGCACCCGCCTCTGCTCCCGCTCAGGCGTCAGCACCAGCCCCGGCCTCCGCACCCGCAGAACAGCCCTCACCAGAGCCAACGGCTGAAAAGGCCCCACAGGCTGAACCTGCATCGAGCCCAGCTGCCGAGGCGGCCGCACCGATCCAGCAAGAAGAGGCAGCAACACCCGCAGCACCGGCTCCCTCCTCAGCTCCAGCATCAGCGCCATCCGACACCTCTTCTGGGTCTGGCTATGTCACACCGATTGTCCGCAAGCTTGCCAAGGAGCAGGGTGTCGACCTCGCTCAGGTGGCAGGTTCGGGCGTGGGCGGACGTATCCGTAAGGAAGACGTCCTCGCTGCTGCACAGTCGGGCACCTCGACATCTGCGTCGACACCCGCGCCCTCCACTGAGACGCGAAGCCCTGCTGCCCCTGCAGCTGCTCCGGTTGCATCTGAACTGCGCGGTCAAACGGAGAAGATGAGCCGTATCCGTCGCGTCACGGCAGACAAGATGATGGAGTCGTTGCATGGCATGGCGCAGCTCACCTCCGTCATCGAGGTGGACTGCTCTCGAATTTGGTCGCTACGCGCCAAGTCAAAAGACGCGTTCAGGGACAAGTACGGCGTCAACCTGTCGTTCCTCCCCTTCTTCACCAAGGCGGTCGCCGAGGTTCTCATGGAGCAGGCGAACATCAACGCATCCGTGGGCGAAGACGGCAAGTCGATCGAGTACCACCCAGCCGTGAACCTGTCGATTGCAGTGGACACCGAAAAGGGCCTCATGATGCCCACCATGCATAAGGCAGACGAGATGTCGTTGCCTGAGCACGCGCAAGCCATTGCCGACTTGGCAGACAAAGCCCGTAACGGTGGACTCAGTGTCGACGAGGTATCGGGCGGCACGTTCGCCGTCACGAACACGGGCTCCGTTGGCACGTTGTTCGACACGCCAGTCGTGCCCGCACCGCAGGCCGGCATCCTTGCGACCGCCGCAATCGTCAAGCGCGCAACGGTGGTGAAGGGACCGGACGGTGAAGACGTGATCTCTATTCGGCCAATGTGCTATCTCCCTCTCAGCTACGACCACCGCATTATTGATGGAGCCGACGCTGCTCGGTTCCTGCAAGCGGTACGTAAGCGCATCGAAGCAGGTGCTTTCGAGGCTGACCTCGGGCTGTAAGGGGTAGCGCAACAAGGAGTTACTTATGAGAGTTGTCATCGCCGGATCATCTGGCCTTATTGGCACTGCTCTCACACAAGCGCTGAACGAGGGCGGCCACACTGTGGTCGCCCTCGTTCGGCGTCCCGCCCGGGACGACCACGAATCGACGTGGGACCCAGCAGCTGGACAGATAGACACAAGCGTGTTGAGTTCCGCTGACGTCGCGGTTAACCTTGCGGGCGCATCAATTGGCGCCAAGCGCCTGACCAAGTCCCACGCAAAGACGGTGTTGCAGTCACGCCTAGACTCCACCGGCACGCTCACCCGCGGATTAGTCGACGCAGGCTTTGATGGTGTCCTTATTCAGGGTTCAGCAATGGGCTACTACGGGGATCGGGGCGAGGACCGCCTCACAGAAGAGTCGGGCCCCGGAGACACGCTCCTGGCATCCATCGTGCGCGAGTGGGAAGCCTCTGCTCAACCAGCACGTGATGCTGGCATCCGCACAGTCTTGGCGCGGACAGGACTAGTACTAGCACCACACGGCGGATTTGCCGAGCGCCTCTTACCGTTGGTCACACGAGGGCTATTACGCTCCCTCGGACCAGGCACTGCGTGGCATTCGTGGATCACGCTCGACGATCACATTAGGGCATTGCAGTTCTTGATCGACTCCGAGCATGAAGGCCCCGCTAACGTCATCGCACCCCACCCTGTACGCAACCGTGACCTCATCCGCGCGCTTTCACACGCAGCAGGTAAGACGCCCGGGTTGCCGGTGCCTGCGTGGGCGCTAAGAATCGCGATTGGTAGGGCGATAGAAGACCTGCTGTCGAGTCAGTTCGCCTCGCCTACGGTTCTCAATCCATTGGCGTTCGAATGGCACCACCCCGATATCGAAACTGCGGCAGCGTGGCTTATGTCGCCGGACGGGCCTGTTTGACCGTCCACCCCTCGCTCCAACTGAGGTCGAGCTCTACCCGCTGGGTATATCCAGCGACGTCGGTAGACTCCTCGTCCTTCACAAAGCGATGGTCCGATAACTCATATTCAACTACCACCACCGCGGTGTGTGACCTGTAGTCGACGACGTCAACATCCACGACGTTCGCGGACAACCCTTCGTAACTCACCTCACCGGCATCAAGCTGGTCCGCGAGCGACACGGTCTCGCTTTCCAAGGGACCAGGGCTCACGGTAGCCAGTAACGCCGCACCGTCACCTGCTGCCAAGGCAGCAATGCGTTGGTCGGTGAGCGCCGTAGCGGCTTCGCCCGGGTCGGTAGGCAAGATAGGCCTATGGATGTGACGCTCACCCATCGCGGGGACGTCTGCAGGGGCAGTTTGCACCGGCGTCGCGGTACTGGCCACCGCCGCTGCCGGAGGGAACACCGAGTCCACAATGCGTGGCATTGCCACCGCCACCACCGCGGTCAGGGCTGCAATGCCCACTCCCACCGCAACACGGACCCCGACTCTGCGCATCCGCCACCGGCGCCCCGCAGCGATCCGCACAGTGCGGTCCGCGGCGCGTGCCCTTACCGCTGAGACAACTTCGGTGCGAGCAGGGACCTCAACCGGCTGCTCTCGTGCACACGACGCGAGGGCCTTCGCAGACACCTGGACAGGTGGTCGCGACTGGGGATCGCTAGCCACGAGAGGTGCTGTCCACGCCTCAATCGGGGTTCGCTCCGTATCTGCCACGCACCAGCGCAAGAGCGCACCTAACGAATAGACATCACCGGCAGCCGTCGCCCCGCTTTCGCGCTCGGGTGCTCGAAAGCCAATTGTCCCCCACTCGTCGTCCAAACAACCTGCCACCGTATCGACCAGAACTACGCCGCCTGCAGTGAGCACGATGTTGCCCGGAGACACATCGCCGTGGGCTACCCCCTGCGCATGCATCGCCTCGAGTGCCCGTGCGACTCGCACGCCTAGCCATACGCACTCCCCCGCACTCAGTGGGCCCCGTCGAGTTTCAAGTTCCGCAAGATCGATGCCGTCGATCCAAGGCACGGTCACCACCACCTGGTCCCCCTGTGCCACACCCAACCTCACTGGCGCCAATACCGCGGGATCAGCGATCATCCGTAATTGCCGTGCGCGCTCGGTGACCTTGGCCAGTACCTGACCACCGGTGCCAACTGTGCGGGTCAGGACCCGCGCATCGGCCTCGTTCTTGATTTCCATACCCCCACTCTGGCGACCTCAACGGGCGCAAAGTAGTTATCCACAGGAGGAATGTGGGGCGATGGAGCAGGGAATGCGCCGTCGGGGTTAGCCTTGAGGCTATGGACATCATCGACCTCGACTTGGGTGCGCGACATGTGCCCTACCACGAGGCGTGGGACTTCCAACGGATGATCCACCGCGAGCGGGTAGCCGGTGAGCGAGCTGACTCTCTCATTCTTGTCGAACATGAGAATGTCTATACCGCCGGAAAACGCACCGCCGCTTGGGATCGACCGAACGACGGCACTCCTGTTGTCGATGTTGATAGAGGTGGCCGCATCACATGGCACGGCCCGGGCCAGCTGGTGGGCTACCCCATTGTTCGACTTCGCGAACCCGTTGACGTCATCGCTTACGTGCGTGCGCTCGAACAGGCAGTCATCGACGTGTGTGGTGCTTTTGGGCTCGATACGCAGCGCGTCGATGACCGCTCCGGGGTGTGGCTTCCCGCATCCGCGACGCGGCGCGAACGAAAAATCTGCGCCATAGGTGTCAGGGTGGCCAAAGGCGTCACCATGCACGGCTTTGCTCTCAACTGCAATCCCCTACTTGGCGAGTTCGACCGAATTGTCCCGTGTGGAATCACCGATGCGGACGTCACCTCCCTTTCACAAGAAATGGACAGAGACGTCACCATTGCGGAAGTGGTTCCTACGGTGACGCGATTCTTGAAAACCGCGCTGGCCGACGTACGCTGGCTAGACGAGGTACCGGACGGCGTCTCAGACGCTGTCACCGAGCACCACAAGGAGACTGTGTGACCATCGCACCTGAAGGCCGCCGCATGTTGCGTGTCGAGGCCCGTAATGCCGAAACCCCCATCGAGCGCAAGCCCGACTGGATTCGCACCAAGGCGACGATGGGGCCCGAGTACACCGAACTCAAAACGCTCGTGCGCTCAGGGGGCCTTCACACGGTCTGTGAAGAAGCCGGTTGTCCCAACATCTTCGAATGCTGGGAAGACCGCGAAGCCACGTTCCTCATTGGCGGCTCGCAATGCACGCGACGCTGCGACTTCTGCCAGATTGACACGGGTAAGCCCACGGCCCTCGACCGCATGGAGCCCACGAAGGTAGCCAACTCTGTTAAGGAGATGGGTCTCAAATATTCGACCGTGACTGGCGTTGCCCGTGACGACCTCGAAGACGGCGGGGCGTGGCTTTACGCGGAGACCGTTCGAAAGATCCACGAACTGAACCCCGACACCGGCGTGGAACTACTCATTCCTGACTTCAACGCTGACCCAGACCAGTTGGCCGAGGTGTTCTCCTCACGTCCTGAGGTTCTCGCGCACAACGTTGAAACGGTGCCGCGCATCTTCAAACGCATTCGTCCCGCCTTCCGCTACGAACGCTCGCTATCCGTGATCACTGAAGCGCAAAAAGAAGGCCTCGTCACCAAGTCCAACCTCATTCTGGGGATGGGCGAGACCATGGATGAAGTGATTCAGGCGCTGCACGACCTTCACGACGCCGGGACCGACCTGCTCACCATCACGCAGTACTTGCGCCCCAGCCCGCGGCACCACCCCGTCGAGAGGTGGGTCAAGCCCGAAGAGTTCGTGGAGTTGTCGGATGCCGCAGAAGAGATTGGCTTCCTCGGTGTCATGTCCGGTCCGCTTGTGCGTAGTTCGTACCGTGCAGGGCGCCTTTGGGGCCAAGCGATGAAGAGCAAGGGCCGCCCCATTCCAGAAGCACTTGCGCATCTAGGTGAACCGGTCGAGGCGCGCCAAGAGGCATCTGCGTTGCTAAACAGGAGCGCTACGCCTGCGTGTTAAGCAACGCTTCAATCGTCCTCGCTGTCAGCCGTTAGACTGTGGCCATCATGGCTAAGGACACGCAGAAGAAGCCCCGTTGGTACAAGCTCGTTGCGCAGGCATATAAAGCGACTGCGCCATACGACAAATGGCTACTACCACTCCTCATCTTGTTGCCGCTGGCCATCATTGGCCTCGCGATATTTCTAGGCTTGCTCTCCGGCTCTACCGCACTGCTCGTTTACGGCATCATCTTCGCGATCCTCGCGGCCGCCATGGCAGACATGTTCGTTCTGACACGACGTTTTGAAAAAGTCGCGTACAAGCGCATGGAAGACACCGTGGGTGCGTCCATCTCGATTGCCCAGTCAATTCGCCGTGGCTGGAAGTTCGAAGACGAGCCCATCTCGATTGACCCACGCGGTAAGTCCGTTGTTTTCCAGGGCGTCGGTAAGGCTGGGGTGATGTTCCTTGCAGAGGGCGGCAACGCGGCAAAGAAGCAAGTGACCGCTGTGAGCCGCCGCGTGAGCAAACTCGTACCCGGGGTTCCGATTCACACTATCTACGTCGGTAAAGAAGAGGGCCAGGTTCCTCTTAGCAAGCTCACCAAAGCGATCCGCAAACCCAAGAAGGCGCTCAACAAGCACCAACGCCAGCAGATCGCGGCCCGTTTGCGTGCCATCGGTGGCCAGCGACTTCCAGTGCCCAAGGGCGTGGACCCCATGCGAGTGCGCCCTGACCGCAAAGCCATGCGCGGACGCTGAGCTAGCAGCGGACGCTGAGCTAGCAGCGGACGCTAAGCCAGCAACCGCATCGGCCGCAAGAGATCTGAAGGTCACCCCACGGGGAGCCAGCAGCTCTACCCGATAGCCGCTACTGAGCGTTGTCAGGGACTGTCAACACTATGCTCGCGCCCTCTACGCGCACACGCACTTCAGTCATATCTGCCACTCGCGGCAAACCCGCTGTTACCGGTGATCGATTCGCCCCAACTACCACGACCGCGCAACCTGCCGCACGGCCCGCTTCAATACCTGCATCGGTGTCTTCGAACACCACGCATTGGCTCCCATCGACCCCTAGCTCACGCGCGGCCCGTGCGTAGCCTTCTGGATGCGGCTTTCCCTCCTCAACGTCGTCTGCACCAATGACCACACGCGGCAACTCAATGCCGGCGGCGTGAAGGCGCGCCCGTGCGGGGCCTGCTAGTGCAGAGGTGACGAGAGCCCAACGGTCCGCAGGCAACGCCCTTGTGAAGGCCGCTGCACCAGGGATTTCGACCACACCGTCGAAACTGTTTGCCTCTTGGGCGTGAATGTGGTCGATCCAGTGAAGTACTTGCTCGGGTTCACGTAGGTAGTGGTTGATGGTGGCCCGGCTTGGCCGCCCATGCGCGTACGCCCGCACCTGCGCAGAGTCGAAGCCATGATGCACGGCGAATTCGTTCCACATCACATCGACGAGGGCGTTCGAGTCGACAAGAGTGCCGTCCATATCGCACAAGACGGCGAGAACGCTGATGTCAGCCATTGCGCCCTTGGGCAATCGGTGCAAGGTACGTGGCGACGGCACGGTCGTGGAGTCCCCGCCCGTCGTTGTCCCACACCACAGCGGGAATCACCAGCGCGAGCAACACGGTGCGGCCAAGCGCGCGTATCACTCCCACAAACGGAGCCCCGTCGTCCCTCACCACCCGCAAACGGACAATGCGGTGGCCCACGGTAGTGCCAAGAGTGGCTACCAATAAGAAATGTTGAGCCATCCAAATAGCAACGGTGGCCAGCGGGTCACCGGCAAGTAGCACTCGCTCAATACCGGTGAGACCCTCGGAGTCACCAGCGGGGAAGAACGCCGCAGCAATGATCAGACATAAGACCCAGTCGATGCCGATGCCCAGAAACCTGCGGCCCAGATACGAGCGAGATGAAGAGCCAGTCGCATCAGTCACCTGCTCATCGTATCGGTGCGGTGAGTAGGGTGAGGAACCGTGGATACGGCGCCTAAGCGCTTACCCAATCGCGAAACATTCCCGTAACACGGCATGAACGTGCGGGAAACTGCCGCCCTCTAAGGTATTCGATGTCAGCCCACATATTTCAAGGAGCAACCGGATGTTTAAGAACGCCGACGAGGCAATCGCCTACGTCAAAGATGAGGGGGTCGAATTTGTCGACATCCGCTTCTGCGACCTTCCCGGCCAAATGCACCACTTCAATATTCCTGCATCGCAGTTCACCGAAGATGTGTTCAGCGATGGTGCGATGTTCGATGGCTCGTCCATTCGTGGCTTCCAGGCCATCAACGAGTCAGACATGAAGCTTCTGCCCGATGTGGCCACAGCATTCATCGACCCCTTCCGGGCACGCAAAACTCTTGTCATTAATTTCTCGATCGTGGACCCGTTCACAGACGAGCGCTACTCGCGTGACCCACGCAACATCGCATGGAAGGCACAGGAGTACCTCAAGTCGACAGGTATTGGCGACACCGCCTTCTTCGCACCAGAAGCAGAGTTCTTCATCTTTGACTCGGTGCGCTTTGACACTCAGCCGAACGAGGGTTACTACCACATCGACTCCTCTGAGGGCTGGTGGAATACCGGTGCTGAGAGCGAGATAGATGGCTCGCCCAATCGTGGATACAAGACCCGCTACAAGGGCGGCTACTTCCCCGTCAGCCCTGGCGATCAGTTTGCGGACCTGCGCGACGAAATGTGTGCAGTGCTCGAGCAGGTGGGCCTGGAAGTTGAGCGGGCGCACCACGAGGTGGGTACGGCCGGACAGCAAGAGATCAACTACCGGTTCAACACGTTGCTGCACTCGGCAGATGACATTCAGAAGTTTAAGTACGTCATTAAGAACGTCGCATGGAAGGCAGGCAAGACTGTCACCTTTATGCCCAAGCCCATCCACGGCGACAATGGTTCAGGTATGCACGTACACCAGTCGATCTGGAAGAACGGCGACCCGCTGTTCTACGACGAGGCCGGTTACGGCGGCCTGTCGGACACTGCCCGGTGGTACATCGGCGGCATTCTCAAGCACGCGCCGTCGTTGCTGGCGTTCACCAACGCGAGCGTCAACTCGTACCACCGTCTGGTGCCGGGTTACGAAGCTCCAGTGAACTTGGTGTACTCAGCTCGCAACCGCTCTGCTGCAGTGCGTATCCCCATCACTGGCTCGAACCCCAAGGCTAAGCGGGTGGAATTCCGTGCCCCCGATGCCTCCGGAAACCCGTACCTCGCCTTCGCGGCGCTGCTGATGGCAGGGCTTGACGGCATCAAGAACAAGATTGAGCCGGCGGACCCCATTGACAAGGACCTCTACGAGCTCCCTCCAGAGGAGCACGCGCAGATCGAGCAGGTGCCCGACTCGCTAAGCAAGGTCCTCGACATCCTCGAGGCCGACCATGACTACCTGCTCGAAGGCGGAGTGTTCACCCCTGACCTGATCGCCGAGTGGATCGACATGAAGCGAGCCAACGAGATTGACCCGTTGCGCTTTAGGCCCCACCCGCACGAATTCGAGTTGTACTACGACTGCTAATTCACGCAGCCCAATAGAGCGGCCCTGGTGTAGCGCGATGCGCTACGGCAGGGCCGCTTTGGGGTCCGGCCTGGGTCGAGGATCAGCAGCAGGTATCCCGAGTAATCGCGACGCGCCACACCTCGGGACCTTCCAACAGATACTCAAATGAGAAGTCCCCAGCCACTTCCCGCTCGATCTGGTTCAGCAACGGCACGGGTGCGTGCGGCGCAGCCAAGACCACGGCTTCGCCCGGCACTAGCGACGTGACTTGTCCGATCACGCGGTCGTGTCGGAACTCGCGCGGGATATCGCGAACGTCGAGGTCGCCTTCTTCTGCTCCGGGCGCAAGTTCAGTGACCGCGGGAGCGGCTCCGGCCAAAGGTAACTCGGTACGCTCGCCGCGAGTCACTTCAGGCGATGCAGTAGTGCCAGACGACGCAGTAGTTTCACCGCTATTCGAGCCGCAACCACCGTCGCCTCCGCACGCACAAGCTCCGGTTTCAGTAGTGACATCAGTCATGGTTTTTCTCCTCGTCATGGGTGTGGTGATGGGGTGACATGAAACAGTCCATAGGCGCCGCGCTCGGCGTCGACCATGATGTGTGAAACAAATGGGTAGTGGCCTTCTTCCGGGAACTCGAGCTCCACAAAGCCACCTTGACCTGGTTGGAGGGCCAGTGCCTGAGCTCCGCCCACTTCGCCGTCGCTCTCAGGTCCACCGAGTTGGTAAGCGCCTTCGTAGTACACCGTGTCGAATTGCCCTCCGACAATGTGAAAGGAGCTCGCTCGCGAGGGCCCTGCGTCTACTACCCACACCCGCACCCGCTCCCCCACGTGGGCTTCCAGTGGGTGGTCGCGGTATTGCGTGGCGTGACCATTGAAGACAACCAGGTCAGGGCGTTCGTCCCCGATCTTCTCGGAATCCGCGATATCACCCTGGGCCCCGAGGTACATTTCGGATTGCACAATGACGTATTCACGGTCAACGTCCTGCAGGTCTGGGGGGTCGATAATGACTGCGCCTGCCATGCCATTGGCAATGTGGAGCGACATGGGCGCTGTTGAGCAGTGATAGAGCCACGCGCCCGCCCGTTGGGCGACGAACGTATAGGTGAGACTCTCGCCTGGCTCGATAGTGCGCATTACTTCGTCTGGCGCGATCTGGCTTGCGTGGAAGTCAATCGAGTGGCCCATGTCGCCGTTATTTACGAGCGTGATTTCGAACCGGTCCCCTACTTTTCCGCGCAGTGTCGGTGCGGGTGCCGTACCACCAAAGGTCCACAGCCGTTGGGTGGCCCCGGGTGCTACTTCGGCCACAACATCTTCGACTTCCAGGGTGATCCGGTGGACAGTGGATTCGCCAGTTGGCGAGAGGGCTGCGTTGTACGGGGCGACGTCCGTTGAACTCTGAAGATCCATCGCTTGAGCGGCCGATGCGCTATCACCTGGAGGTGCTTTCTCACCGTGGTCTTGGTAGTCGGTCGGCACACCGCCTTCGACGTTGATTTCGAAGGTCATGCCCATTTGCCGGTGGCCTGCGATTGAGCACCACCCTGAGATGTCGCGCCCCACCACACCTACGTCGATGCGCGCACTCTCACCAGGTGCAAGCCGCCCACTCGCGTCGCCTGTGTCGAGCACAAGGTCGTGGGCGGTCGAATCAGTGTTGACCACTTCGATCACGAGCCGGTCCCCTGCTTGCAGGTCGACACTGCCGGGCGTAAACCGCATATTTTGGGTTTCCACTCGTACCTCTACCGTGTGACCCGTAGCAGCGACGTCCGCGTCAGCAGCATGGCCCGCCCCCGCGGCGCCAGGATCTGCCGCGACTCCAGCCGCCGTTGTCAGCATGACTGCGCACGCTGCGACGAGCGCGGCGCCCTTGCCTCGAAGAGGCGGACGAACAGTAGTGGCATTGGCTGCGACCATGCGAGGCATGAGCCCAGCAGATTCGCGCCTGGCCGTAAACGACACCCTGACGGCGATCACAGTGGCCACCACAGTCCATACCGCACCAATCAAGGCAAGAACCGAGCCGCCTACGCGGACCAGACTCGGAGCAGGCAACACCCATAGCGCCACACCACCGTTGATCAGCACAAACCTTGCGAGCGCCCAGCGTTCAACACTGTCGCGTGAGCGACGTACTGCGTGCGGTCCGCCTCCCAGCACCATCGGCACTAAGTGCGTGAGCGCGCCCAGTAATACTTGGGCTGCGCCACCTGCCACCACCGCAGCGACAACGCCGCCCATACGCACTTGCGCCTGTTCCCAGTCGGCTGCCGTCCCCACAAAAATCGCCCACACGAGGATCGCGCCAGCGAGCCACGCGACCGCAGCACCCAGATGCCACGCGGCGACAGTGCTGGGGGTGCGAGTGCGGGCAGCCTGTGCCATCGGCACCCCCACGAGCCCTACCCCTACCGCGACCAAGGCGACTGTCACGCTCGAGGCAAGGCGCGCATCGGCCGCAATGAAAAGAACTGTGGCAACTACAGCGCTACCAATGGTGATCAGGCCCGCTCGACCAAAGGTCACAGACCGGTCAGGAAGTCGCACGGCAAGCACCGTTGGCCACAGCGTGATGAGCGTGGCCATGACGGTAAGGGCCACCCACCCCAGGATCATTAAGGTGACGTGCCCGAGATAAAGCCGAGCGGTCCCGTCAACGGTGGTGGCGCCTCGCGATAGCAAGACGCCAAGAACCACACCGGCCGCCATGGCAACGGCTGCTCCTACGTAGGCCCACGTACTCCACCCAAGCCGATTAGATAGCGCCCCCTTCGCGGTGATCGCGATCTCTACGGCGTGCCAGACGAGGACGCCCCCCACCAGTACTGCGCCGACGATCACTGCGGATGGAACCGGTCGAGCGATTCCCACAATCACTGCAATAGCGCCGATGCTGTGGCCACCTAAGCGCAGGGCCTCACCAGTGCGTCCGGTGGGTAACGGGCGGCGGCGCAATGCTTGGGTGAAGTGCGCGCTCCAGATGAGTATCGCTGCAGTCACTGCACCCAGCATGAGCAGATGCACCATGAGCCACTCGGCTGCGGGCAAGAACTGATGCGTGGCGCTCGCAATAGCGCCGGCTATTAGCCAAGCAAGCACTACCGCGTTGGCGCGCAGATGCCACGTCGCCCTCATGAGCCCACCTGCTGCTTAACGGCTGGCGCTGACGGGGTTGTGCCGGGTGACCGTTCTCGCACGGCCGCCCACACAGCTGTTCCGACAGCAACGCCCATGAAAGCGACGACGGCCGCGACGTTGACGGCGCCACCCCAGGTAAGCGCCGTCTCGGAGCCGTAGGCGTCCCCGGCGAGCAATCGCACCACAAGCGATCCGTGGAGGGCAACGAGCGGCACATACATGATCGGTACGTATGGGAGCTTGATACGGAGCACTGCAGGCAAAATCATGGGTGCGTGGGCCATGATCATCGACATGGTGAACCCTAAGAAAACTGCGTGAATAGTGGCGTCATACACAGGCCCCACGGCGATGGGAGAACTTACGAGCCAGAGCGCACCGGCGAGCGCAAGCCACGCATAACCTGCGAGCATTGCCACGGCCGCGTAGCGCGGCATCCCGGTCGCGCCTGCCATGCGCCGCGCGACATCTGCCTTGACCAGTGCCCCGACCAGCGCGAGAAGTGCCGCCCCCAAGAGCACCCCACCCAACGTGGGCCACAGCGTTGCGGCGAGCACGCTCGCAATCACCATAGAGCTGTAACGCAGGGTGTGCACTCCCATGCGAGGGGCCTCGATGCGTGCAAGCTCAGCACGTTCACCTGCGATGGTCAGGATGACAAAGCCTGCCCACCACGGCAACGCAGTGGCCACGGGCGCACCACCCAACCAGATCAGCGCGCCCCCAGCCGCGAGTGCCGCCCCTAGTGCCTGCACCACAGTTTCGGGGGCGAGATAGCGCTTGAGGAGTGCGCCGTAAACGGCGAGGAGGAGTAGCGACCCTGCGACAAAGCACATACCGCCGATGCGGGGGTTGGCGGGGGTCAAAAGCACGAGGGCCCCGAGGCCAAGCAACGCAGGCGCCGCATACCCCCACGCCTTGCCCAGCGCTACCGCGCGTTCAAGAGAGATAACGGTCCCCACGAAGCCGAGCACCATGAGTACACCGTGCGATGCCATCAGGCGGTCAGACGGCCCCGGGACCTGCATATCCAGCAGTGCGAGCGCGCCAACACACCCGGCGAGGAGTGCTATTCCTCCGGGTATGAGCAGCAAAAAACGGGGACCCTGCTTCATGGACCGAGAATAGGCCGCACACATGGCGATTCGTGCGGGACCTTCGTCCTTGACAGGGGTGCGATGGGGGCTGGCGTAGGCCGGCGCCACAGACTCATCGCAAGGCGCTGATATGCATACGGCGAATCCTAAAAGTGGGGCCTTGGGTCCCCGGTCGTGCTCCCTCGGACTATTTGCATAAGCAGGTGCAAGCGCTTACATTAGAGAGAGAACTAATGAGGCCAAAGATGGCGCACCTATGACCGGTGGACTGCCTGACACGACCGTCCCTAACCGAGAGGAGCGCATGCCTGATGAGCGCTACCAGTCCCGTCGAAGCTACGGTTTCGCCTAGCACCCACGCGTTGCACTCCGCCAGTGCCACTGAGTGGTGGCGCACCGCAGTCATTTATCAGATTTACCCGCGCTCATTTGCGGACTCGTCCGGCGACGGCATAGGCGACCTGGCTGGCATCACGGCAAAACTCGACTCACTCGCGGCTCTTGGCGTGGACGCCATCTGGCTTTCACCGTTCTTTGTCTCGCCTCAAAAAGACGCTGGCTATGACGTTGCGGACTTTACTGACGTCGACCCTCTCTTTGGAACCCTGGACGACTTTGACCAGATGCTCGAGCGGGCGCACGAACTAGGGCTTCGCGTTATCGTCGACATTGTCCCCAACCACACCTCTAGCGAGCACGTCTGGTTCCAAGAGGCACTGGCGGCCGCACCCGGTTCACCCGAACGGGCCCGCTACATATTCCGCGATGGCCGCGGCCCAGAGGGCGCCGAACCCCCTAATAACTGGCAATCCGTGTTTGGCGGCCCCGCCTGGACGCGCGCTCACCGCGAAGACGGCGCACCCGACCAGTGGTATCTCCACCTTTTCGACTCGAGCCAGCCCGATCTCGAGTGGACCAACGAAGAGGTGCGGCTCGAGTTCGATCGGGTATTGCGTTTTTGGCTCGACCGCGGCGTCGATGGCTTCCGGGTAGATGTGGCGCACGGCCTAGCGAAGGCTGAAGGGCTCCCAGACTTTATGCCACCGGAGGGCACTGGGTCGATGGGTGGCGAACAGCCTGACATTCCCTACTTTGCTCAGGAGGGCGTCCACGATGTGTGGCGCAGATGGCGCCGCGTAGTAGACGAATACCCCGGCGAGCGAATTCTTGCGGCCGAGGCTTGGGTGACACCACTGAGCTCCATGGCAAAGTGGGTGCGCCCCGATGAGATGCACCAAGCATTTAACTTCGCCTACCTCGAAACTGACTGGGATGCGACAGCGCTACGCAACGTCATCACCGAGTCCATCGACGAGTTTTCTAAGGTGGGTGCTCCCAGCACGTGGGTGCTGTCCAACCATGACGTGGTGCGACATGCCTCGCGCCTCGCTTTAACGTTCGATAACCCGCAAGGTGACGGCATTGGCCCCGACTCCCCTAGCCGGCCTGACCCTGTCGTGGGACTACGTCGCGCACGTGCCGCCACGGCACTTATGCTCGCGCTCCCCGGCTCGGCATATCTTTACCAGGGGGAAGAGTTAGGGCTCCCCGAAGCCATTGATATTCCGGACCATGCGCGCGAAGACCCCACCTGGCACCGCACCCAAGGCAAACGTTACGGTCGCGACGGCTGCCGAGTGCCAATTCCATGGACTGCCGACAGTCATGCGTATGGCTTTTCAGGTAGCGGCAAGTCTTGGTTGCCACAACCCGACTCGTGGGCCGAGTTTGCGCGGGACCAGCAAGAGGGTGAACCGGACTCAACACTCGAGATGTACACGCGCGCATTGACATTGAGGCGCGAGCACGGTCTCGCAGCAGCCGACTTGGAGTGGCGTGACGACTTCCCAGCCGGCGTTCTCGCACTTACTGTGGGTGATATCACCGTTATTGCGAACGTCTCTGGTGACCACGTGCCACTGCCTAGCGGCGAGGTGATTCTCGCATCGGCTCCTGTGGACGCTACTCTTCCTGCAGACACCACAGTGTGGCTAAGAAGTGACAGTGTGGCTAAGAAGTGAATGAGTACTGCGCTGAGGCAGTAACTGTGTAGGCGAGGAGTTTCCATGGCGAGGATCCAAAAGGTCGCAGACCTAGCGGGCGTATCCACTGCGACCGTTTCGCGAGCGCTGGCGGGAAAATCGTCGGTCTCTCCGGCCACCCGTGCCAGGGTCGAGAACGCTGCTCGCGAACTTGGCTATGTCGTGTCAGCCAGTGCCTCTAGCCTTGCGTCTGGAAAGACCCGCAACGTGGGCGTGGTGATGCCTTTTATTGACAGTTGGTTCTTCATGTCGGTTCTGAAAGGAATCCAGCGCTCCCTCGCAGATGCCGGCTACGACCTCACGCTGTACCACTTGGATCCCAACGTGGGCATCGATCAACCTACGGACACTCACCCTCGACGCAAACGCTTGTTCGACGAGTTTCTACGGCGTGGCCGTGTCGACGCGCTCATAGCGGTGAGTCTTGAGCTTGACCAGGCCGAGTTGGATTCGCTCACCACTTTACGCAAACCGGTGGTAGGCCTGGGTGGGCCGTTGCCTGGGGTTCATACCCTCAGCATCGATGACCAGGAGATCTCTCGTCTCGCAGTGGATCACCTCTTAGCTTTGGGGCACAAAGACATCGCCCACCTCGCAGGGGACCAGGACTACGAACTAGATTTCCACTTGCCTGCAAGCCGTCGCGCGGGATGGGACTCTGCGCTCACTAACGCGGGGCTACCTGTGAATCCGCTCATGATGCGCTCCGCAGACTTCACCATCGCGGGTGGCTACGACGCTACGTTGCAACTCCTGGGAGACCCGCGAGTTCACCCCACTGCAATCTTTGCGGCGTCAGACGAGATGGCTATTGGAGCGATGCTTGCTGCCCGAGACTTGGGAAAGAGCGTTCCCGGCGACCTGTCGATCATTGGTATTGATGGACACGACTTGTCAGGCTTCTTTGGCCTCACCACCGTCGACCAATTTCCTGAGGTACAAGGGCGGCAAGCCGTCGATGTGTTGCTTCACCAACTCGACGGTGATCGGCCTGAGCCCGGCAACGAAGAGTTGCCATACGAATTGGTGGTGCGAAGGTCAACCGCTCCCCCGCCGAGCAGTTCTGCCCCATAAGCGACGTCACGCTATTTTCTCTTCGCTCCAAGCACCAGCGCCAGCGCCGTAGCGACCGCCGCACCTGCCAGTGCGATCCCACCTACCCATAAGGATCGGGTCATCACGACCCGTACTGCATCTTGGGAAATGAGGTCGCGCCACACGATGGCCCACGCACCGTCGCCGTCCCCTGCCATAGTCATGACGAACGACTCGGGACCGCGCGCTGCAATGATGACTCCCACGCCCACACCCGCCACACCAATGGCCAACAGCACCTTTGGCACAAACCATCGTCGCCGAGACGAGATCAGCAGCCCGAGCGCAAGCACTGCCAGCCCGGCCCAAAGGCCCCACTTTTGAAGCCACCGCAGGCCACCATACGCAAAGCGGGTTTGTTCGAACTGGTGCGTGTCGAGCACCTCCATCGTGACTGCGGGAAGGCTGAGCGAGGGTAGCGCTGCAATGGGCCCGCCGACGTCACCAAGTCGCGCATTCACTGACTGCGACAAATCCACAGTGATGGCCAAGGGCGAGGGTTGCCGCGCAGGGTCGGTGAGCTGTTCGCTCACTTGGGCTTGTGCGTCTTCAACCTGTTCAAGGACCGTTGACCTGAATGCATCGGTAGCGATACCCCGCGAGATCACCTCGTTGACAGTGCCTTCCAAGCCAAGGCCCACCAGGTCTACGCCTTGGTCCCTCAGCGCGGCAACCGTCCGCGAAGTCAGGTCGTTGGACAGCGCGTCCCGCACCGCCTGCGAATTCAACGCACGCTCGGTCATGCCCCGTACGGCCGTGCCGTCCTCAACAGCGTTGACCGCCACGTGCGCCAACGCCCAGAAAATGATCACGATAGCGCTAACAACAATGCACAGTGCCGAAAAGACGGTGCGCAGTGCTGTCATTCGTGAGTGTCCCAGCCAAAGAACACGCGCTCGGTCACCGTTCTCGCTCGGCGGGCTACCCGTTCGTAGCGGTCCAAAAGTTCGGCGCCAGTTTCTTCAACATTCATGATCTCAGCGAGCACCTTGAGCTCGCGTGCATCCCCAGGGAGTACGTCGACGTTCCTGTCGCGTCCACGGAGCGCAAGTGCGCTACGCAGCTCGGTCGCTAACGTCCAGGCTTGGGCGAGCGTCTGGGCATCGTCAGCCTCAATCACTTGCGCCTCAACCGCGGCGTCGAGCGCCCGAAGGGTCTGCGTGGTGCGAAGGTCGGGGTGCTCATGAGCGTGTTCGAGTTGAATGCGTTGCACCACCCATTCGACGTCCGTCAGAGCTCCAGGACCAAGTTTGAGGTGACGCTTAGGTTCGACCCCACGAGGAAGACGCTCCGACTCCATTCGTGCTTTCAGTGTTTGCATTTGCTTAAGCGCCGCAGGCTCCAGCTGAGGTGCATAGCGCACACGGTCAATCATCGCGGTGAAGTCTTCGATCAGGCTCGGATCGCCCGCACACGGCCGGGCCCGCAAAAGCGCTTGCACCTCCCACGGGTCTGACCACCTGCTGTAGTACTCCGACGAGGACGTCAAAGAGCGTGCGAGTGGCCCGTTCTTCCCTTCTGGCCGCAAGTCGGCATCGACCTCGAGCGGGGGCTGCGGGCCCACCTGGGTCAACAACCGTTGCACAGTGCGAGCGACCTTAACTGCACTTGACTGTGCCCCGGGCTCGTCAGAGTCGAACACAAACTGCACGTCCGCATCGGAGTGATAGCCCATTTCACTGCCGCCGTATCGACCCATAGCCACCACGATCATGCGCAGTGGCAACGCCTCGACACCTTCTTCTTTTGCCACAAGATCACGCGCTACGGTCAATGCGGCGCTCACGAGCGCATCGGCCGCAGTCGTCACGGCCGCCGCAGCGGTTGCCGAGTCAATCAGACCAAGGACGTCTGCTGCGGCAGTGCGGGCGAGTTCACGCCGACGTATCCCCCTGAGACTCTGGATTGCGCGCTCGGAGTCTGAGGCCCGAGCGAGAACCGCTTGTGTCTCGCGAACAAGCCGCACCGTATCCACTGGCTCGAGATCGGCGTCGTTACCTAGCCATGTCACGGACTCTTCTGAAGCGAGTAATGCCCTCGTGACGTAACCGGAGGTGGCAAGCAACCTCGCTAAACGTTCCGCAGCCGTGCCCGAGTCTCGCAACATCTTTAGATACCAATGCGCATCGGCCAGTTGCTCAGACAGAGTACGGAAGGCGAGCAATCCGGCATCGGGATCGGCTCCTTCCGCGAACCAGCCGATCATGGCGGGCAGTAGTTGCCGCTGAATCGCTGCCCGCCGTGTCACCCCCTCGGTCAGGGCGGCGAGGTGACGGAGCGCAGCGGCCGGATCCGCGAAGCCCACAGCGGCGAGACGTTCATGAGCAGCCTCTGCGTCCAAGCGGGCCTCGTCCACGCTCAGCCCAGCAACGACAGACAAAAGCGGCCGGTAGAACATCTCTAGGTGCATGGCGCGTACGTCGCGGCGAGTGACATTCCACGATTCGGTCATGCCCTCTGCATTCGCGAACCCAGAGCTTCTTGCCAATATCCGCAAGCCCTCGTCGTCTACAGGCATCAGGTGGGTGCGCTGCATGCGACGCAACTGAATGCGGTGTTCCCACACCCGCAGTTGGCGGTATGCGCGGTCCATCCGCGCCGCATCTTCTCTTCCCACATAGCCGCCACGTCGTAAGGCAGAGAGTGCTTCGAGAGTGGTGCGCGAGCGCAAGGACTCGTCGTGCCGGCCATGAACCAGTTGGAGCAGCTGGACCGTGAACTCGACGTCACGAAGACCGCCGGGGCCGAGTTTGATCTGCCGTTGAGCCTCCTGGGCAGGCACATGGCGCTCCACACGCCGCCGCATTGCTTGCGCGCTTTCCACAAAACCCTCGCGTTCAGCGGCACTCCAGACCATGGGGCCCACCGCTGCGATGTACTGCTCTCCTATCTCGACGTCACCCGCAATTGGCCGGGCCTTAAGTAGCGCTTGAAACTCCCACGTCTGCGCCCATCGCTCGTAATACGCCCGATGCGCTGGCACCCCCCGTACGAGCGCCCCGTCTTTGCCTTCCGGGCGCAAGTTCGCATCGACTTCCCACAGAGCGGGCTCCGCCCCTGGCTGATCACACGCGCGGGCAGCTGCGTTCGCTAGTCGGGTCGCAACCTTCATGGACGCAGCTTCATCGGCGTCCGGAGCCGGTTCGGCTACGTAGATGACGTCGACGTCAGAGATGTAGTTCAGTTCACGCCCGCCGCACTTGCCCATCCCAATGATCGCGAGTCGGGTGAGTTCGTGATCTGGGGTGGCTGCACGGGCTAGCGCAAGTCCCGCCTCGAGCGCCGCTGCGGCGAGATCTGCGAGCGCTTCCCCTACTTGAGGCAGGCCATTGGTGGGAGACCTCTGTGCGAGGTCTGTGGTCGCGACACGCATGAGCAAGCGGCGGTAAGCAATACGCATCGCCGCGATGCCCTCGTGACCCGCCAACGTCGCTACAGGAACAACCGACGTGGGATCTGCGCCCACGGCTGCAAGCAAAGCCTGGCGCGCATCGGCCGCCTCAAATGCGAACCCGCCGTGCCACTCAGCAAAATCCCGAACGTATTCGGGGTGGTTGACTAAAAAGTCGCCTAGCGCCACGGACCCGCCAAGCAACACCGCGAGCCTGATGCCGCCTTGGTGATCACGCAGCGCGACTAACTCGTCCAGCATCCCTGCATCGCGCGCCGCCTCAGCAAGACGCAACATCTGCAACAGCCCCGCATCTGGGTCCGCCAGGCGCGAAAGTGTGGCCGCTGGGTCCTCAAGAGTGACACCCGTGACCTCGCTCAGCTGCTCCAGCAAGTCTTGCGCCCGTACGACGTCAGCGACACCGGCCCGTCGCAACCGGGTAGAGAACGAGACCGCGCGGGAGTACATGCCCTTCCTTACAGGACAGGCAAGTACTGTTCGAGTTCATAGGGCGTCACTTGCGCCCGGTAAGCCTTCCATTCAGCGCGCTTATTACGCAGTACGAAGTCAAAAACCCGCTCGCCTAGCGTCTCTGCCACTAGTTCAGAACGCTCCATGTACTCGATTGCTTGAGATAGCGAGGCTGGAAGCGCTTGGTACCCCATCGCCTTGCGTTCAGTAGAACTCAGCAGCCACACATCGTCTTCGGCGCCATCGGCAAGTGGCAGTTCGTCTTCGATGCCCTTGAGCCCTGCAGCCAGCAACACCGAGAATGCGAGATACGGGTTGGCTGCCGAGTCGAGTGCGCGGTACTCGACCCGGGTTGACTGACCCTTGCCGGGCTTATGAATCGGAATACGCACCAATGCGGAACGGTTATTGGATCCCCACGACACATACGACGGCGCCTCTGCCCCGCCCCACAGGCGCTTGTACGAATTGACGTACTGGTTAGTGATGGCACTGATCTCGGGCGCGTACTTAAGCAGCCCTGCCATAAAGTGGCGGGCCACTGGCGACAGCTGGTGGTCAGCCCCCGCCTCGTAAAACGCGTTGCGGTCGCCTTCAAACAGGCTCATGTGCGTGTGCATGCCCGAGCCAGGGCCATCAGCGAGCGGTTTGGGCATAAACGACGCGAAAATGCCCTGCTCGAGCGCGACCTCTTTGATCACCGTGCGGAACGTCATGATGTTGTCAGCCATCGTCAATGCATCGGCATAACGCAAGTCAATTTCGTTCTGCCCCGGCCCCGCCTCGTGGTGAGAGAACTCCACCGAGATGCCCATCGATTCGAGCATGGTGATCGCCTCGCGGCGAAAGTTGTGGGCAGTTCCCCGCGGCACATTATCGAAGTACCCTGCCTGGTCCACAGGAACCGGTAGCTCTCCCCGCTTGGGCTTTTCAAAAAGATAGAACTCAATCTCCGGGTGGGTGTAAAAAGTGAAACCCAGTTCCGATGCGCGATCGAGTGTGCGCTTAAGTACCTGGCGGGGGTCCGACAGTGCGGGCTCGGCATCGGGCGTAGAAATATCGCAGAACATGCGGGCCGCCCCTTGGCTTGCGCCCCGCCAAGGAAGAATTTGGAATGTCGATGGATCAGGCTTCGCAAGCATGTCTGCTTCGTAGACCCTCGTGAGGCCCTCAATCGCAGACCCGTCGAAGCCAATGCCTTCGCTAAACGCGTTCTCCAGCTCCGCGGGCGCAATCGCCACCGACTTGAGGATTCCGAGCACGTCAGTGAACCACAACCGGATGAACCGGATGTCCCTCTCCTCGACACTGCGGAGCACATATTCCTGCTGTTTATCCATGTGCCCATACTGCCTTATTCAGGTTTCCAACGTGTGACACACGAGGGCAGACATCGCAGTGGTTGTCGGCTTAACGAAACCTCCGCGGGATACTACGCTGACACGATGCAACAGTTGCGAATTGCTCTTGCCCAAATCAACCCCACCGTGGGCGACGTTGCGGGTAATACCGCGCTCATTCGTGAGCAGTGTGACGCGGCTGTCGAGGCCGGCGCCCAGCTCGTGGTGTTCCCTGAAATGGCGGTCACCGGCTACCCCATAGAGGACCTCGCGCCGCGCGAGAGTTTCCAGCGCGCTGCAGCCGATGCGGTGAACTCCCTTGCTGCCGACCTGAGCGCTGGTGGTGGAGCACTCGCGCAACTGACAGTCGTAGTCGGCACGCTCGGAGTTAACGCTGACGGAATGCCCACTAACGAGGCTGCGGTCATCCGTGAAGGGACCGTCACCGCGCGCTATCACAAGCGCCACCTCCCCAACTATGGAGTGTTTGACGAGCGACGCATTTTTGCCGCCGGCGACCAACCTCTGGTCGTCGACGTGGGCGGACGCCGTGTAGGGATCGCCATCTGCGAAGACATTTGGGTTGATGGTGGCGTTCCTCACGACCAGGACATTGACGTCCTCGCGGTACTTAATGGCTCCCCGTTCGAAGAGGGCAAGGGTCACCTCCGGAGCGATCTCGCACGGCGCCGCGCACAAGAACTTTCTGCTCCTGTGGCTTACGTGAACCTGTGGGGCGGCCAAGACGACCTCGTGTTTGACGGGCACAGTTTCGTGGTGGGCGCGGAGGGCACTCTTCTCGCCACCGCACCCGGCTTCACCAATTCTCTGCTGACGCTCGACTTGCCGGGTGAAGAACAGCCCGCCAGCGCATCGGCCAAAATGACGCAAGCGAGTGACGACGAACAAATTTACTGGGCATGTGTCACTGGGCTACGCGACTACGTTCGTAAGAACGGCCTGAGCAAAGTGGTCCTGGGTCTATCAGGGGGAATCGACTCCGCACTCGTTGCTGCCATGGCGGCCGATGCGATTGGTGGCGAAAACATTATTGGCGTGTCGATGCCCTCGAAGTATTCGTCGGGGCACTCAAAGGACGATGCGGTCGAGCTTGCGGAGCGCTTAGGCGTTGACTACCGGGTCCAGTCGATTGCGCCCATGGTCGAAGTCTTCGAATCGCAACTCGGTCACACCGGGGTTGCTGCCGAGAACATCCAGGCACGCGTGCGCGCCATCATTTTGATGGGCATCTCCAATGCCGAGGGTGCGTTCACGCTTGCCACAGGCAACAAGTCTGAAATCGCAGTCGGCTATTCGACCATGTATGGGGATGCCGTGGGCGCTTACGCACCCCTAAAAGACATCGTGAAGTCCCGCGTATGGGATATCTCCCGGTGGCGTAATGCTCACGCTGAGCGCAACGGTGAGCAACCTCCGATCCCCGAACGGTCTATCGAGAAACCGCCCAGTGCAGAGCTGCGCCCGGACCAAGTTGACCAAGACTCACTACCTCCGTACGACATTCTGGATGCCGTGCTCGCGGCCTATATTGAGCACGCCGAAGGCCGGAAAGAGCTTCTCGAACGCGGCTTCGACGAGCACGTGGTGAACAAAGTGCTGTCGCTCGTGGACGGCGCGGAATGGAAGCGCCGTCAATACCCCATCGGGCCAAAAGTAACTGCGCTGGCCTTTGGGCGTGATCGGCGACTACCTGTGACCACCCGCTGGCGCGAATCCGCATAGCTCGCAACCCTTCTGGATAGCGGCGCCAGCGCGCGATCGGCTTACAGTGGTGTCATGACTAAGAAAGTTCGCATTCATCATTTCCAAGAGATGAAGGAGCGCGGCGAGAAAATCACCATGCTCACCGCGTACGACTTCCCCACTGCGCGCGCCTTCGACGCCGCAGGGGTAGAAATGCTACTTGTGGGCGACTCGCTTGGCGACAACATCCTGGGCTACGACTCGACAGTGCCGCTCACGCTCGACGAGATGATCCCGTTCGCTCGGGCCGTGGCCAAGGGCGCTGAGCGCGCCTTTGTGGTTGCAGATCTTCCCTTTGGGTCCTACGAGATATCGCCCCAGCAGGCGGTCGAGTCTTCGATCAGAATGATGAAGTTGTCGGGCGCTCAAGCGATCAAGTTTGAGGGCGGCAAACGCGTGGCAGCTCAGGTCCAAGCAGTAACCGATGCGGGCATCCCGTTCATGGGACACCTCGGCTTTACACCGCAGACTGAGAACGCGCTCGGCGGCCGCCGTATCCAGGGCCGTGGTGATGGGGCCTACGACGCGATGCTGAGCGACGCGCTCGCACTTCAAGAAGCGGGCGCTTTTGCCATCGTGCTTGAGATGGTGATTGCCCCGGTCGCAGAGAAGATCACGGCGGCCCTCGACATCCCCACGATTGGCATCGGAGCAGGCGCTCACACTGACGGTCAAGTACTCGTCTGGCTAGACGCTATGGGGGTGGGCGACTGGCACCCCCGGTTCTCCAAGCAGTTCGCACGCGTAGGGACGGAACTGACCCAGGGCGCAGAAGGCTATGTGAGCGACGTCAAGGGCGGCTCATTCCCGGCAGCAGAGCACACGTTCGACGAATAACGCCCATTCGCTCTAGTCGTCGTCTTTCCATTCCTTGTCTTCTTCTTCCCACTCTTCGTTACGCTCTTGCGCGATTGTGAGCGCATTTTGGGCCTCTTCAGCAGTGTCATAAGGGCCCATCAGGTGGTGCCACGAACTTTGAGAGCCCCGTTCGACCTCACGCGTGCGCGTATTGAAGTAGTACTTGGTGCCCTCGGCCTCGTGAGACGACATGTGCATCACTCCCTTGAATAGACTGCCACCTATGAACGCAGTTCGGGAGAAAATCACCAAGGGCGTCGTATCTCCATGGCGCGACGTCCCTCGCAGCATTGCACGCCCCGACTACGTGGGCCGCAAACGTGCCGCCAAGTGGACCGGCGGTGATGTCCATTCACCCGAACTTATTCAGCGTATCCGGGTTGCCGCGAAAATTGCGGCTGGCGCACTCGCAGAGGTAGGCCGGCACGTTGAGCCGGGTGTGACCACGGACGCTTTAGACGCCATTGGTCACGAATACATTCTCGACCACGGGGCCTACCCCTCGACTTTGGGCTATCCGGGCGCCGCGGGCCGGCCGCCGTTCCCTAAAGCGATGTGCACATCGCTCAATGAAGTGATTTGCCATGGGATCCCAGACTCGACTGTGATCCGTGAGGGCGACATCGTCAAGGTCGACATCACGGCCTTCAAGGACGGCGTTCACGGCGACAACTGCGGTTCCTTCATTGCAGGGCAGGGCTCTGAACAAGTCAGCAAGCTCGTCGAGGTGACGCACGAGGCCATGATGCGCGGCATCAAAGCCGCCCGCCCAGGCCGCGAGGTAAACGTGATTGGGCGCGTGATCGAGAAATACGCAGCGCGTTACGGTTTTGAGTCAGTGCGTAGCTACACCGGCCATGGCGTAGGCCCGGCGTTCCACACCGGGCTGGTGATCCCCCATTACGACGCGGCGCCCCATCACTCAGACGTGATCGAGCCTGGAATGGTTTTCACAGTGGAGCCCATGTTGTGCATTGGCTCCGAGGCCAATCATGAGTGGGATGACGGTTGGACTGTTGCCACTGATGACGGTTCATGGGTTGCCCAATTCGAACACACAATCGCCATCACTGACGGTGGCGCGGAGGTACTGACACTGCCATGAGTAAGCACATTGCGCTGGGGGTAGACATTGGCGGGACTGGCATCAAGGCCGCGCCTGTCAATACGAAAACTGGCGAGTTCACCGACGAGCGCTACCGCATACCCACCCCCTCCCCAGCAACGCCCGATGCGGTGGCCCGGACCGTAGCAAAATGCATCGCGCGTTTTTCTCCCTCGAGTTCAACCCCAATCGGGGTGGCTTTTCCTGGGGTTATTCAGAACGGCGTGGTGAAGACGGCCGCCAACGTGGACGACGCATGGATTGGCACGAACCTGAGGACCATCATCCGCGACTATGCCGGCCAAGATGTTTACGTCATGAACGACGCAGACGCTGCCGGCTATGGCGAGTTTGCCTTCGGTGCCGCGCATGGCCGCGACGGCGTCGTACTGATGACGACTTTGGGTACGGGGATCGGCACCGCACTTATTGTGGACGGCCAGCTCGTGCCTAACACTGAGTTGGGCCATCTCGAGATCGATGGCGTTGAGGCCGAGTCGATCGCAGCCGACTCGGCTCGTGACCGGTTAGGGCTGGACTGGGGGGCTTGGAGCAAGAACTTGCAGCGCTTCTACGCCGAGATGGAAGACCTGCTGTGGCCGGACCTCATTGTCGTGGGGGGCGGCGTGTCGAAGTCGCACCACATGTTCTTGCCACGGCTCACGTTGCGCACCACGATTGTTCCTGCAGAACTGCGCAACGGGGCAGGTATTGTCGGTGCCGCAGCATGGGCCGCAAGCGCCCACCGCAAGGCCGAGAAAGCACGTAAGGATGCGGGTAAGAAGGCTGCTCGGACGGCCGCGAAGGGTCGCTAGGCCCCACATGACGTCGAGGTGCTCGACGCCGCGCCCGGGTCACGCCTGCTGAAACTCGATGCGGTTACCAAAGGTGTCATGGGTGTGGAATCGATCAATCCCGGGATACTCACTGGGGGAACGTCGGCACTCGTAGCCATGACTCTCGATCGCGGACTGAAGAGCGTCAAGGTCTTCGACAATGATCGCAGGATGGGCCATCGTCGCTGGCACAAAGTCGGTGGTGGGCCCTAAATGCAACACCACGTCACCGGTTTCAAAGCAGCATCCACCCTGTTCGCGCATAGCGTCCGGCAAATCCATTTCCACCATGCCGAGCACCCCCGAATAGAAGTCTCGCGCCTTATCTTCCACCCCGGTGGGCATCGCAAGCATCACGTGATCGACCCCAGCAAAGACCGTGACGGTGCCCGCAATCCTTCGGTCTCTACGTGTGACACCAGAATGGACCATCTCAGGGTCCACGATGGTGAGCCGGAAGACTGGTGGGCCCGTGCAATACAGCGCGACAAGTAAGAACCAGCCGCCCTCGACGAGCAAGCGCGATTCAGTGAGTGCCTGTAGTGACAGCGCAACGGTAAGGAGCACCCAACCGAGCGGAAGGTATGTGTCGCCCTTGCCGGCACGCTCGACAAGACGCCAGGCGCTTCCAAACAGCAGCACGAGCATCACGATGAGCAACACCAGGCCAATGAGACCCAGCTGTAACCACGTGTCGAGAAAAGCGTTGTGCGCATGCGTAGGGCGCACCCACTCGACTTCCGTGCCAATTTCTGAGTAGGGGTGAGCCCAGATGGGCCAATACCCGACAAAGCCCCACCCGTCGGGTCGGGACTGTGCAAATTGCACCACGTCGTCCCAGATCTCAGTACGGCTGGTCAGGTCAGAGTCGCGGCCTAAGAGAGAGAAAATCTCTTCGCGGTACTTGAGTGTGAGCACTGCACCGACTGCGCTGAGCGCCAGCACCCCAAACGACAGTGTGCGTTTATGCCTGAGGGGCAACCTCCGTATCACTACTGCTCCGGTAGCGATAGCGATCAAGTAGATCGCAGCTGCGGTCACGGTCGCGGACTGCGTGAGCATGTGGACCAGCACAGCAGCGCCGATGGTGGCCCAACCCTCCAAGCGGCCGATGCGCCGCTCGAGCATGAGAATAAAGGTCACCACTACTAGGAACAGTGCGATGGCACCAAACGGGTTGCGGTTGCCTACAAAGCCTTGGATGGGCCCACCTTGGAACAACAGGGCGTCGGTCCAAATGACGTGTTTGAGCCCGGCGTCGTCCCCCGCAATTGCGACGAGGTCACCGACGAGCGGTTCGACATCCCCCGGGAAGAACACCGCGACTACAAATTCAAACGCGAGGCCAAGTACGAGACTGATTTGCAGCCCGCGGTACAAGCTCACCATGAACTCTGTGCTGGTGCTCCGGCGTGCGATCACTATCGCCATATAAGTGGTGAGCACCATCGCGAAGGCGGCCACAAGAGTGACGAGACGGGTGGCGGACCAGATCACGCTCAGCGCGGCGAGTGCTACGAAAGCGCCCACCAGGATTGGTGGCTTGAGGTCGCGCCAGTTGGTCCAGAATGCGACCGCCACAAGGCCCACGGTGAGTAGGCATAGCACCACATAGGCAGGCATTCCCACGAGGTAGCGGAATCCTTGGCCTGACATCAGCAGAACGATGAGCCACACCGAAATCGCTTGCCGTCCGCGAGTGGCCGATAAGCGACGGCTCGCGGCTCGAATGGTGATGGTGGACATTGGGATGGACCGCTCCTCGTGGATGGGCGCCAAGAATGAACGCAATTGACCGAGGGCGTGCATTGCTCGTGCGGCCAGCGATCGAGTGTATCGCTTTACCACTCGAAACACATGTCAGCACTAATGCGGCTGCACACCGCACCAACTCGCAGTCAAGGAAGCATCCAGTAGGCCACGCGCGTTGACATGAGTATGACCACGCTAATGCCCTGGACCCGGTTGCGCTCCCAGGTGGGCGATGTGCTCTTTACGCGTATCGCTGGACCGGATGGCTACGAGGCACGCGATCGCATTCACCACACCCCTGGGCCGCGCTGGTTCCCACCTGGTAGTGCTATTCGACGGGTGCAAGGCGATGCCTCGACCTTTGTAGGAGGCTTGCGTTCGCTACTGCTCCAGTCGCTCCACCCGCTAGCAATGGCTGGGGTCGCAGGCCACTCAGGGTATCGAGGGGACCCATGGGGCCGCCTTGCCCGCACCTCAACGTTCTTGGCCTACACGACATACGGCACGATCGAGCATGCACAAGAAATGATCGATCGGGTGCGCGCCATCCATGAGCGAGTGCGCGGCAAAGCCTCCGATGGCCGCCCCTACCGCGCGAGCGACCCGCACCTTTTGCTATGGATTCACGTCGCAGAAATCGACTCGTTCCTCACGTCCTACGAACGCTACGGCGCACAGCCCTTAAGCACTGAAGCCGCCGACGAGTACGTCGCACAATCGGGGCGCATCGCGACCGCTCTCGGTGCGACTGACGTACCGCAGACCAAAGCCGAGTTGGCCCATGCGCTGGAGAGTTTTCGCCCCGAACTCACCGCAAGCCCCGAGGCGCTCGACACCGTTCAGTTCCTCTTACACGAGCCACCACTTCCAAAGGTGGCGCGGGTTGCTTACGCCCCCCTTGCATCGGCCGCAGTCGCGTTACTGCCGTCGTGGGCGCGCACTGAACTGGACCTTGACCGCTGGCGAACACGCACCTTTGGGCCCATGGCGGGAGCAGTAGCGACCCGAGCAGTGCGCTGGGGCCTTGGTGAGGCAGAAGGTAAGCCGCACCTAGGCCATAAGTCCAAGCGCGTAGGGGCCGCACCCAAAGGCGACCCCACAGCGGGTCACTAGAAGTCGACACCGCCCACTTCGGTGCCTGGCTCAAAGTTCCCTTCAGCGATATCTACCCAGAACTGATCAATCTGGTCTGGATCCAGGAGCACGGTCGAGCCCACACCCTCAACTCGGTGGCCCATGCTGGCAATCGGTGGGGTTCCCGTCACCGCCTCACCACCACGCGCGGAGTTGAATGCAAGTGCGAAACGAGCCAGGTCGAACGGTCCGGTTCCTTCAGACACCCGGAACGCGTCGAGACCCGCAGAGGCAATAGGGAGAGACTTTATGGGGTTGAGCACGGTTGCTGGGCTCAAAACACCGTCTGCGACAGCGCTTACAACCTGTTGCTGACGGTGCGCACGGCCAATATCTCCTAACGGATCGCTATAGCGCATACGCGCGAACGCGAGTGCTGTAGAGCCATCCGCAACATTGCACCCTGCCTCCCAGACAAGCTGACTGCGCCAGTCATTGACGTCTTGGTCGAGGCAAAGCTCGACGCCACCCACCGCGTCAACCACATCCACAACGCCCGTGAAACCGACCTCCAGGTAGTGATCAATAGTCAGGCCCGTGTGCTCCTCGACGGTGTCGACCAGAAGCGGAGCACCACCAAAGGCAAAGGCCGCGTTGATTTTGTTGGCGCTACGACCCGGGATATCGACGTACGAGTCCCGTGGAAGGCTGATGAGCGCTACAGGTCCACTTTCAGGCTTGTGTAGCACCATGATGGTGTCAGTGCGGGCACCCGTGGTGGGGTCACCTGTGTCCCAGCCGTCCCGGGAGTCAGAACCCACAATGAGATACGTGGTCCCAGGAGTATCCGGCGACCCGCTCAGTGCATCTACCGTCTGGATTTTAGAGTTCACCCACGCGTAGAGCGCAATGCCGCCAATCAGCAGTAGCACCACAATAATTGCGAGAGCCTTGCCGCAACGGTGCCGCCCCCGACGCTTGCGGGGACGAGCCGGCACATGGTGTCCACGCGGATCATAGTGCGAGGAGTCTTGCGCCGGAGAGCCCTCTGGGGCAGGCCGCTGAACGCTGCGTTGTGACGAAGACACGCGGGGTGCGGAAGGCCTCGCGGGAGAGGCAGTGCCAGACTGCGGTCGCACTGAACGCCGTTGCGGCGCTCCCCCCTGATGAGTAGGACGTTGACTCGTGGGCTGAATAGATGGTGGCATAGGCCGGCGCGCACCTGGTGATCCATCGCGCCGATCACTTCCGCTACCTGGGTCGGTCATCTTGCGAGAGTAACCCGCGCCCGGCACAAAACCGGGAAACCGGGCCGCAACGTTTCGAAGCCTTCACGTGCGTGACGCACAGCAGGGTCTATCACTACGTATGAGCGGATGAGCTGGCCGATACGCCGGGTTCTGTCGGGTGCGCGCGTTACCGCAGTCGCACCGGGCGGTCATCCATCT
>CAZHTO010000006.1:29078-33001 GCA_964535845.1 uncultured Demequinaceae bacterium | reverse complement strand
TACTGCGCGGTGCGCCGGCTCCCTCCAAGGCGAGGGCGACGTTGCGCCATACCGGTAGCCACGGGAACAATCGCGGCTCTTGGAAAGCCACGGCTACTGAACCGATTGAGAACTTCGCGCTGTGATCGGGGCGGTCCAGCCCCGCGAGTATGCGTACTAACGTCGACTTTCCCGAGCCGCTACGTCCTAGGAGAGCAACGATGTCTCCCGGCTTCACGTCAAGATCAAGGTGATCCAGCACAAGGCGCTGCCCGTAAGACTTCCTCAGACCCCGTACCTGTACTCCGCCGTCCCGGTGATTGGTATTGCTCGAGTTGCTCACGGCAGTTCCCTGACATCCACCACGGCTTTACTGACATCCGTCGCCGTCGTGGTGAGTCCCTGTGCGGCGTAGAAATCAGCAACCGCCTGGAGCTCTTGAGTAAAGTCGTCGTCGGCAGGTTCAATCTTTGGTGGGGTCTTCGCCGCGATTGTTTGCGCCACCGACGCGGGGGCGCCATTTGCGCGGTAGGCCGCTGCCAATACTTCAGGGTCGGCAATAACGGCCTCTGCCTGCTCGGCGAGGGCGTCGTAGGCAGCCCGGATCAACTCTGGGTGGCGATTCAGGAAGTCTCGGGTCGTGACATGGACGGTGCGGTTGGTGGCTCCCACGTCGGCGGCCAAGGTCACGAGCTCAGCCCCGTCCACGGACAGCCCAGAAGCGAGGTACTGGTCCCACGTGGCCCAAGCGTCTACTTTCCCGGCAGCGAACGCGATGGCGGCCTCAGGAGGGGCAAGGTTGGCAACATGGACATCCTCCACGCTCATGCCCATCTGAGTCAGAGCCATTCGTAGTAGGTAGTCACCTGTGCCGCCTTCGTTGACGGCGACGGTACGGCCTGCAAGGTCATTGATTGAAGTGATGCCGGTCCCCGGTGCGGCAATGATGCCCTGCGTGTCGTTATCGTTGGCCTCCACGGCGAAAATGACCAACTCGGGGTTGTCCTGCGCCGCGGTCACCAGGGCAGTTGAACTGCCCGTAGTGATGTCGATCTGGCCCGCAGCCATCGCCTCGGCAGCTGGGGCGAAGGCAGCAAAAGAGGCTGTCTCCTCCAGGGTCGCGCCGGCGCTAGAAATGGCCTGCTCTAGCTGGCCGCTACCCGTCGCAAGCGTCAAAGTGTTCTGGGTATTGAGGGGACCGGCGCGCAGCACATCCACGTTGCTCGTCGTGTCATCGATCGCAGCGGACGTACAAGCGACCAGGGTGAGCGTCGCGGCAACGACCAAGGTTGCAGATTGGGCCAAGGTTGGCATAGTCAACTCCTCTTAAGCGACAGGTGGGGCAGTCAAGCGCCAGCGCAACAGACGGTTCTCCGCCAGTCGCACTAACGCATCGGTCAGCAATCCGAGCCCCGCGTAGACGGCGACACAGATCATCATGATGTCGGTACGGACGTAGGTGCGGGCGGTTGTCAACAGGTAGCCGACCCCAGAAGACGCGTTGACGGTTTCTGCCACGATTACCGCGATCCATGCCAGGCCGAGGGCGTAGCGCAGGCCTACGAGGATGGGAGCGACAGCACCGGGCAGCAACACGCGTAGGGCTCGCTGGCGTGGGCTGAGCTTGTACACGGTGGCGACCTCTACGAGCTTGGCGTCTACCGAGCGCACCCCACTAAAGGTGTTGAGATACATCGGCACCACTGTCGCAATGATCACGAGTGCGATCTTGGGGGCTTCTCCCAAACCGAACCACAGGATCAGGAGCGGGGTGAGTGCGGTGAAGGGGATGGTGCGCAGCATTTGGATGGGACGGTCGACAATGTTCTCTCCCACGCGCCACAGTCCGGCTACCAGTCCCAATAGCAGGCCCACGACGATGCCGATCACTGATCCGACCAACACCCGTGCCAAGCTGACCAGTAACGCCCCGGGCAGGCTACCGTCGGCCACCATGGTTGCCGCGGTCCTCGACAGATCGATCGGTGCGGGCAGCACGTGCGGAGGGAACAATTGCAGGCTGGCGATGACTTGCCAGCCCACAATAATCATGAAGGTACTTGCCCATTTGCGCACGAATCAGTACTTCAAATGGGCCAGGTCTCATGACGGTCGGCGGCGTCCCAGAACATCCATTCATACTGGGACGCTCGGTAGAACGCGGCGTGCATGCGGTCGACTGTGTGGGGATCGGCCTGAGTGGCCAGGCGGTCCACGATGTCCCGTGCGGTTGCCGTGGCTGCGGTGAAGTCTGGGTCACCGTAGGTCCCAATCCAGTCGCCGTATAGGTGCGCGTCCAGGTCAGGGACGGCGGCCTTGAGCCGAGTACCCACGTCGTCATAGATCCAGAAGCACGGCAGGATGGCGGCAGCAAGGACGGGGTAATTTCCCGCTGCGGCGAGGCTCAGCAAATAAGAGGTGTAGGCAACTGTGGTCGGTGAGGACTCGGCCTCAGAGAAATCTCTGACGTACCTCAGGTGCAACTGTCGCTCGACGGAGATCGCCCCGTGGGCAGACTCAGCCCAGAACACTATTTGATCCGAGTCTTGGGCCTGAGAGGCGGCCGCGGCCAGGACCCGGCTGTAGTCCGCAAGGTAGATCGCGTCTTGCGTCAGGTAGTTCCGGAAGGTCAGGTCAGGGAGGGTCGCATCCGCCAATTGGCGCAAGAACGGTAACGCATCGATCGCCTCACGAACCCTGGCCGTGCGTTGCCACGCCTCTGACGTGAAAGCACCGTATTCGAAGTGGTCGCCGATGGCACTGGTTGTTGCGGTAGGCAGGCTGGTCATGATGCGCCTTCTTTCTCGTAGTGGGATGAATTCCAGGTGTCGTGGAAGTGGTGCACGGGGCCGGCACTATGGCCGATGCGCAGAGTGTCAGCGGCTTGCAAGGCACCGGTGAGCCACGCTTTCGCCTGGCGGGTGGCTTCACACAGCGAACGCGCTGACGGGACAAGGGCGGTGATGGCAGAGGACAGGGCGCACCCGGTCCCGTGACTGTTGAGTGTCGGTACCCGTGGGGCGGTGAGCAACTGCTCTCCCTGATCGTCGAGCCACAGGTCGGTTGCTTGCTCGTGGGATCCCAGATGGCCGCCCTTAAGCAACACGCGCGCCGCACCCATGCTGCGGAGAGCACTTGCCTGAGCGCGCATGGTGGCGAGGTCGTGAGCGGGCTCCGTGTCGAGCAGAGCGGCGGCTTCCGGAAGATTCGGGGTGATCAGAGAAACGTGCCGCATGAGGTCGCGCATTGGCCCAATGGCGTCTTCGTCCAACAGCCGGGAGCCAGCCGTCGACACCATCACTGGGTCGAGCACGATGACCGGTATGGCGTCCGCGCGGTCATGGACAAAGGCTAGAACGGCCTCGATAGTGGCGGCAGAGGCGAGCATCCCAATCTTGGCGGCATCAAGTGTGATGTCGTCGACCAGGGTGTCCAATTGCGCGCGAACAAAATCGGTGGGGACTACGTGTACATGGCTCACACCTAGGGTGGACTGGGCAGTGAGCGATGTCAGCACGGCAGTGCCATAGGCGCCTAAAGCGGAGAAAGTTTTGAGGTCGCCCTGGATACCAGCTCCACCAGAGGGATCCGATCCAGCGATGGTGAGCGCGACCGGGGGGTGGGGGCTCACCGCTGACCTTCCCAGGCTGCCCGCAGGGCGACAACCGCCGCTGCTGGATCTTTGGCTGCACATACCGCAGAAACGACCGCAACTCCCGCAAGCCCACTATCCCGCAGTGCAGGCGCTCGATCGGCAGTGATGCCGCCGATGGCGACCGCCGGCCACGGGCTTGCGGCAGCAATTGCAGACGCCCCGCCGGGACCTATGGGCTGGTTGTGGTCTGGTTTGGTTCCGGTCGGCCATACTGGGCCCACACCGACGTAATCCACGACACCGTTTGCGAAGTGCTCGGCGGGGAAGTGCTCGGCGGGGAAGTGCTCGG
>CAZHTO010000006.1:0-28978 GCA_964535845.1 uncultured Demequinaceae bacterium | reverse complement strand
GAAGTGCTCGGCGGGGAAGTGCTCGGCGGGGAAGTGCTCGGTGTGGAAGTGCCCAGCGGCGAAGTGCTCGGCGGCTACTTGCTCAACCGTGTTGACGGATAGTCCGACGATGGCTTGTGGGCCGAGCATCTGGCGGGCCAGTTCGGGGGAGGTGTCGCTCTGGCCAAGGTGGACGCCGTCGGCGCCGATTGCCTCAACGAGGTGAACCCGATCATTCACGATCAGCTTCACTCCGGTTCCCGCGAGCACCCGTCGTACCTCCCGCCCAAGCTCAATAAGGTCAGCATCGCTCGCGTCTGGGTCCCGTAACTGCACCACGGTGGCGCCACCAGCAACCGCGGCTGCGACAGTCGCAGGCACTCCTCGCGGTCCGCACAATCTGGTATCTGTCACGAGGTAGAGACTGAGGTCAACCGGACGGCCGGTCACCGGAGCACTACGCCATCTGCGAGGTGCTGAGGCTCGAGTGTGGCCAGAGCGTCCAGCAATGCCACCGCGAAGCTTCCCGGACCGGTGGCGTTCTCTGCTGCGTGCTCAGCGGCAACCGTGTAGGCCGCGGTCGCGGCGGCGGCTGCCAACAGCGCGTCGTTGGTTGTGGCAACGAAACCCGCGATGAGTGCGCCCAAGGCACACCCACCACCAGTCACTTTGGTCAGCCATGGATGTCCGTTGGCGACCCGGACCAGTCGCGTGCCGTCGGTGAGGTGATCGACTTCTCCAGAAACGGCGACCACGGTGCCATGTTCTCGCGCGAGCGCACTCGCAGACTCAAGCGCATCTTCGGCGGCGTGGACGCTTTCGGGGCCTCGACCCCCGCCGCCCACACCGGACAACGCAAGAATCTCGGAAGGATTGCCGCGGATCACCGACGGGGTAGCAAGCCTCAAGAGGTCGTGAGCCACGCGGGTGCGCCACGCAAGGGCGCCAGCCCCTACTGGGTCAAGCACCCATGGAGTATCGGTCTTTGCGGCAGTGTCCACGGCACTGTGCATTGCGGCGACCGTGCCCTCTTGCGGTGTGCCGAGGTTCACCAAAACCGCATGAGCGACGGTAGTGAATTGACCGGACTCGTGCGGATTGTCAACCATCGAGGGGCTGGCGCCCGCCGCGAGAAGGACGTTGGCTGTCCATTGTGCAACCACGACGTTGGTCAGACATTGCACCAGGGGCGCTTGGCTGCGCATCGCGGTGAAGCCGTTGCTTATAGCGACAGCATCAAAGGGGACAGCAGAAACAAAAGAAGGTGCCGACATCGGCGACGTTCCCTTCGCTAGTACGAACTAGATCAGGTTCAACGGGTGTGATCTCAGTCGTGCTAGCACGACACCCCGCGTCGCTCATCAGGGTAACAGCCTGTTTGTGTCGAAGGTCAACCCCGGCGATAGGGCAAGGGCAATACAGTGGGAAACATGACTGGCGTCTATAGGGCTCCTATGCGCTCACGCCGCGACGACGTCCCCGAGGGCGCTGCTGTTGAACGCGCGTTGCGCTCAGATTTAGTGGGGTTAGGCGGCGCGCTTTCTTACGCGCCATTGAATATCGCCGATGCGCTCATCACCCTGCGTCGTGAGCACGACGAGCGATTGGCGGCACGTGTGGAACGGTTTGCTACCGCGGCTGAGGGATCGCTGGTGTGGACACGAGATGGAGATGGCTTTTACTGGTTAGGTTGCGTGAGGGGCCGGTGGGTTTACGACGACAGTTCTGGTGCGGCAGCCATCGATCTGGTTCATGTCAGGCCGTGTCAATGGGTGGGCGCGCCCATTCCTGACCAGGCGGTCCCTGCCGGCGTATTGGCAACATTTTCACGCGGTGGCAAGAACTGGCAGGGGATTCATGCCGCCGGGGTTTTCAGTGAATCGATGCGGTTGTGGGAGCGCGGTCGCTAGCTGGCTAGTCCTCGGTGCGAAAGTTTGTGGCCTTGTGCGTACCGTCGCAAAAAGGTTTGATGGCCGAAAGCCCACAACGACACAGGGCGACTGTTCTACGGTTTCGTTCGATGGGCTCTCCGTCGATTGATCTCAAATCAACGTCGCCTCGCACAAGAATGGGCCCGTCGGGATAAGGAGTGATGGTGGGTCGCTCAGGCTTCACGACGACACCTCGTGGATGAGCGAAGATCTTCCTTGCTCCCAAGCCTCCAAGATCTGATCACCCATCCAGTCATCAACGGTGAGGTATGCGGCTGCACCGAACATAATGTCAGCTAGCAGCCCTGGCTGGTCCTCTGCGAGAGCTCCGGCCAGGTCTCGACCTGCGATTTGTTCATGAACTGCATCGGCCTCTACATGCTCGTCGAAGTAGTCGGTGACGGACTCACCAAAGCCGAGCCTACGCAAGCCATCGGCATACATACGGCAGGGGATAGATGAGGTCATCTCGTATGCCGCGAGGTGGCCCACGATCGCCCCCACAAGGCGACGGTTAAGCCCGAACATTGACATCAAGTTGTGGGACGCCAAGGTGATCGCTGGCACGTTGTCCACATAAGCGCCGTAGGTCGAGTCAAGGCCCATACCGCGCATAGATCGCGCGAAAATTTCTCCATGGACCCGCTCGGGCCTGCCCCCGCCGTACTCATCTGCTTGAATTTCCACGAGTGCGGCCTTAGCGCGTCCCGACAGCCTGGGAATCGCCCACGAGTGCGGATCGGCTTCGCGAAGAGTGTAAATCGAGCGCTGCACCATCATTTCGCGAGCGTGCTCCTTAGTAGCCTTCTTAGCGATATAGCGCGAAAGACTAGGGCCGCCGCTGGGCTTGGTAAATGCGAAGAGTGCCCGTGCCACGTCGTCCTGACGGGGCGACGGGAGTTCGGGTGTTGAGACAGTGGCTCGCAAGGCCTGTTCAAAAGCAACTTCGAGTGTTCGCCGCGTGGCGATCAGGTGTGGCTCCCACTCCATATCAGGGCTGAAGGCCTCAATTGACCCGTAGGCAGAGGCGTAGAGGGCGAATAGTGCCAATTGGATATCGTCGTCATGCGCGATGCTTTCTCGCGGAATATCGGCTACCTGCGCAAGGGCTTGCTCGGCGAGAGTAGAAAGATCGTGGTCTGTCCGCCGCGCTGTTAAGTACTCCAGGACTGCCGAACTCAGGGGGCCGCGGGGCTTAAAGGGGACCCGAATTGACTGTGGTGCTAGTGGTGGGTTGATATCGGCGGCAACGGACACAGCACGCTCCATTTCTGACACAGGCGATGGCCGGTAGCCGTCGCTCTCGTGCAGATGAACACCAACTGGATTCACTGTTATTCCGAAATTATCGCCGCAAGGGACCTCAGTGACGAGACATAGCGAACGCGAACCGTGAGTGTGTGAGGCCCCGCCGGTCCCAGGGGACCAGCATCGAGTGACAATAACCCCCTGTTGGCGACGACACTGTTCCGTTACCGAGTAACGGCTAGGCTGGTGACGGCTCAAGGTAGTGAGGGAAAGGCGCCACACCTCAAGGTTTTGCTACGACGTTCTCTTGCTACAACGTCTTTTTGCTGCAGTGTCCCTGTGCTGCTTCGAGTCCTGGACAATGTGGAATGGGGCCTTTGGCGATCAGTTTGGCAAGCGGCGAGATTCGGGAGGCGTGAGTGCAATCTGGCGGTGCCCGTGACTCCGGTGGCGACATCGACGTGGTGGCCCTCGCGCGCGACGCACTGCGACGCGAAGAGCCGCAGGCTGTGGCCAACCTGATCGAGAACTATCCCCTCGAACTCTGGTTTGGTATGCCCGCAAGCGAGTTCCAGATCTTGCTGAACTTTGTTCCTAAGGAAATCGCCCGGTTTAGTCCCGCTGTGACCGTGATGCTTCGCGGGTTTCGCTCATTCGCCGAGTCGGTCAGTGTTGACGCGGTGCCGCCCGTTGGCGCCACTGACGAGACCAAAGACGTGTTCACGCTGGTCGCCGCTGCACAAGCACGGCTCACAGGGAACCCTGTGTTGGCATTCCGGATGATGCGTGGACTTCAGTTCGCTATGAGTGCTGTACCGCAGGTGATCGATGCATCTCGGGGCAGGCGTAGTTTCACGCTCCTGCAAACAGCGATTAGCGGAATGCTCGCGGGGAGGTTTTCAGAGGCGCTGGTGCTGTTTGAGAAGTCTCTTGTTCCACCTGTGCCAAGTCAACTCAGGTTCTTCGCACGTGATGCGCACCTGCGAAGTGCCTTGATTCATGCGTTATACGGCTCGCGAAGTCAATCGGAGAGACACCTACGGTCAGCCTTGTCCGTACCTCGCACACAGAGCTGGGTCGAAGACCACCTGGATGCTGACGAGCGTCTGGTTCGCGCGTTGCTCGCAACTCCGGAGGAGGCTAAAGCGGCTTTTGCGGACGTCACCGAGATCCCGGTCAGGCAATTCGGGGAAATGTGGCCGTTCTATGTAGAAGGCATCTATCGAGTTGGGCTCATGGCAGACAAACGAGCCGACGCCCGGGATCGTGTAGAGCATTTGCAAGCCATGGGTTTCGCCTCCGCGAGCAGCTCCGGTTACGCGGGCAGCGTGTTTTCGTTGATGCGGGCAATTGACGGCTTGCGGTCGGGGAATCTACAACACGCCAGAAAATTGCTGGATGACGCCGACCAGGGCTTTTGGCTCACGAAGTTGCTGTGGGCGTTACATCCCGCAACGGGGATCACGAGAGCGGTCAGACTGGCCCGCTGGACCTCAGGCGACACCGAAGGGCTGGAACAAGCTGAACACCTGCGCCACCTCGCACTCGCCATAGGGCAGCGCGCTGGAGGTGACAGCTCCGCGATGAGTTCGCTTGTGTCCGCTTCTGAGCCCGGGCACTTGCATATGGTGTTACTCGCGGCGCTCGCTCCCGAGCTCGTGCACTCGAGTCGCGACGACGACGGTGTTCCCACAGATACTTCAGGCAACCTTGGCCTTGAACAGTTCACCGCACGTGAGCTCGATGTCCTGGAGTTACTAGCGAGAGGGCTCCGACGGGCCGACATCGCCCGTGAACTCTTTGTCTCGGTTAACACCGTGAAGTCTCATCAGCGCGCACTCTACAAAAAACTCGGCGCTTCGAGTGCGTACGACGCGATCCAGGCCGCACAGAAACGTGGTCTTATTTAGCGCCTAGAAAAGGGGCCCGCTCAGTCGAGAAAGATGTCGGGAAACAAGGCGTGGTCGGGCGTGCCTGGGACAGCGGCATAGCCAGAAAAGTCGGTGACGCCTGCCGCTTGCAGCACCTCTTCAACGATGAGACTCTGGCCGGTGAGTTCACCAGACGGGGTGGTGATGACTTCGTATGCGGCATCAGCGTAAATCTCTGGAGTACGGCTAATCTGCATCAGTTTGTCACCGCCAATCACGTGTTGGACAGCGGCAGTCGCGATGGTGGTGCGCGGCCACAACGTGTTCGCTGCGAGCCCGCGCTGTCCATATTCGGCTGCGAGCCCCAGAGTCGCCATGCTCATTCCAAACTTGGCGAGTGAATAGCCCGTGTGTGCACCCAACCAGTGAGCGGTGATATTAAGCGGCGGAGACAACGACAAAATATGAGGCCGTTCAGACTTAAGCACAAAGGGCATTGCCGCCTGGGACAACATGAGCGTGCCCCGCACATTGACGTCCTGCATAAGGTCGTATTTTTTAGGCGTCAATTTCTCCGTCGGTGACAGGTCGATCACGCTTGCGTTATTGATCACGACGTCGATGCCACCAAACTGGTCCACGGTTTGAGAAACTACCCGCGCAATATCGTCATCGTTACGCACGTCACCCACGATAGGGAGCGCTTGTCCGCCTGCCTTAACCACCGCATCGGCCGCTGTCCATACCGTGCCTTCGAGCGTGCGGTGAGGCTGGTCGGTCTTGGCAAGCATGGCAATATTCGCGCCATCGCGCGCGCACCGTAAGGCGATGGCCAAGCCAATGCCACGACTGCCGCCTGACATCAGAACGGTCATACCGGCCAATGACGGGCCGGTCATGGTTGTGCCTTACGTGCTGCACTTGCGGCGGCGAATGCGCCAATTCGATGGCGGGCTTCTTCACGTTCGTACGCCTGCCCTATAGTCTCCGCCTCATCCTCCAAGCTGTCGGCAACAGTGCGCTGGCCCGATGCGCGCACCAGCCGCTTTGCTTGGCCTAGTGCGTGGCTCGCACCGTGTGTCCATTCACGAGCGACGTCTGCGGCGCGGACCTCCGGCTCTGTGCTCAGCTCGGCGACCAAGCACCAATCGAGAGCAGTGGCGGCATCAACTTCAGTGGATGTGAGGAGCATCGCAAGTGCCCGGCGTTCACCGATCGCTCGGGTCAACAAACTACTGACGCCCAGGTCCGGAGTGAGTCCTATGTGCGCGTACTTGCCTGCGACCCGTAAATCCTGGCCTGCCACAATGTAGTCCGCTGCCAACATGAGGCCTATGCCGCCGCCCGCGACCGCACCGCGCACCCCCGCCACAACCGGAACCGAAGACTCAGTAAGCGCACGAATCCCTTCATGAATGACCTGAGCGCTGTCAGTGATGTCCCGACCTGCGGCACCGGACTGGGCCATCGCAAGCACGTCGCCGCCAGCACAGAAAGCGGGCCCCTCAGCAGTGATCAGCACGGCACGGGTCGCTTGATCTGCGACCGCCGCGACACATGCATCGCGGTACTGCTGGCCCATGTCGAAGTCGAAGGCGTTGAGCCTGTCGGGCCGCGTAAACGCGATATGGGCGATGCCGTCGTAGGTCTCTAGCCGGATGTGCGATGTCATGAGCGCTCCTTACGGGTCGACGTTGAACCGTGGCTTTCATCCTGTCACAGCACCGTGCCTCACATTGGCACGGAGCGACGGCACCAAGTCGCATCAGGGCGTGTTTCTATGATGGGCTTAATGCGCTGCACGATTGATGCGGCCATCTCTATTCCGCACTGATCGAAAGTGGTCTCCATGCTCCAGCGTGAACCCGCCGTCAATCCCGAGGGCCGTTGTGACTGACTCACGACTGAGCGGCGCCGCCGCGAGCGCGCTCACCACCGACCAGTACGAGCTGACGATGGGGGCCAGTTATTGGGCGCAATCGATGACGGCGCCAGCAACTTTTGATCTGTTTGTGCGGCGTTTGCCTCGCGAGCGTCAGTTCTTGATTGCTGCCGGCTTGGCCGATGCGCTGGATTACCTCGAAAACGTGAGTTTCAGTGACAGCGACATCAGTTTTCTGAGGTCATTAGGGATGTTCGACGACTCGTTCCTTGCTTACCTCACCGAGTTTCATTTCACTGGCGACGTGTGGGCGATCCCGGAGGGTGAAGTGTTTTTCCCTGGAGAGCCGTTGCTGCGAGTGACGGCGCCACTCATCGAGGCACAGCTCGTGGAAACAGTGTTGCTGGCCACCATCGGACACCAAAGCGCTATTGCCTCAAAAGCGGCGCGCGTGAGCCTGGCCAGTGGTGAGCGCTCCTTCATGGATTTTGCCGCCCGTCGCGCGCATGGTGCAGATGCGGCGTTGCTGGGCGCTAGGGCCGCCTACCTTGCAGGTGCTGCTTCAACCAGCAACGTGCTAGCGGGAAAGCTTTTTGATATTCCGCTCAGCGGCACCATGGCGCACTCGTATGTCATGGCTTTTGATGACGAACGTGAGGCCTTCCGCCAGTTCGCGCGACAGTTCCCCAGGTCGGCAGTGCTGCTCATTGATACCTACGACACTGTGGAAGGTGCCCGCAGAGTTGTCGAGGTGGCTCACGAGCTGGAGTCTGAGGGTGTCACGATCGCGGGCGTGCGGATCGATTCAGGGGACCTGGCGCAGCTCTCCGTGCGAGTGCGCGACATTCTCGACGAAGGCAACCTGGCTCAGGTACGCATCAACGTCAGTGGCGACCTCGATGAGCACAAGATCGCCGCACTCAATGCGGATAACGCACCCATCGACTCGTTTGGTGTGGGAACACAAATGGGTGTGAGCGCAGATGCGCCTGCCCTTGGTGCGGTCTACAAATTGGTGGAGTACAACTCGCGGCCCGTCGTGAAGTTGTCGACCGACAAAGCGACATTGCCTGGACGCAAGCAAGTGTGGCGCACGGAAGAGAACGGGATATTGATAGGGGACACCATCGGTCTCGACGCGGAAGACGAGGCGACTGGCAGGCCGCTACTCGAACAGATGATGGCATCCGGTAAGCGGACTGCGGGCGAGAACTCGCTCCTCGACGCACGGGCCAGGTGCGCGCGATCCTTGGCATCCCTGCCTGCGCGGTTGCGTGAGCTCGCTCACCAGGAGCCAGACTCGCCCGTGCAAACTTCGGTGGCCTTGGACGATTTGGCCGAGAGTGCATCACACATCACAGCGCAGTGACGCCTTAGTCCGGTAAGCGGGCGCGTGGCAAGAAGCTGTCGTCAATGCTGCGCGGCGCCATGTGAAGGTCTCATAGCCGGGTACCGTTCTCGCATGGCAAAGTTGTACTTCCGCTACGGCGCAATGAACTCTTCTAAGACCGCTCTGCTGTTGACTGCAGCGCACAACTACGAAGAGCGCGATCAGCATCCCGTGATCGTCAAGCCAGGCGTTGATACCAAGGCAGGGCAGTCAGTCCACTCCCGTGTTGGGCTCGAGCGCCCAGTCGATGTGTTGCTCCAGGAGCACTCATCCCTGATTGAGGCCTTGACCGCACATAGGGCTCTTAGTGAAGTCGATGCCGTGTTTATAGACGAGGCACAGTTTTTGACGCCCGCCCAAGTCGACGAGGCGTTCTTAGTGGCTGTCCACCACGGAGTGCCCGTGTTGTGCTACGGGTTGCGTGGCGATTTCATGACCCACTCGTTCCCAGGTTCGTTGCGATTAATGGAGATCGCGCACGCGATCGAAGAGCTTAAAACCATTTGCCGATGCGGATCCAAGGCGATGTTCAACGCGCGGATCATCGATGGAAAGTTCGTGAGCAGGGGCGCGCAAGTAGCAATCGACGGTCAACAAGCGTCGTATGAGTCGCTATGTGGCAGGTGCTACCTCGACGAGGTAGGGCCCATTCGTGCCCCGGAGCCCGCACCTCTTTAGACGCGAGCTCCGTACGGCATCAGAATCTACGAGTGACGCGGTTTGCGTGGCTTACGGTCATCACGCGACTTTGACTTCGAATCACCGTCACGTTGAGGACCACCTTTGCCCTTGTAACTCGACTTAGGCGCGCCCTTGCTGTGAGAGCGCGCGCCACGGCCACCAGTGCCGTGCGGTCCTGCGTCAGGCGTGATCTCGATCAAAACGCCACTAATGCGCGTGCGCTCCAACTTACGAAGCGTTTGTGCGGACAGGTCTGGCGGCAGGTCGACGAGTGAGAAGTTGGGCAAGATCCGAATTTGCCCAAAGTCGCCCCGGTTTAAGCCGCCCTCATTTGCAATCGCTCCCACGATTTGCCGGGGCTCGACTTTGTGGCGCTTGCCTACAGCGATTCGGTAGGTCGTCATGGGGCCTAGACCGCGGTCGCGGCCACGCTTGCCATCCTTGTCTGCTGCTCCACGGAACTCTTCACGCTTGGGTTCTGCGTTGGGGTCGAGCAACAGGGGAGTTTCACCCTGGGCCACGACTGCAAGGGCTGCCGCAACGTCCGCCTCGGGCACGTCGTGGTGTTCTACGTAGTGGCCAACGATGTCCCGGAAGGCGTCAATGCGGCTGCGCTGCTCAAGGGCAGCAGTAATGGCGTCGTCAAAACGCGAAAGCCGCGTGGCATTCACCTCGTCGACACTGGGCAGGTGCATCTGGGTGAGTTGCTGGCGCGTGGCCCGCTCGATCGCAGCCAGAGTGCGCCGTTCGCGGGGGGTCACGAAGCTAATGGCGTCACCGGTGCGCCCCGCACGGCCCGTACGTCCCACGCGGTGCACATACGACTCGGTGTCAATGGGGATATCGAAGTTCACGACGTGGGTGATGCGGTCCACATCAAGGCCACGTGCGGCCACGTCGGTAGCGACCAGAATGTCGATCTTGCCGTCTTTAAGTTGCTTCACTGTGCGCTCACGCTGCACCTGTGCCACGTCACCATTAATGGCGGCCGCGGCGTGACCGCGTGCACGGAGTTTTTCCGCGAGAGTCTCAGTTTCGTTCTTAGTACGCGTGAAGATAATCATTGCGTCGAAGTTCTCGACTTCAAGAATTCGGGTAAGCGCGTCGACCTTTTGGGGATAAGACACGATCAGGTAGCGCTGGGTGAGGTCAGTCGAGGTCGTGGTCTTCTTTTTAACCGCGATCTCTTCTGGGTCATTGAGGTAGCGATTGGACAGGCGGCGAATCTGTGCCGGCATGGTGGCCGAGAACATGGCCACCTGCTTGTCTGCGGGCGTTTGGGCGAGGATGGTCTCAACGTCTTCAGCGAAGCCCATTTTGAGCATCTCGTCTGCCTCATCCAGCACGAGGTATCGCAACTGGGACAGGTCGAGAGTTCCCTTGTCCAAGTGGTCCATAATGCGGCCGGGTGTACCGACAACGACGTGCACTCCGCGGCGTAAGGCGGACAGCTGGACGCCATATCCTTGGCCACCGTAAACGGGAAGAATATGTACACCACGGTCGTGGCCGGCATACTGCTCGAAGGCCTCACACACCTGCAGAGCGAGTTCACGGGTGGGTGCGAGCACTAGCGCTTGCGGTTGCTTTTGTGAGCGATCTAGCCGCTCGAGAATAGGAAGCGCGAAGGCTGCCGTTTTTCCTGTTCCGGTTTGTGCGAGGCCCACGACGTCGCGCCCTGCGAGCAGGGTCGGAATAGTCGCCGCCTGGATAGCCGAAGGCTCTTCGTACCCTACGGAACTCAGGGCCTTAAGTAACGCGTCCCCTAACCCCAAATCCGCGAACGTCAGGTGGGTGTCGGGTGCGTTTTGTTCAGCACTGGGAGCAGAATTATCAGCAGGCATAGGACTAAGGTAGTCGGGTTAGAGCAGGGTGACAGGACATGGGCCGATGCCGGAGAGGCTTGGCCGATCCACTGTGAGGCGCTCTGTTCTTTAGTTGCGCCTGGTAAATGGCGGTTTTCCTTATCAGCTAGGCCCTAGTTTTGAGTTCCGTGTGAATTACTTAGACTGCGAACTTGTGCCCGCAGTAAATACATTGGCGACAGTTTCGGCGAGGCCCGCAGGGTCCGGGGCGACGAACCCGCCCACATCCGCAGCCACATACTCGAGGTGCCACCACTCAGGTTTAGCGCCTCCAGCTCGTGCCCATCGCGGGTGCACCCAGCCAAAATCAGCGCCGTTGCGAGCGAGCCAGCGCGCCGAGTCGTGGTCAAGGTCGACAGCCATGCCCCAACCATGGTTGGAGGTGCCTGGCACACCCGCGGTGCGGGGCTTAAGCGCGCGAGTGCGCACTTGTAACCCATATGACCGGTACGAATCCGTCATCACGAGGTCCTTGCCAGTCTGGGCGCGATAGCTCGCATTGGCAGCAGCGAGCGAGGCTGCGGCATCACATTGAAGTCTGTGACCGACGGCAAAGTCGACGTCGCACAAGTCATTCGCAGGCAAACGGCCATTAGCGCCAGTGATGCCAGCGGGCTGGCCTGACCACCCATTCTGGCGTGCGGCGACGGCGGCGCGATTCGCCTCGATATGGTCATCCAGGGCCGCCCTGACCGTCTGTTCATGGGTCACCAGTACCGCATTGTTGTGATCGTCGATGGCACTGTTGCGGGCGTCTACCCACTCCTGGTGGGTGTCTGCAAGGCGGTGCATGTGCGCCGTGAGCGTCGCGTGTGCTGCCATGACTTCTCCGGTCACGGCGTCGACTCGCGCGACGTCGCTTCGGTCAACGAGCTGAGCGACAGCGAGCGCACTTTCGAGTTCCGCGAGACTTTGGGCGGCGCGCTGCGAGGCGACTGAGTCGGTGGTGTCGCTACCTACCTGGGTGATGAGTTGGCTTTGCCACTCGATGTGCGCTGGCAGGCTCTCGAGCTCATCGTCCAGCGTCGCAAGCGTCGCCTCGTGCTTGGCGGCGTCAGTTGCTTGTGAAAGTTCATGGACCTCGACTTCAAGTTGCGTGCGTGCCTGGTCAAGTTCGTCGTGCATCTGGGTGAGCTCGTCGTTCGCCGCCCGCGCCACTTCGGGTGCATCAACGTCACCATCGAGCACCTGTACCAGGGCTGTAGCCGCATCCATGTTCACGTGGGGCGGCCCGACCTGAGGGACCTCATGGTCCATGGCGACTGTCGCGGCGTGCTCCGCTGTGGATTCGAGGGCCGATGCAGCTTGCGCCACTGCAGCATCCTCGCGCGCCGAAGCAGATAACCGCACCGTAGCGTGGGCGCGCTCAAGGCTGGCTGTGAGGGCCGCCTGCTGCGCTTGTACGGAACTGGCAGTCTCTCGAGCCTGAGCGACCGCTTGCTGTGTTTCGAGAGCATGTGCGCCGTGGGCGCTGGTGAGTCCTATGACAAAGCAAGTAACGAGTGTGACTGTCGCTGTGCGACGGCTGGGTGTTGAGTGTGAGGGCATGTCAATCTTGGGTAGGGAACAAGGGGTGCGTGTGAGCACGTTCTCGGCGACGAGGCATGGTGTGTGGCCGGCATGGGATCTGCCGGAGCATCCACGGTCACGACTGCGGGCGTTTCAGCGTTGTCCTCACTGAAGGCAACGGGCGCGCGCATACTGGCGATGTCTTGACCATCACGGTGGTCGACACCATCACGGTGGTCGACGTCAATTAAACGGTTTGCCCCGCGCGAGAGTTCCCGTGTGTGGGCGCATGGGTTCGGATGACGTGTGTATCTGTCGTGATTTAAGCAAGGCTGGAGCAGGTGCAGGTGCCCCGGGCCGCACTATTAGGTGCAGCGTGCCGGCCACCACGAGGCCTACGCCCGCAATGATGCCTACCGTGGTGACAACCGTGACGGTACCTAGTGCTGGATCCAGGAACGGGTACGGCACCCACCCGTCGATGTGTGCGCGTACAAGGAGGTAGCTCACCCACATGCCGGGAACGAGGAGCACCGTCCAGACTGAGCTCAGAGGCAGTCGTTCACGTCCACCTACAAGTAGCCAGTCGGTCACCAATATCGCACCGGCGCCGCCGTGCAGTATGAAGTTTGCCCAAGGAAAGACAGGGGTTGCGATGCCGCCGAGGAACGACCAGTAAACCGCTCCGGTCACCACGCCGTACGTCGCGGCATTGACCCGTAGTAGGGATACCCATGCCGGTTCTTGTGAGCCCTTCGCGCGCGATACTGCCGCGGCTACGAGTGCGACTACCGCGGCAAGTGCGGCCAGGGGAGTGAAGTAACCAGGTAGCTCGGCCCAGGTGAATGTGCCATAAGTGAGGTCCGCCCACGCTTGAACACTGAGCGCAAGCATGATCGCTACGGCGGCGACAATGCGCAGCCCTACGGTCATGGCGACTTTGCTCACGTAGCAGACTTTACTAATGCTTGACCTAAATAAGAAATCGCCTCGCCGTGTCTGTGACTTAATGCATACATAGGCAAAAGCGCCCTGCCGGTGGTGTGTAAGGCTGGTCTCATGACCAGCACCCCGACTTCGCATGAGGGCTCTTCGCCCCGGCGACCCAGGCGCGATCCAGGTGACGCGTGGGTGGTCTTGCCTTCGGGGGAGAGGTTCTGGGGCAAGTATGGCGCCGCAGGATTGGTCGCGCATGACGCGGCGCGCGGTGTTCTTTTGCAACATCGTGCCGATTGGAGCCATCACGGTGGCACATGGGGGATCCCAGGCGGAGCGATTAACGAGGGTGAGCTCTCGGTAGCCGCGGCCCTCCGAGAATCAGCCGAAGAGGCAGCGGTCCCTGCTGCCAGCATCCACGTACGCGGCACGCGTGTTCTCGACCTCGACGTGTGGTCCTACACCACCGTGATAGGCGACGTAGTAGCGCCTTTTGAGCCGGTCATGGGTGACACAGAAAGCGTTGCTCTTAGGTGGGTGCCTGTGGATGAGGTGAGTTCGCTTGCGTTGCACCCCGGTTTTGCTCGGTCATGGCCAGTAATAAAGGCTTTACTGGAAACACCCCCGCTCGTCATCGTTGTCGATGCCGCCAACGTAGTGGGCTCGGTCCCGGACGGCTGGTGGGCCGACCGGCAAGGCGCAACAGCGCGCTTTATTTCCCGCATAGAACAGTTAGCGAAGCGCGGAGTCCCTGGTGATGCGGTGGGCCTCGACGTCACGTCCTGGCGGGTTCATGTGGAAGTCGTCGTTGAGGGGACTGCCCGCGGCGTCGATGACGGCTCTCGCGGGGCAACTCTAGATCTCACGCCACACACAGCGGCGCCCCCGGTCCAGGTGGTCAATGCACCCGGGTTGGGTGACGACACCATCGTTGAGCGCGTCGGTACACACATCGCGAGCGGGGCACAAGTGTGGGTGGTCACGAGCGACCGCGGACTACGTGAACGAGTGCTGACTATCGGGGCACAAACTCAGCGCACAGTCGAAGTACGCGGTGCACGCTGGTTGCTCGACCTGATGCCACCCACACAGGTCGCAGAAGGCTCGTGATTATTGGACGCCGGAGTGATCAGTGAATACCGGCGTCAAGAACTCCCTCACATCTGCCAACACCCGTTCATCAACGGAGTGCGCCAACCCGGGATACACCCGTGCCGTCACGTCCGTGTGCTCGGTCAAATACTGTTCGGTACGTGCGATGGCGGCAGGCCAAATGACGGTGTCCTCGATACCCCGACCCCAGAAAACTCGGGGGCGCGACTCGGTGAGTAGCGCATCGGCCTTATGCTCTGTCGTGCTAATCAAGCCGGCAAGGACCACGGTTGCTGCGATTCGCTCTGGGCGGGTGCGTAGCAACTCGACAGCCATGAGTCCACCTTGTGAAAACCCCACAGGTATGAGTGGCGACGTTGGATCCACATGTGCATCGATCCACTCCCACAATTGATTTATTGCGGTAAGAATGTGCTCGTTATCGGGGCTTTCACCAGGCGTGAATGGAAACCAGGTCGCGCCGCCGCCGAACATAGGAATGGGTGCCCGAGTCGAGGCCCACGGCACGCCTTGCGGGAGGTATGGCGCTAAGCCTGGCAGGTCGCGCTCATTCGAACCGTAGCCGTGGAGCAAAAGCATCACGGGCGCACCAGGTGCTGCTTGCGAAACCCAGTCGGGGGAGTAGACGGCATATTCAACGCTCATGTGTCCAGTATCTCTGGTAGGAAGGCGTGGTCGTTAAGAAAAACGGGCTCGTCACGCGTCGCAAGTAAGCAAGGCAGTACGCCTTGGCTCCTGGGACGGTCTTGAAAACAAGCGGCCGATGCGGCAGTCACCAGTGCAGTGCAAGTTCACTAAGGCCGTGATTGACTGGCGAGAGAGGTCGTCACCCGGGCGGCCTGGACCAACACAAGGAGCATCCCATGGCAGTTCACAGCAAAGCGTCGACAGTGTGGAACGGTTCACTCACCGAAGGGTCGGGCACCACTTCGCTCGCTACCGGGGTCGCATCGTTTGGTATTGACTGGAAGTCACGTTCTGAGGGCACGCAGACCACGACTACCCCCGAAGAGTTGCTCGCGGCAGCACATGCTTCGTGTTTCGCAATGGCGCTGTCCCATGCACTTGCAGGCGCCGGCCACCCTCCCACCAAGGTTGACGTCACCTCAGAGGTGTCATTCGAGCCAGGCGAAGGGGTCACGCAATCTCTTCTGACCGTTTCTGCTGAGGTGCCAGGCATTGACCAGGCGCAGTTCAGCGAGTTCGCAGAAGACGCCAAAGAAAACTGCCCCGTGTCAAAGGCGCTTGCAGGTATTCACATCGCGTTGTCGAGCGCGACTCTGCTGTAAGGGCGGCGCCTCTCAGATGCTGCGGTGAGTAAAGCGGCCCCGAACCAAGGTGGCGACAACCGGCATGGCCAGGAGTGCACTGTGAATGCACGTGCGCGGGTCGGCCTCCAACACCACCAGGTCGGCTGCCATGTCTTCATTGACCATGAGCGACCCAGCTGAGGCGATAAGTGCCTGCTCACGGGTCAACGCATGTTCCGGATGCCAGGGTTCTCGAGCATCGCCGCTGCGATGAACAGCAGCGGCGATCTCGCGCCACGGGTCAAGCTTGGACACCGGCGCATCCGATCCCAGTAGCAGGCGGGCGCCGGCGTCTCGGAGTGCTCCAAAGGGAAAGGTCCGTCCAGTGCGGTCAGGCCAGATTCGCTCGGACGGATCGCGGTCATCCCACAAGTGACTGGGTTGAATAGATGCTGCGACACCTAGCTGAGCGAAGCGCGGCACGTCTTCTTCACGTACCAACTGCGCGTGCTCGATGGTTCCCTGAGCGCCCGTCGCTTCGAATGCGTCGAGCGCGTAGGTCACTGCGGCGTCTCCAATCGCGTGCACAGCAACATTGAATCCGTGGCTTACCGCGCGCTCCAAGAGACCTTGAGTGGCTTCTGGTGCAATGACTAATTGCCCACGAGTATCGCGACCTACATAGGGGTCGTGACAGTAAGCAGTACGCGTGTTCAAGGACCCGTCAGTGATGAACTTGAGCGGGCCAATGGTGAGAAGCCCATCCGTTCCGGGCACTGCATCTCCAGTGCGCCAGCCCGCTTCGATGCGCTCGTCAAGTTGGTCAGGGTAGAAGCCGGACGTCACCCGCAGGGCGTGGAGACCGCGCGTCATGCGTTCTGTCCATCCTGCGAGGTTGTTGCCCATCTCAAGGTCAACAATCCCTACGACCCCACGGGCGGCTGCGGTCACTGCGGCGTCTGAGATCGCAAGGTCCTCGTCGCCGGGAGCGGCTTTCTCAAGGCGCATCTGCAAAGCAAAAGCATCGTCTTCGCGGAGCACTCCGGCGTAGGGGAGTCCATATCGATCACGCGCCGCCGTGTTGACCCAGCACGCGTGCATGTCTCCAGACAGCATTACGACCGGCCTGTCAGGGGCCACCGCATCGAGCACCTCAGCGGTCGCCTCGTCGTCCCACATCGCATCGCGATAGCCGTAGCCAATGATGGGCTCGTAGCGCCGCATCTCCGCGAACATGCGGGCGGCAATGATTTGACCTGCTGCGGCCGCGCTTTGTGCGCCCGACAAGTCCAGCCTGCGCCGCAGAATTGCCCACTGCGTAAAGTGCACGTGGTGGTCCCACAGTCCTGGCATCACCCATCTGCCTTCGAGGTCAAGCACCTCCGCACTGCCACTGGTGGAGTGCCCTGCCGGACTAATTTTTGAGACGCGCCCGCCGTGGATCGCAATGTCTAACAGGGGCGCGTTGTCGTAAGGGTCGTGCGCGCCAAGCAGGCGGGCGTTGCACAGCAGTAGATCAGTCATAGTGCGAAGCACCGCCTTCATTGGTGAGGAACCTATAGTTCGTCAGAATAGCCAGGCCGGAGCGCTAACATCGCCACATGCCTCGTCAACAACCAGATTCCAGTGGTCGAGCTCGCAGCGGCATCATGCGGGATGTGGTTTTTGGTGCCCGCATTGCGCGGCGTGGTTTTCGCGCCTGGGGTACGTCGCCTCGCCTGATGATGTGGGGTGTGGTTCCGGGCCTTGTGACCGCTGTGCTGTTCATTGCTGTGGCCATTGTGGTGGCAACTCAGTTGGCGCGGTGGTCGGAATCGATAGCCAATGCGCTTGTGAGTGCAGATGGCGCCTTCCACACTCTTGTCCAAATCGTCGCCGCCGTCGGAATTGTTGCCGGCGTAGTACTTATCGCGGTTTATACGTTCACGGCGATCACCCTGGCGATAGGCCAACCCTTCTTTGAGCGCATCTCGCGAGCCATTGACAGCGAACACGGCTTTCAAGGCTCTGACCATGAAGAGCGTTGGCACCGGGCTGCCATGCGAGGTTTGGGGGAAGTGGCGCGCTTGAGCCTGCTGACGGTGCCGCTCGCTTTGGGACTTTTCGTTGTCGGCTGGGTGCCCGTCGTGGGAAGTGTCGCGGCCTTTGTACTAGGCGCGAGTTGTGGCGGATGGTTCTTGGCTCTTGAACTCACGACGTATCCGCTTGCTCGGCGAGGGGTTTACACGCTCGCGCAACGTCGAGCGGTGTTACGGCGCAAAAGAGCCCTCGTGGTGGGTTTTGGGTCTGCCGTGTTTATGGCGTTTCTGATCCCCTTTGGCGCTGCCCTGCTCATGCCTGCTGCCGTCGCGGGGGCGACGCGTCTAGTGCATGAAGTAGACACTGAGTTAGAGGCGGCTGAGGGTAGCGGCGGCGCCCACCCGGCTTAAGACCAGCGATCCTGCATTGGTGCTCTGAACACTGGATAGTAAGTAAACCCACTTGGTTAGGGGCAACGGCTATCTGTGGAACTTCATCACGGGATGAGGGCACACTGGGATATGGCCTCGACAAGTCGAACATCGCAAAGGCGCGATATCCCAGCCGACAGGGTTATCGCGGCCAGTCCCGAGCGCGCTGATATTGCCGACGCGGCCGTGGCACAGGCCCGCCGCTGGCTTATCGGTCAAAGCCGAGTTCGTCCTCGGCGCGGCGCCCGCGTGATGGAACGTGCCTTACGCACTGAAGGCGGTCTGGGCTTTCTTACCTCACTTGTCGATGGCTTAATGCGACCAGAAGACCCCCTGGTCGCGGCAGCGGCCCTCCAGCGCGCATCGGCCGTATCTACCAAGTTCTTAGCGGCTCCACTTGCCTTTGGCATCAAAGCGGCAGCCTGGGTGTCGCGGGGCATGCCGCATCTAGCCGTACGGATATCTCGACGTGCAGTCCGAATGATGGTTGCCCATCTCGTGGTGGATTCGCGGCCCGCCCGGCTAGCGAAATCCCTCCACGATCTTGAGAATCAAGGGTTCGACGTCAACGTGAACCTCCTCGGTGAGGCGGTGTTGGGGCAGGCGCAAGCAACCGCGCGCCTTGAGCAGACCTCCCGACTGATCGCTCACCCCGCGGTCAATTACGTATCGCTCAAGGTCTCTGCTGCGATTGCGCCCCATTCCCCGTGGGATGTTGACGGCGCAGTCGACCAAATCGTAGAGGCGTTAGTACCGCTGTATCGCACGGCACTCGAGGCCGAGCGGACCTTCTTGAATCTCGACATGGAGGAATATCAAGACCTCGATGTCACCCTCCAAGTCTTCACGCGGTTGATGGAGCTCGAGGAGCTGGCAACGCTACCCGCAGGGATTGTGCTGCAGTCGTACCTGCCTGAGTCATCACGCGCACTCACCGCCGTTCAACGCCTGGCGCAGCAACGCATCGCAGCGGGAGGAGCGCCGTTGCGTGTACGCATTGTCAAAGGCGCAAACCTCCCCATGGAACGCATCCACGCTGAACAACGCGGCTGGAATGCAGCGCCGTGGGGGTCAAAGCTTGCGACCGATGCCCACTACAAACGGTTGCTTAACGCCGCGCTCACCGCAGACTCGACCCCATCCCTCAAGGTGGGAATAGCGGGCCACAATGTGTTTGACATCGCGTACGCATGGCAGCTCGCCCAGGACCGCGGCGTGAGGGAAGCGGTGCAGTTCGAGATGCTCATGGGGATGGGCACCCAAGTACTGCGCGCTGTGACCCGCGACGTGGGCCGAGTGCGGCTCTACACGCCAGTAGTGGCGCCGCAAGAGTTTGATGTTGCCCTCGCATACCTGGTGCGCAGGCTCGAAGAGGCGGCCAACCCTCACAACTTCTTGTCCAGGTTGCCCACCCTCGCAACGGACTCTGACAGTTGGGATCGAGAAGAAGCCGCCTTTAGGCGCGCATGCGACGTTGCGCTCGACCCACCTGTCACCACGTCACGGCGCGCTGAACCTCCTGAACTCCCTGCCTACAACCCAGAGCAGCCAGGCGCAGACGAGTTTGCCAACAGCCCAGACACCGATCCAGCGTTAGGGGACTCTCGTGCGTGGGCGGCGCAGGCTCTCGAGCGTGCACGTCGTAGCGACGTGGGTGTGGAGACTATTCGAGCCGCGCGTTTGGATACGGCCGATGCGGTGGCTCAGATGATCGGTGAGGTCCAGGCAGCAGGGCACAGGTGGGGCGAGCGGCCCGCACACGAACGTGCTGACTTGTTGGAACGCGTGGCAGAGGCACTGATCGAGCATCGGAGCCAACTGGTGGAAGTCATGGCCGCTGAGACGGGAAAAACCGTCGAGCAGTCGGATCCAGAGATATCAGAAGCGATAGATTTTGCCCGCTACTACGCGTTGCGTGCACGGGAACTCGACACGATAGAGGGCGCGCGCCCGGTACCCAGAGCCGTGACCGTCGTCACCCCACCGTGGAATTTTCCTGTCGCCATCCCCTTAGGTTCAACATTGGCGGCGCTAGCGGCAGGCTCCGCCGTCGTTCTTAAACCCGCTGAAGAAGCTCGACGTTGTGGCGCAGTGATCGCGGACATTTTGCATGCGGCAGGGGCGGCTAAGGACCTGGTGCGGCTGGTTGATATTGACACTGATCGCTTGGGGGCGGCTCTTATCGGTGACCCGCGAGTTGACCAGGTGATCCTCACTGGTGCGTATGAAACCGCACGAACCCTTCTGGACACCCGCCCTGACCTGCGGCTATTTGCCGAGACCTCCGGCAAAAACGCGCTCATCGTGATGCCCAGTGCAGACATGGACGTGGCGGTCCGTGACCTGGTCGCCTCGGCCTTTGGGCATGCAGGCCAAAAGTGCTCGGCAGCATCGCTCGCCATCCTGGTGGGCAGTGCTGCAGACTCGGAGCGGTTTCACCGCCAACTACGCGATGCTGTGACATCACTACGAGTCGGTGCTGCCACTGAGCCAGCCACGCAGGTTGGGCCCGTGATCGGCCCGCCTACCGGCAAACTGCGACGCGGGCTCACGGAGCTAGAAGCAGGGGAGCAGTGGTGGGTTAAGCCGCAACAGCTTCGAGACAATCTATGGTCGCCTGGCGTGCGAGGCTGGGTGGAGCCGGGCTCCTTTATGCACCTCGTCGAGTGCTTTGGGCCGGTGCTCGGGATCATGCGGGCACGAGATCTCGACCACGCCATCGAACTGGCGAACGCAGTGGACTACGGCCTGACGTCCGGAATCCACACGCTTGACATTGACGACATGACCGCGTGGGCCAATCAGATTGACGCGGGCAACCTCTACATCAACCGAGCGACCACGGGTGCAATAGTGCAGCGGCAGCCTTTTGGTGGGTGGAAGAAGTCTGCGGTGGGAGCGACGGCAAAGGCAGGCGGACCCCACTATGTAGCGAGCTTGACTGGATGGGCACCAATGAGTCGCGGTGCTGACATTCCATCGCGCGAATTGGCGCCTGCGGTCGCCGGCATTGTGGCGACGTGTCCGGAACCCTGGTTACGTGAGGCTGCAGCGGCCGATGCGGTCGCAAGGGACACGTATTTTCGCCTCGCTCACGACCCGGCTGGGCTCGGGAGCGAGGCCAACATCCTTCGGTATGTGCCGACAAAAGTTCTCGTGCGCGGGGACGGAGAGAACATTGGCGCCCTTGTGCGCGTATGCGCAGCCATGGCGATCACTGGCGCGAACGGTCACGTGTCGGTGCCCAGATTGCTGCCCCGCGACCTAGTCGTCGCCCTTGAAGCTGCGGGCATATCGGTCACGGTTGAAGGCGCGCCCGCTGGTGTTGCGCGGTGCCACGAGCAACGTATCTCGCGCGTCCGAACCATTGGGGCAGTCGAAGCCGAGTGGCGTGGCGACCCCAACCTCGCTGTATACGACGGACCGGTGACCAGCGCATCGGCCCTTGAGCTGTTGCCGTTCTTGGCGGAACAAGCGATCTCCGTGGTCACTCATCGGTATGGCGAGCCCTTTGCGCCAGCCGTAGAACTGGCGGCGCAACTGGGAACAACACAACTGCCTGCCCGGTTGACGTGAGTGACAAGCAGATCCACACCGCCAAATCCACACCGCTAGATACACACCGCCAAATCCAAACCCAGTGGAGAGGAGCCCTCAGATGTCTCCCCAAGGATGGAGCGCCAAACGCGAACGCCAATACGAGAAGATCAAACAGTCCCAAATCGACTCCGGCACGTCAAAGAAAAAGGCCAAAGAGGTCGCGGCCCGCACGGTCAACAAGGAACGAGCGCGCGCAGGTGAATCTGAGCAGGCATCGCGCGAGTCCTTAGAGGACATATCAAGTTCTCGGCGCGGCGGCCTGCGTTCTCACAAAGGTGCCGGAGGCCGCACCAAAGACCAGTTGTACGCCGAGGCGCGTAAGAAAGGCATCTCTGGCCGTTCGTCTATGAACAAGGCAGAGTTGGAGCGGGCACTGGCCCGTTAATGATCAACCGCACAAGAGAGAGGTGGTCATGATGACCGACAAGGAAAGCCAGGAACAGGACCGTACTGAATCCCGAAGGCAACGTTTTGAGCAGATCAAGGCTCGGGAGCTGGCTCGTGGAATGTCGGAAGACGACGCGGCACGAATTGCGGCAGACACTGTTGACAAGGTGGGCTCGATCGAGGAGATCCACGAGTAGACTCCGGGCGTGAGCAAGCCCACTGCGAGTACGGCAGCTACCGCTGACTACGACGTGACCAACGCCGTGTGGACGGTACCGAACGTCATCTCAATGATCCGAGTTGTGCTCATTGTGGTGTTCGGATGGCTCTTTATCGCGGGACATGATCTGTGGGCCATCGGAGCGCTGTTAGTTGCCGGAGCGTCTGACTTTGTCGACGGCTTCTTGGCACGCCGTTGGAATCAAATTACCCATCTAGGGCGCATGCTCGACCCTGCTGCGGACCGCATGCTCACGATCGTCGTGGTGGTCGCACTCGCGATACGAAGCGTGATCCCGTGGTGGCTTGTAGCGATCATGCTCGCGCGTGACGCGCTGATGGGTATCGCGCTGTTAATTGCTCGCCGCTACAACGTTGCCCCACCGCGAGTAATTTTCCTGGGCAAAGTTGCGACCTTCGCGCTCTACGTCTTTTTGCCATTGGCCTTCCTCGGGTATGAGCGCTGGGACACCGTGCATTCGATCGCAATCCTTGGAGCGTGTGCGGCGACAGCGCTCTATTGGGGATCAGCCATCTACTACGTACGAGACATCGCGCGTCGAATACGGCACACTGGCTCTGTAAGGTCTTCCGCGAGCGACGCGAAGCCCTAGAATGAGTAAACGATCAACGTGAGAAGGTGGGCGGCATGACGTACGACGAAAACCCGGTCGAGCGCACGATGTCGCTCGACGCGCAAGTGTCTTTTGACGACAATCGTCCATTGCGTTTGTCCCCGCAAGACCAGACTGCTGTCGACGCACTCGATGAAGGCTCGGCACTCCTGATTGTTCATCACGGACCTAACCAGGGTGCCCGGTTCTTGCTGGACGTCGACGTGACCACCGCTGGCCGGTCCGTGTCAGGCGACATCTTCCTTGACGACGTGACGGTAAGCCGAGAGCATGTCCAGTTTTTGCGTACCGGGACCACCTTCACCGTCAAGGACTCAGGCTCCCTCAATGGCACGTACGTGAACCGTGAGGCAGTGTCTGAGGCGCAACTGCAGGCCGGCGACGAGGTACAGATTGGCAAGTACCGCATGACGTTCTACCCCGGATCGGCCTCCTGACGCGATGAAGGCACTGCGGGCGGTAGATCCGGCCGCTGAGCAGCCGGGCGGTGACTTCACCGAGCCAGGTGGTACGTGGCCCCATGAGGTTTCTCACGAACCGATGCTCCGTGTGAGCGACGTGCTGGGCCAGTTGGGCGGCGAGTTCCCGGCACTCACTCCCTCAAAACTTCGGTTTCTGGACAGCAATGGCCTGGTGAGTCCCCATCGAACGGCATCGGGCTATCGCCACTACTCACCGGCCGACGTTGAGCGGCTACGGTTCGTATTACGTGAACAGCGCGATCACTTTAGGCCGCTTAGTGTCATTGCTGAGTCGTTAAGCGCTCTGGACTCCGGGCGCATGCACCAAGCGGTCACGTTGCACTCCGTCGAAGACACGGTGACGTATGCGAGCCCAGCCGAGGTAGCAGTGGCTGCTGGTGTGGACATTGATGTGGTCGCCACCCTCGATGAACACGATGTGATCCACCAAGCCGTTCCCGGGCGCTATGAGCGCACGTGCGTGCCACTGGTGGTCGCCGGCGGCGCCTATCTTGCCGCGGGAGGGGACCCGCGATCACTCAAAGCGTTGGTGCGGGCAGCGGACCGAGAGGCCGATTTGCTGTCTGACGCGGCGACCCCTGCACGCTCCCGCGGCGACGATCTCAGTGCTGATGCGCTCGTCAAAGCTCGTATGGATGCGGCAGTTGCGGTGTTTAGTGCTCGAGTTCACGAGCGTTCTGACCGATAAGTTGAGAGAATAGGGCGACACGCGAGTCCCCAAGCGAGCGATGTCGTTGACCCGCGCGACTGGCCCCTCTAACGTAGGGACAGGCAAGCAAGCCATAAGGAGAGTCAATGTCTGAACAGGGCGGTCGTAATCTGACGCCGGTGTCTGACCAGGGCATCCTGTTCAGTGACGGTCTCACAGAGCTTGACCGTAACGCTGGCTACCGCGGCCCCACAGCCTGCAAAGTTGCTGGTATTACGTACCGGCAGCTTGACTACTGGGCGCGTACTGGACTCGTAGAGCCAAGTGTCAAGGCCGCGACCGGTTCCGGTACGCAGCGGCTGTACGGCTTCCACGACATTCTGGTACTTCGAGTGGTGAAGCGATTGCTCGATTCAGGAGTCTCGCTCCAGCAGATTCGCACGGCCGTGTCGTCGTTGCGTGAACGGGGAATAGAAGATCTGTCGCGCATCACCCTCATGTCTGACGGGGCATCGGTGTACGAGTGCACCTCAGACGATGAAGTGATCGACCTGGTCCAAGGGGGCCAGGGAGTCTTCGGTATCGCCCTAGGCAAGGTGTGGCGAGAGCTCGAAGGCTCACTGTCGGCGTTGCCTGCTGACCGTGGCGACGTGTCCACATCCGCGCAGCCTCATGTAGATGAGTTGGCGGACCGCAGATCAAAGCGTTCGAACGCTAGCTGACCGGCTTTCTCTAGTGCCGCGCAGGCGGTCTTGCTCGCGCGCCTGCGCAAACCTGGCAAGATAAAGCCACAGTCGAAGGGAAGTTGATGTTTTCCAAGGTGCTCGTGGCCAACCGGGCCGAAATTGCCGTGCGCGCATTCCGTGCCTCATATGAACTGGGACTGAAGACCGTCGCAGTGTTCCCCCATGAGGACCGAATGTCCGAACACCGGGTCAAGGCGGACGAGTCTTACGAGATCGGTCTCGATGGCCACCCCGTCAAGGCATATCTCGACATTGACGAGATGATCCGCGTCGCAAAGATGTCGGGTGCCGATGCGATTTACCCCGGGTATGGCTTCCTTGCCGAGAACGTCGAACTCGCCCAACGTTGCCGCGACGAAGGCGTGACCTTCATTGGCCCGCCCCCAGAGGTGCTCGCGAAAGCCGGAGACAAGGTCGCAGCGCTTAAGGCAGCAAAGGCCGCAGGGGTGCCCGTTCTCGACTCGTCTGAGCCCTCGAAAGATAAAGACGAGCTCATTGAGGCGGCCGACCGGATTGGCTACCCCATATTTGTGAAGGCTGTCGCTGGCGGTGGCGGCCGCGGTATGCGCCGAGTTGAGCGACGCGAAGATCTGCCCGAGGCTCTGTCGGCAGCCATGCGCGAAGCTGACAGCGCCTTCGGCGATCCCACTGTGTTCCTGGAACAAGCCGTGCTGGGCCCGCGCCACATCGAAGTGCAGATTCTTGCCGACGCGGAGGGCAACGTTGCACACCTGTACGAGCGGGACTGCTCGGTGCAACGACGTCACCAGAAGGTTGTCGAGATAGCGCCCGCACCCAACCTGGACCCTGAGATTCGCGAGGCTCTGTGCCGCGATGCAGTGAAGTTTGCTGAGTCTTTGGGCTATGTGAACGCGGGAACCGTCGAGTTCCTCGTTGCCACCGAAGGCGAACGCGCTGGTACCCACGTCTTTATTGAGATGAACCCGCGTATTCAGGTCGAACACACGGTGACGGAAGAAGTCACCGACATTGACATTGTGAGTGCTCAGATCCGCATTGCGGCGGGGGAGACGCTCGAGAGCATTGGTATTCGCCAAGAAGACGTGCGCACCAACGGCTTTGCGGTCCAGACACGCATTACGACAGAGGACCCCACCAACGGGTTCTTGCCCGACACGGGCCGTATTGTGGCCTACCGCTCACCCGGTGGCGCCGGTGTGCGCCTCGACGGTGCGACGGGTATGGCCGGCAACTCGGTAACGGGACACTTTGACTCGTTGCTCGTGAAGCTCACGTGCCGCGGGCACGACTTCGAGACCGCGGTACGCCGGGCTTCCCGTTCACTCGCCGAGTTCCGCATTCGTGGCGTGACGTCCAATATTCGCTTCTTGCGTGCAGTGCTTGAAGACCCCGACTTCCGGGCCGGGGGAGTGACGACGTCATTCATTGACCAGCGTCCAGAGCTGCTCGAGGTTGCGACCAGCAAGCAGCGGTCAACGAAGTTGCTTACCTTCTTGGGCCACCAGACCGTGAACCGGCCCAATGGCGCGCCTGAGGGCAAGCCGTTGCACCCCGCAGTGAAGCTGCCCGATGTGGATCTTGGTGTCGAGCCGCCCGCAGGTAGCCGTCAGCGACTTCTTGAGTTGGGCCCTGAGGGCTTCGCCGCCGACCTGCGCGCAGCGACACAGCTCAAACTGACCGACACCACTATGCGAGACGCTCACCAGTCGCTGCTGGCAACGCGGGTGCGAACTTATGATCTGCTCCAAGCAGCCGGCCACGTGTCCCGTATGACACCCGAACTGCTCTCTATCGAGTGCTGGGGTGGTGCGACATATGACGTAGCAATGCGCTTTTTGTCAGAAGACCCATGGCTACGGCTCGCAAACCTGCGTGAAGCAGTCCCCAATGTCGCCTTGCAGATGTTGCTACGCGGGCGAAACACGGTGGGCTACACGCCATATCCTGATGAGGTCGCCCAGTCATTCGTCGAAGAAGCGACGCAAACGGGTATCGACATCTTCCGTATTTTCGACGCGCTCAACGACGTCGAACAAATGCGTCCAGCAATCGCGGCGGTGCGGGCCACTGGTCAGTCGGTGGCAGAAGCCTCACTTTGCTACACGGGCAACATGATCTCGCCCGATGAAGACCTCTACACGCTTGACTACTACTTGAAGCTCGCTGACCAACTGGTCGAGGCCGGTGCACACATGCTGGCGATCAAGGACATGGCGGGCCTATTGCGCCCGGCGGCCGCATATGCACTGGTTACGGCTCTGCGGGAGCGGTTCGACGTCCCAGTGCACTTGCACACCCACGACACGGCGGGCGGCCAGATTGGTACGCTGCTTGCGGCTGCTGAGGCAGGCGTTGACGCAGTCGATGTTGCGAGTGCGGCGATGGCCGGAACCACCTCGCAGCCACCCATGTCGGCACTCGTCGCAGCTCTTGAGCACACGACGCGTGACACTGGAATTTCGCTTGCTGCGACCCAAGACATGGAGCCATACTGGGAAGCCGTGCGTAAGTTGTACGCACCATTCGAGTCTGGTTTGCCGGGCCCCACTGGCCGTGTTTACCGTCACGAGATCCCTGGTGGGCAGTTGTCAAACCTGCGTCAACAGGCGATTGCGCTCGGGCTTGCAGACAAGTTCGAACAGATCGAAGACATGTATGCGGCAGCGGACCGCATTCTTGGCCGCCTGATCAAGGTCACGCCGTCATCCAAGGTCGTGGGAGATCTCGCTTTGCACTTGGTGGCAAAGGGTGCCGACCCGCAGGACTTCGAAGCAAACCCCGACAAGTACGATTTGCCAGACAGCGTTATTGGCTTCTTGCAGGGAGAGCTCGGCAACCCGCCTGGTGGATGGCCTGAGCCATTCCGCACCAAGGCACTCGAAGGCCGGTCAGGCACCCGCGAGGTCACCCCGCTGTCTGATGAGGACCGTGAGGCACTATCCCAGCCCGGTGAAGTGCGCCGACGCAGGCTCAACCACCTGCTATTCCCTGGTCCCGCCAAGGAATTCGATGCGTCGCTAGAGAAGTATGGGGACATTTCCGTAGTCGACACCTTCCACTATCTGTACGGCCTTACGGTGGGCAGTGGGGAAGAGGTCAACATTCAGCTCGACAAGGGTGTGCGGGTAATCGTGACCCTTGAAGCGCTCGGCGAGCCGGACGACCACGGTGAACGCTCGGCAATGTTTAACTACAACGGCTCCATCAGGCCCGTACAGGTACGTGACGAGGCAGCCTCGGTTGATGTGGTTGAGCGTGAAAAGGCTGATAGTTCAAGGCCCGGGCAGATTGCGTCACCGTTCTCTGGTGCAGTCACTGTGACTGTGGAAGAGGGTGACGAGATAGCCGCCGGCCAGGCCGTCGCATTGATTGAGGCGATGAAGATGGAGTCGGCAATCACCACGCCCGTCGCCGGTACCGTGAGGCGCATAGTGATCGACGGTAACGAGAGTCTGGAAGGCGGAGACCTGATTCTCGAAATCGGGTAGCGGCAAGCAGTGCATGCGTTCCACCACGTCCAGAAGATATGGATGGTGAAGGTGCAGGTAGCAACCGTGACGAGGACATAAGTCCCTGGTAGGAGCGGTTCTAGGGCGTCAGACTGTGCTAAACCAGTCAGGAGGTCGCCATGAAGGTCCTAGTAGCTACCGGATCCAAATATGGGTCAACGCGAGAAATTGGCCGTGCCATAGGCGAGGAGCTCATGACACTCGGCTTTGACGTCGACGTGAGTGACGCCTGCGACGTGCTTGGCGTGCATTTCTATGACGCGGTTGTGGTCGGAAGCGCCGTCTACGGTGGATTATGGCGCCGTGACGCCTCGGACTTACTTCGCGACCATGTGCTTGACCTGCGTGCCCGCGGTGTCTACATGTTCTCGGTGGGAATGGAGCCGGTGGTGAGGCCAGGACAACGTCTCGATGAGGCCGAGCAGCTCGCTGCAAGCGTCAAAGCCAAGGACCACGTTCGATTCTCAGGCGCTCTGACATGGGAGAAGCTGAATGTGGGGGAGAGGGCCATCATTCGGGCACTGAACCCACCCAAGGGCGACTTCCGAGATTTTGCGGCGGTACGCGAGTGGGCAAACGACGTTGGCTTGCGACTACGTGCAATGGCGGCTGTGTAAAGCGCGACGTGAAAGCGTGATCGTAAAGCTTGACGGGAAAGCGTGAT
>CAZHTO010000005.1:23565-34399 GCA_964535845.1 uncultured Demequinaceae bacterium | reverse complement strand
TTCCGTCCACGACCACCAAAACTGACTCCAGCGAGGCGGTGTGTGCAGGGAAGGGGGTGCCCTCGGTCCCGATCATTTTCTTGGTGACCAGTTCTGCGCCTTCACCCAGTGAGATGGCCTTCTTCATCGCGTACCTGCGTGCTGCGCATCGGCTGCCTGCAATGCCTCATAGGTGGCGGTGTAGGCCTCGCAGCCGTCGCTCGGCACCGTGTAGTCACGTGTGACTGACCGGAGTTCGCGGAACAGGTCCGTCACTGCTTCCGGTGTGGTCGCTTGCGAGATCCCTTCGGTGAGTTCCCGCACTCGCGTGAGTTCGGGGTGGCCGACTCCATGCACGCGCTCAATGAGAGGGGCGAATTTCAAAGCTTTCGACAGGTGGTCGGTGGTCATGGCGTTCTCCTTTGCTTGTGTGTCTTTCCAGTATGGAGACTGAGCGAGCAAGAATCCTTGACCCACATCAAGTTGGGCGGGGCTATGGTGGCGGTCAGAGAACATGGAGCGTGAGTGAGATGTCTGACGTTTTGCCTAGCTGTCCGCAGTGCAGCGAGTCGTACACCTACGAGTCCGGCGCATTGTTGGTGTGCCCGATGTGTGGGCACGAGTGGGCTGCCGAGGCTGCGGAGGGTAGCGACGGGGGCACCGACGGGGATGGTTCGCCAGTGACCCGGGACTCGGTGGGGAACGTGCTTGAGGACGGCGACACGGTGACCATCTCGAAGGACCTCAAGGTCAAGGGCGGCGGTGGCGGCGTCATTAAGGTCGGCACCAAGGTGCGTGGCATTCGCCTGATCGACCCGGTCGACGGGCACGACATCGATGCCACCGTGCCGGGCTTTGGTGCCATGAAACTCAAGTCGAGTGTGGTCAAGAAAGTCGTGTAGCCGCAGAGGGGACCTATGGTGCAAGTAGTTCCCAGCGAGACTCAACAGTGAGCCTGTCTTGCGCGAACCGGGTCACTCTGGTTGCGGACGGCGCCGGTTCTGCTTGACCTCGGACCTCGCGCGTTTTGCTACCAGGCGGCGCCGATGTGAACCACGGGTGCGTCGGGTGGGGCGGCGAATCTTGGGCGGTGCAATGGCTTCACGTAGCAGCGAAGCCAGGCGTTCCCGGGCGGCTGTCCGATTGCGGCGCTGGGAACGGTGCTCGGCGGCGCTGATGGTCAGCACCGTGCCGGACAGCCGTGGGGCGAGTCGGTTGAGTACGCGCTCGCGTTGAGTCTCATCCAGTGCTGTGGTGCTACCCAAGTCGAGGCTGAGTTGCACGCGTGAGTCTGTGGTGTTGACACCCTGACCGCCTGGCCCAGACGCGTGGGAAAACTGCTCGACAAGCTCGCCGGAGGGGATGGTGATGCCCTCAGGCGCACCAGGTCCCGGGTCTACGCGTATGTCGTCCATTCGAACCAGTTTGCCGCACCCAGCTGAGATGTAGCGTCCTCGTGGAGTCAGGCAGGGTGTTTCCTGGTCAAGCCTCTTGACAATCCCTATAGGAGGGAGACATCTTCTTGTTTTGTGAAGATGATTTCACCGCAACTTACGCCCTTCGTTCGCTCGGACGCCGTTGGCGCCATTCTTGCTGAGACTCTGGCGCATCCTGATCGGGAACTGACTCTTGCTGAGCTGGGGCGACGTACTGGAGTCAGCGGGTCTGTCACACACCGGGAAATCGGTCGGTTAGTCGACAGCGGAATACTTCTTGACCGGCACGAGGGTCGCAACCGGCTGGTGCGCGCTAATCAGGACCATCAATTGTTTTCTCCTATGCGGGAGATCATCATGGCGACGTACGGGCCCATCCCAGTGCTGCGCCATGAATTCGAGGGCGCTGACGGCGTGGAACAAGTCCTGATTTACGGGTCTTGGGCTGCCCGGAGAACTGGGGAACCGGGGGAGTTTCCTCAAGATATCGACGTGCTCGTCATTGGGGATGTGTTGAGGCGCCGTCTGGCGGATATCGCGTCGCGCTCCGGTGATGCCTTAGACATGCCTGTCAATATCACCCGTCTGTCTAGCGATGAGTGGCAAGAAAAGGGCTCATCGCCGTTTGTCGACACGGTGCGCTCGCGTCCGTTTGTGGATGTCATGACGGGCCAGGCGAATGGCTAATCTGCCCGACGGGATTCTCGGCATGCTTGAGAGTCGCCGCATCGAGAGGGTCGAGGTGAACGTCAGTCATGCGATGAGCCTGCTCACCACCGCCGAGCGCCACGTACTCACCGCCCATACCATTGCCGCCCTAGATGACTACGCCATGGCTTTCACCGCGGCCTACGACGCCGTGCGTAAGGCCTTGGCGGCAGTGCTAGCTGTTGAGGGGCTTCGAGTACGCCCAGTCGGTGGTGCGCACCGGAATACGGGCGTTGCGTTGCGGAGTTTATTCGGGACGATGTGCTCAAGGACTTCGAATGGATGAGGCAAGTCCGTAACGCCACTGAGTATCCAGATGATCAGCGCCCCACCGCAACGCACCAAGATGTGACCGAAGCGCTTGAGGTTGCGCAGGCAATAGTGAAGGTCTGCGCCCAGCACGTACGGGGAGAGCGCACCGCCTGAACTGGTGCGGTGGGTCGCCACCTGCACAGACCCTTACATGCTCAGGGGCCCGTCCGCGCGCCCTGAAGTTGCAACTGAGGCCCGCAAACCGTACACAGATGCGCTTTGAAGCGACTTAGGTGTCGGTTTGCGGGCGTCAGTTGTCGCACAGCCGGTGGCACGCTTATGGGCGCAAGATGATTTTGAGTTCCTTCTTGTCCTTAAACAGTTCGTACGCCTGGGGCGCCTCTTCAAGTGGCATGTGCGCGGTGATGATGCGTGATGGGTCAATTGAGCCGTCGCGCACAAGCTCGAGCAGTTCAGGCACATACCGGTGCACGTGGGTTTGACCCCCGGTCACGGTGATGCCTTTGCCAAAGATGGCGCCAATGGGGAACTTGTCTGCGACCCCTGCGTAGACGCCAGGGATCGACAGGCGCCCGCCTTTGCGGGTGGATTTTATGAGCGTTCGTAGCGCCGTGACCCGGTCGGTCTGCAGCCTCATGCGTTGCTTGACGCGGTCATATACGCCCACCACACCGCCGCCGTGTGCCTCCATGCCCACCGCGTCGATCGCCGAGTCCGCGCCGCGACCTTGAGTAAGGGTCGCCACTACTTTGTGGACATTGCGGCCAGTGCTGTCGATAGGGACCACCCCTGGCAACTCTGAGGCGAGCGCCAGGCGTTCTACTTCTGGATCAAAAATGGCGACAGTGCCGGCGCCTTGGTGCAGCGCGCTCGCGGCAGCGAGTTGGCCCACCGGGCCCGCGCCCGCGATAAGTACCGTGTCGCCCTCTTCGATCTGACAGTTCTCTGCTGCCATCCATCCGGTGGGGAGAATGTCGGTGAGGAACAGCGCGTGGTCGTCGTCGACGTCGTCGGGAATGGCAAAGAGGCCGATGTGGGCGTAGGGCACGCGCACCAACTCAGCTTGACCTCCGTCAAAGCCCCCAAACAGGTGGGTATAGCCGAACAGCCCTGCAGGGGAGTGGCCGTAAAGTTTCTCGACAACCTTGGCGTGAGGGTTCGACCGGTCGCATAGGGATTGCTCACCTGCCCGGCACCATTCGCATTCGCCACACGCAATGACAAAGGGAACAATGACTCGGTCGCCTGGAGAGACGTGGGTGACGCCGGGCCCTGTGGCCTCGACAACGCCCATGAACTCGTGGCCCATAATGTCGCCACGTCGCATGCCAAGCACCGCGCGGTCATACAGGTGAAGGTCCGAGCCACATATCGCGGTTGACGTGACCCGCACTATGGCATCGGTGGGCTTTTCGATTTGAGGGGCAGGTACATCTTCAACTTGGACGTTGTGCTTGCCACGCCACACGACTGCCTTCATGTCTATCCCTTCACGACCGCTCGCGCGGCCAGGTTGCCGGACTCGACTGCACCTTCCATAGTGGCGAGGTACTTTTGCTTGGTGTAATCCCCGGCCAGAGTGAGGCCTTTGACGGGGGTGCGCTGAGTGGGACGGCGTCGTTCATTGCCCACAGCGAGCGAGTAGAAGTCGTCAGGGATCTCGGTCACCCGGGCGCGCGTGATGTGTCCGTCGAGGTCTACACCTACACGTTTAGCCTCCGCGACAACGATGGGGGTCAGCGCTTTGGCACCCAGCCCTAGGTGTTTTTTGGGGTTGGCCATGATGACGCTGAGCCGGCCGTCCGTGTTGCGGAATGTGGTGCGTGATTGCTCTGCGAAGCATCCAATCTCGGTTCCGGGAGTGAAAGTCGCCGTGTCAGTTTCAGTGGCGGGCGAATCAAGCTCTGCTTGGAAGCACACCGATGGAGCGGCTTCGAGCGAGCGCATGTCGTCAAACCACTTGTGCTCGGGCATTACCGAGTTGATGAGTGTGGTCGCGGGTGCCAACGACGTTGCCACGACTACGTGGTCAGCCATGATGGTGCCCTCGTCCGTGACCACGCCGCGAATGCCTGTGGAATCACTGACCAACTCGTGAACGTCGGTATTGACCCGCACCTCTCCACCCTTGTCGCTGACGTAGTCGGCAATGGGGCCCGACATCACTTCGGTCATGCCGCCGCTGAACGCACCCACGCCCACCTTGAGCAGGGAACGCCAGTACGGCACGACTACGCCCATGAGGTTGTGGGCAGAAAACCGGTCGGGCGGCACAAAGAACAGGCCCTCTGTAAGCGGCGCGATGAGCCGCGCGACGGTTTTTTCTTTCACGCCATGTTTACGGGCGTAATCGGCGATGGTGATGGAGTCCAACTCATCGGGTTTGCGAATGTAGGAGTAAGCGCCGGCGGTCAGAAGCCGCACCATCGCGGCCCGTTGTGTCAGTGGCAAAAAGTCCCGGTGTCGGAAGGCCCGCACGGCTGTTCGTAGTGGGTGGCGAATAATCGACGCTGAGAACAGCGCAGAGGGCCCGCCGTCGGGTGTGCGGAAAGCGATCTCGTCGCGCCACACCACCACATCGGACACCTTGAGGCCCACGTGCCGTAACAGTCGAGGTAATTTCACGTAGAAGCCCAGATAGCGATGGAGGCCGGTCTCGACTTGCATGCCCTCGTCTTCCCAGTCTGCGGTGCGCCCGCCCACCACGGGGCCGCGCTCGAGGACTGTCACTTTGAAGCCTTCATCAACGAGCCGGACGGCGGTGGTGAGACCCGCAAGCCCGGCCCCCACCACGACGACGTGGCGTTGCTCGCGCTCGGGTGCAGATGTGTCACTCATCGGGCCTCCTCCGTTGCGAATGCTGCGGCTATCAAGGGCAACGTGCATGCGTCACTGAGATATTTCGGGTAGCACTAAAGTGCCTGGTGTGGGCTTACCTTCGGTGAGCGGAGGGAGGGGGAGAAGCGGGCTTTTGGCCAGGCCGGGGGCGGACTAGTCGGTCAGGGAGTCAGTCCGCACAACCCAGTGGGGGCGCAGTTCTCCGTAGACGTGCGGAAAGTCTTCTCCCGCGCCATGAGTGTCCTCAAACCGGACCTCGACACCATCTGCCTCGATCGCATCGATGTCCAACACGAGCGCCACGAGCTCTGCCTGATCCACGTCTTCATAATGGCGGTCCAGAACCCCGGCCAACTGCCGGGGGAGCGAGCAATGCACAAAGCCCTCGTCAGCCACTGTCATGCCGCGCCCCGACACTTGATAGGGCGCCCCAGCTAGCGCATCGGCCCAATGGGCGCGGAAGGCGATGTGGATGATCTCCGTCATGTCAGGCCTGCGCTTGGCGCGCGCGGTACGCGGTCTGGGCTGCGCGGTTGGTGCAGGTGACGGAGCAGTATTTGCGAGAGCGGTTGCGAGACAGGTCGAGCACGATTCCCTCGCAGTTTTCCATCTCGCAGTTACCAAAGCGTTGGAACTCGTCGGCACGGATCACCTCGATGACGGCCATCGCGGTCTCCACCAGAATGCGGGTCGCGAGCGGGGCGTCATCGGGGGTCGCGTGGATATGCCAGTCGGCCTCTCCATGACGAACCACTTGTGGGACTGCGGACTGCTCGGCCAGAATCGCATTGACCATAGGCACCGCACCGTCGCGCGTGGTCTTAAATAGCGAGCGGAGTTGAGCGCGGATAGCGCGGATTGCCTCAAGGTCGGCCTTGCGGGGTCGAGGGCCCGAGTATTTAAAGTCGTCAAAGAACGCTTCAAGATGCGCGAGTTCGGTCAGGGTATCTGGCTCGAGTTCAGAGGTGGCGAGGAACGCGGCGGCCTCGAGGGCCTCAGCAGTGTCATGAGCAAAGACCATGGTGACACATTACCAGGTGCGCTCCATCCGCTCCCTACTTCCCACCTTAGCGTCACAGGGGACGGTCACAGCGGCTCTACGGGGGGCGCGTGCATCCTGGGGGTCACTCCCCGCGAATGTCAGTAGCCATCGCCACTTTGACACATGACAACACGAGCCACTACTGTCATGAGCCATGACGTTGGTGACTCATGACGCGCGGCAAACGCGCTTGATGGCAGGACTGGGCTTCGCGCTCGTTGCCGCTGCTTCTTTTGGCCTCTCCGGAGCGCTCGCGAAGGGACTGCTTGACGCCGGCTGGAGCTCCGGCGCAGCGACCCTGGTACGGGTCGCCATTGGAGCCGCCGTTCTCATAGTTCCCGGCGTCATCGCCTTGCGTGGACGCTGGCAACTCTTGCGGCGCAGCGCCGGCACTGTCATCGCATATGGGGTGTTCGCGGTGGCAGGGGCCCAACTGTTCTACTTCATTGCGGTGGGCTATCTAGACGTCAGCGTGGCCCTGTTGATCGAGTACACCGCGCCCGTGGCGGTGGTGATGTGGATGTGGTTGCGCCACGGCAGCAAGCCCACTCCACTCACCTTCGTGGGTGCAGGCATCGCAGCGTTCGGCTTGGTGCTTCTGCTCAACGTTTTTGGTTCAGGGTCAATCTCGATAGTGGGTGTGCTCTGGGCGCTCGCTGCGATGGTGGGAGCGTCCGTCTACTTCGTCATCAGTGGGGACGAGTCCAATGGGCTCCCGCCCCTGTCGCTCGCCGCTGGTGGTCTACTCGTGGCGTTAGTGCTGTTGAGCGCCGCGGGCCTGGTGGGAGTGTTGCCCATGACCTTCGCCACGGGACCGGTCCAGTTTGTCACTGGGGTAATGCCCTGGTGGGCGGTGGTGGCGATTCTAGGAATCGTGACTGCGGCGGTCGCGTACGTGACCGGCATCGCAGCCACTCGCCGCTTGGGTGCCAGGCTGGGCTCGTTCGTCGCGTTGATTGAAGTGGTCGCAGCAACGCTAGCTGCCTGGGTTTTGCTCGGTCAGGCCCCCGCACTCATCCAATTCGCTGGCGCGCTCCTCATACTTGTCGGCGTCATTGTGGTGAAACTGGGTGAGCGACCAGCGGTGACGGTGCTTGAATCACTCCTCGAAGAGCCAGCAGCTACAGACCCGCCCGCGCCGGTCCCCGTTTAACAACAGCCACCGCATAGAACACGTTAAAACGACAGTGGGGCAAGACCCCGAACAGGTCTTGCCCCACTGTCGTTATAAAGAAACGGTCGGCACGAGCGATGGCGGACTCATGCGGACCATCTCGTCAAACTGATCCGCGCCAGCCACCTTCTTCGACTCCACGCTCTTCGATGAACTCCTTGAAGCGGCCAAGGTCCTTCTTGACGATGCCTTCGTCGACCTGGAGGGCCGAGCCGGCCTTCTCCACAAAGCCTTCAGGATCCCAGTCAATAGTCAGGTCAATGCGAGTGTGCTCAGCATCGATTGACTTAAACTCCACGCGACCACCCTGCTTGAGCTCGCCCACAGCGCGCCATGCGATGTGTGAGTCAGGGGTCTGGTCGGTAATCTGCGCGTCGTACTCGCGGTCCACGCCGCCGATGTTGGTCTTCCAGTGCGTGGTCTTGTCGTCAAGCTGCGTGACACTCTCAACGCCGGACATAAATTCTGGGAACGATTCGAACTGTGTCCACTGGTTGTATGCCGTGCTGAGCGGGACGCTCACATCGACGGTGCCGTGTGCGGTAGTCATAATGTGCCTCCTCTTTCTCGCTGATGTCTCAAGGACCGATTGCCCTCAGAAACAGGGCATCACGCCTGGAAGCGTGGCGCAACCCGTAGAATTTGTCTGAGAAATCTGAGAGTGAGGGGCAGGGGATTCCCCACGCCTGTTCGCGGTTGGCGAACAAGGGACGGCACTTGTGGCACTTACCGGGCATGACACGGCGGCTAAGAACAGTGCAAAAATTGTTACCTTGACCCCGGTGCGCAGATGTGCTCAGGCCGCTAGAATGTATCGGCGGCGCGCATCTGCGCCGTGACCCCTCCATCGGAATTGAGTCCTCGCATGCCCTTGCGCTCAGACCTGCGCAATGTCGCGATCGTCGCCCACGTCGACCACGGCAAGACCACTCTCGTAGACGCCATGCTTTTCCAAGGCGGCGCTTACGGCGAACACGCCCACGTGACTGAACGCGCTATGGACTCGGGTGATCTAGAACGCGAAAAAGGCATCACCATCCTCGCCAAGAACACCGGTATCCGTTACACCGGTGCGGCTGCGGGCCCCGACGGCGTCACCATTAACGTCATCGACACCCCTGGTCACGCCGACTTTGGCGGCGAGGTAGAGCGTGGACTCTCGATGGTCGACGGTGTTGTACTGCTTGTTGACGCTTCAGAAGGCCCGCTCCCACAGACCCGCTTTGTGCTCCGTAAGGCGCTTGCCGCCCGGCTACCGGTGATCATTGTGGTGAACAAGGTAGATAGGCCCGATGCGCGAATTTCAGCAGTCGTTGAAGAGGCCCACGATCTGTTGTTGGGACTTGCTGCCGACTTGAACGATGAGGTTCCGGACCTCGACATTGACGCACTGCTCGAAGTGCCGGTCGTGTATGCCTCTGCAAAGGCGGGGCGCGCTTCGCTCAGCCAGCCCGCAGATGGCGAGATGCCAGACTCCGAGAACCTGGAGCCGTTGTTCCAGACCATCATGGAGCGCATCCCGGGCCCGTCGTACCAAGACGGCGCGCCGCTGCAGGCACACGTGACCAACTTGGATGCGTCGCCGTTCTTGGGGCGTCTCGCATTGCTGCGCGTGTTCAACGGCACCTTGCACAAGGGCCAGACGGTCGCTTGGGCACGTGCGGACGGCTCGCTACAGAACGTTAAGATCACCGAGCTGCTCGAGACCAAGGGCCTTGAACGGGTCTCGACTGAGTCCGCGAAGGCGGGCGACATTGTTGCGGTGGCCGGTATCGACGACATCACTATTGGTGAGACGCTCACTGATGCAGACGACCCGCGGCCGTTGCCCTTGATCACTGTGGACGACCCCGCGATCTCGATGACCATTGGTATCAACACGTCGCCGCTAGCGGGCCGTGTTAAGGGCGCGAAGGTCACCGCCCGCCAGGTGAAGGATCGCCTGGACCGCGAACTGGTCGGTAACGTCTCGCTGAAGGTGTTGCCCACCGAACGTCCTGACGCGTGGGAGGTGCAGGGCCGTGGAGAGTTGGCTCTCGCCATCCTTGTTGAGCAGATGCGTCGCGAAGGCTTTGAACTCACGGTCGGCAAGCCGCAGGTGGTCACCAAGCAGGTGGACGGCAAAACTCACGAGCCTATGGAGCGCATGACTATCGATGTGCCCGAGGAACACTTGGGCGCTGTGACCCAGCTGCTGGCTTCACGTAAGGGCCGCATGGACGCGATGTCCAATCACGGCACCGGTTGGGTGCGTATGGACTTTGTGGTTCCTGCGCGCGGGCTCATTGGTTTCCGGTCGACGTTCTTGACCCAGACCCGCGGCACCGGCATTGCGTCGTCGATCTCACATGGTTATGCGCCGTGGGCGGGCAACATTGAGTACCGCACCAGTGGCTCGCTTGTCGCAGACCGCCAGGGTGCTGTCACCACGAACGCTTTGCTCACGCTCCAGAACCGCGGCACATTCTTTGTGAAGCCCACGGAAGATGTCTACGAGGGCATGGTCGTGGGCGAGAACGCTCGTGGCGAAGATATGGATGTCAACATCACTAAAGAAAAGAAGCTGGACAACATTCGGTCCGCTACTGGTGATGAGCTTGAGCGTTTGACGCCCGCGCGGCAGTTGACCCTTGAGGAGTCTCTCGAATTTGCGCGTGACGACGAATGTGTTGAGGTCACCCCTGAGCACACGCGTATTCGTAAGGTTGTTCTTAATCAGACAGAGCGCGCTCGGGCCGCTTCCCGCGCCAAGCGTTTGGACGGCTAGCAGTTTTGCTGCGCCGCGCCCACACTATTTGAGAACGATGTCCGGATGATGTCCGCCGAGCCGCCTATCCTTGGGTCTATGAAACAAGCCCTTGGTTACCTGGTGCTCATTGGCGGTGGCATTGTCACTGCCAGTGTGGGTGCGGTGGCCTACCGATCGATCCCGCCAGTGGGTGTCATTGGCTGTGTCTTGATGGTCTTGTTGGCTGCCACGTTTGCTCGCACCTGGCTCAGTTGGTCTGGGTTAGCCACGTTTGCGGGCACTTGGATGGCTGCCACATTTGTATGGGCGCTTGAGGGGCCTGCGGGTTCGGTCTTGATTGCGCAAGATGCTCTGGGAGTAGGCTGGCTCGCGGGGGCCGCTGCTGCGATAATCGTCACGTCTACTCTCCCCCGGAAAGTGCTGGTAGGTGACTATGGCGCGCGCTAGAAAGACCAACCGTAAGCCCGTCGATGACGAGGCGTTGAAGCGGCCTAACTCGGCTGCCTACCGAGCACTTAGGCGCCGGGCGAGCCAAGGCAAGGGCGCACACGCGGCGGTTGGCGACACTCCTGCTGAATTAGATACGGCCGATGCGCCCGTCACCGACCCCCTCGAGTCACCTAGCGCTGTGCAGT
>CAZHTO010000005.1:0-23465 GCA_964535845.1 uncultured Demequinaceae bacterium | reverse complement strand
GACGACGCTGTCACTAAAGACGACACTGTCCCGAACGACGACACTGTCACTGAAGACGACACGGTGGTTTTCGCTCCTATAGCCGAGACCGCAGTTTTGTCGCCTGTCGATCCCGCTGCCGCGCCGCCGGCCGCACCTACTGCTGAGACGCCTTCCTGGCCTCAGGCGCCTGCCCCAGCAACCGCATCGGCCCCTCCCTATGTCGCGAGTGGACAAGCCTTACCGGCGCACGACCCCGCCCCAGTTGCGGCAGATGGCGATGAGTCCGAATCCGCTGACACGTCAACGTCAACGCCGCGCCGCAAGGCCTGGCTGATTCCGCTGGTGATTGTGGGCTTCGCGGTGCTCTATGTTGGCGCGCAAGCGCTTGTGTCGAGCACCGTCCCCCGGGGTACTGAAGCGGTGGGTATTGATATTGGCGGTATGAGCGCCGTTCAAGCGCAAGGTGAGATTGACAGCCGAGCCAGCGAACTTGCCACCGCTGAGATCGAGATGAACGCCGCGGAGCAGTCCTTTGCGTTGCCAGCTGCAGACGCGGGGCTCGACATTGATGCTGAGGCGACTATCGCTCAAGTGACGGGTTTCACTGTGATGCCCGACCGCCTGTGGGCGCACATTACCGGCGGGGGCGAGCTGGAGCCCGTGATCGCCGTGGATGACGCGAGCCTCGCGGATGCCCTCGAGACTGCCGCTACTCAGCTCGATGGGCCATCGCAAGACGCTGGTGTGACCGTGTCGGACGGAGCCGTAGAAGTAGTTCCCGGGCGCTCCTCGATCACCGTTGACCAACAGGCCTCAGCGGCGCTCATCGCTGACGTATGGCCTTCGTCTTTGACCATCGACTTGATCGCTGAAGTTACTCCGCCAGCGATCACTGACGAAGATGCGCAAACGTTCGCTCGGCAACTCGAATCGCAAACGTTCGCGGCACCTATCACGCTGATCGGTGATGATGCAGAAGCCACCATTGAACCTGCGACTATCGCGACTCACTCCACCGTCGTCGCTGGTCCTTCCGGCCTCATGCTCGAAGTGGACGGGGAGGGCCTCGCGGGCGCCATCATCGAGTCCAATCCTGATTTGACGACGGATGGCGAGAACGCCTCAGTCTCGTTCGACGACAACCACAAGATTGTGATCGACGAAGGTAAGCCCGGCATCACTATCGACGCTGATGAGCTGGGAACTGCGGTGACGGCTGCGGCTGCGAACCTCGACCGCATTGGTGAATTGCCGTACACCGCCGCTGACCCTGAGGTCAGCGCAGAGGATTTGGGGCTCGCAGACTTCAAAGAAGTTGTCAGTACGTTCGATACCCCGCTGACGTCCGAGTGGGTCCGCACTGAGAACCTGCGGGTGTCTGCGCAGGCCATCACTGGCATGGTGTTGCAGCCGGGTGACAACTTTGATTTGGTCGACGCTCTGTCACCTATTAATGAGGAGTCGGGGTATCGACCCTCTGGTGTGATTGTCAACGGGATTCTGACCACGGGTATGGGTGGGGGTCTCTCGCAGATGGCCACTACCGCATTCAACGTCGGATACTTTGCGGGTTATGAGCTCATTGAGCACCGGCCGCACTCGGTGTGGCTCACGCGCTACCCGGCTGGTCGCGAATCGACCATGTACACAGGCTCGATCAATGTGGTGTTTAAGAACAACACTCCTTACGCAGCCATCATCAATAGTTACGTTGACGGTGGGCGCCTGTACGTGGACTTGTGGTCAACTAAGCACTTTGATGTGACCACCGCCGAAAGCCCGCGCAGCAATGTGCGTCAGCCCGGTGTCAAAGAGGTCACGAGCGCCAACTGCTCCGCGAAGAGTGCGGGTCAGCCTGGGTTCACCATTACCAACACTCGTACGGTCATGCTCGAGGGGGATGAGTTTTCAAAGGACTCCTTCACGTGGACGTATAAGCCCGATGATGCGATTCGCTGTGTGAGCCCAAATACGCCTGACGATGACGATGATGATGAGGACTGATGCGCTCGCAACAACAGTGGCAACAAAACTCTGTGTTTAGCGGCAACGCTCACGGCGCTATGATGAAATGCCCCCCGCAACCTCGTATGGAGGAGACGAAGTGACGTACGTCATCGCATTGCCTTGTGTCGATGTCAAGGACAAGGCCTGTATCGATGAGTGTCCCGTCGACTGTATTTACGAGGGCGACCGAATGCTTTACATCCACCCCGATGAGTGTGTGGATTGCGGTGCCTGCGAACCGGTGTGCCCTGTTGAGGCGATCTTCTATGAAGACGATGTGCCTGACAAGTGGGCGAACTATTACGAGGCGAACGTTGAGTTCTTCTCCGAAATTGGTTCGCCTGGCGGTGCCGCGAAGATGGGTCTAATCGAACACGATCACGACATCATCAAGGCTCTCCCGCTGCAGGCGTAGGCGAGATTCGCGGCCATTCATGGGCCTCTTCCCGCAGGCACTCCCGGACTTTCCGTGGGATTCGCTGACTCCGTACCGTAAGCGCGCTGGCGAGCACCCCGACGGTGTCGTTGATCTGTCGGTGGGTACTCCAGTCGACTCGACTCCCGAGTTGATTCAGCGTGCGCTGCGTGATGCGGCCGATGCGCCTGGTTACCCCACCACTCACGGCACCTTGGCATTACGCGAGGCAGTCGTGGGTTGGTTTGCGCGCACGCGCGGTGTCACGGGATTGACAGCCGATGCGGTGCTTCCGACGGTTGGCTCCAAAGAGTTAGTAGCGTGGTTACCGGCGCTTTTGGGGCTATCTGCGAGTGATGTCGTGGTTTATCCGGCGGCCGCCTATCCCACGTACGCGGTAGGGGCGACCCTGGCTGGCGCATCGGTCGTTGCGACTGACAATGTGAGCGACTGGGACGGCCGGCACGATGTGGCTCTCGTCTGGGTCAACTCACCATCGAACCCTACGGGCGCTGTGATGAGCCGTGACCAACTGCGCGAAGTAGTGGAAGCTGCCAGGCGCATCGGCGCTGTAGTGGCCTCTGACGAGTGCTACGCCGCTCTGCCGTGGTCCGAACCATGGGTGAGCGATGGCGTGCCGTCAATTTTGGACCCGGAAGTGTGCGGCGGTGACCACACCGGTTTGCTAGCTGTGTACTCCTTGTCTAAGCAGAGCTCGCTCGCGGGGTACCGGGCGGCGTTCGCGGCAGGTGACCCCCAGCTAATTTCAGAGTTGGTAGAGGTGCGCAAGCACGCCGGGATGATTGTGCCTGCGCCCGTGCAGGCCGCAATGACCGTGGCGCTTGGGGACGATGCTCACGCTGCCGCACAGCGCGAGGTTTATCGGGCTCGTCGAGACATGTTGCGCCCGGCGGTCGAGGCCGCAGGTTTTGAGGTGTCGTTCTCTGATGCGGGCCTTTATTTGTGGGCGAGCCGCGGCGAGGATTGCTGGGACACAATTGCGTGGCTTGCAGATCGCGGTATCGTGGCGGCACCGGGTGCTTTCTATGGCGAAGCCGGTAGCCAGCACGTACGGATTGCGCTCACCGCGACGGATGAGCGGGTCATGGCGGGGGTGAGACGCCTGTCAAAAGACAGGTAAACTCACTGCCAAGCGAACGCACAATGGCGCTGCGGCGCACGGGAGGTCCTGAGGTATGACACGAGTGGTCGATGCCCGTCTCACGATCGATGGAAATACACGAGAACTACCCATCGAACGGTCAACTGTTGGCAACGACGGTGTGGCTGTGACGAGCTTGCTGAGCGACACCGGCCTGGTCACTGTGGACCCGGGTTTCACGAACACCGCCGCGTGCGAGAGCGCGATTACCTACATCGATGGTGATGCAGGGATTTTGCGTTACCGCGGCTATCCCATCGAGCAGTTGGCCGAGCAGTCGACCTTCCTCGAGGTCGCATATTTGCTTATCCACGGTGAACTTCCTAACGAAGACTTGCTTAACGCGCTTAACAACCGGGTCTCGCGGCATATGCAAGTACACGATGGCATTAAGACCTTCCTGTCAGCCTTCCCTCGCGATGCGCACCCCATGGCTGTGCTGGCTGGTGCCACGAGTGCCCTCTCGACGTTCTATCCCGAGTCGGTGGGGCGTGACGAAGAGCAGATCGAGCTTGCAACCGTCCAGTTGCTTGCGAAGACCGCCACGGTCATTGCGTACTTGCAGCGCCGGGTCACTGGCGGCAAGCTTATTGAGCCACGTCGCGGCGGCCACTATGTCGATGAGTTCATGCGCATTGGCTTCTCTGGGCCAGACGGCGCGCTCGACATTGACCCCACTATTCGTCGCGCACTCGATCTGTTGCTCATTCTGCACGCGGACCACGAGCAGAACTGCTCCACGTCGACGGTCCGTATTGTGGGCTCGTCGCAAGCGAACATTTATGCGGCTGTCTCCGCGGGCATTGGGGCATTGTCTGGTCCGTTGCACGGCGGTGCCAACGAAGCTGCGCTCACTATGTTTGACCGCATCAAGGAGTCCGGCGACACCGTCGAAGAGTTCGTAGCGAAGGTCAAAGATAAGGCAGAGGGCGCTCGCCTGATGGGCTTTGGGCACCGGGTCTACAAGTCTTATGACCCGCGCGGTGCGGTGGTCAAGGACGTCGCTAATCGCGTGCTGACCGAGCTGGGCGGCAATGACGAGACCTTCCAGATGGCCCAGCGTTTGGAAGAGATCGCGCTATCTGACGAGTACTTCATCGAGCGCAAGCTCTACCCGAACGTCGACTTCTACACCGGCCTGCTGTACTCGGCCATGGGCTTCCCGCGCAAAATGTTCACGCCCCTGTTTGCCCTGGGGCGTATGCCTGGCTGGATCGCTCACTACCGCGAGATGATGGCAGACCCGCGCACCAAGATTGGGCGCCCACGCCAGATCTACACCGGCGAGGTTGAGCGCGACTACGTCGGTATGGACAACCGCTAAGACCTACGGGGCACACCCGGGCGTTAGCCTGCCTTCTCGCACTGTCGTGTCGCAGATTCTTTCGTAGGAATTGGGCCCAATATCCGCATGACTGTGGAGAATCCGGACAAGAGCCGCTAGGGTCGTTTTGTCAGCCGGCAGGGGGCATGTGGCCGATTACCATGAGGTACTCCTTCTGGGTGGTTTGTCCTATTCGATCGACCTAGGGAGGTCAGGCATGGCTCAGCAAATTTCAGCTGAAGAAGGTGCGCTACGCGAAGGTGCTGTGGCGGTTCATGACGCGAAGAACAACATTGAACGTCAGATCACGGGGGTGCGTAACGAGATCGAGCAGTTGCGTAGCTTTTGGACTGGTGCGGCTGCGAACTCGTTTACCCAGCTTCTTGGTCGTTGGGACCAGGAGTCTCGCAAGCTCAACGAGGTGTTGGTGACGTTGGAAGAGGCGTTGCGTGGCACTGAGAAGGACCAGGCTGCTCAAGAAGACCAGCACAAGCAGACCATCTCGGGCCTTGGCTCGATGATGGGCTCTTAATCCACTACTTGTTGAAAGGAACTTTTTCATGGAATCAATGAGTGTTCGCCCGGAGCAGGTCACTGCACTGTCGGGCTCGATTCGTAGTGGTGCTAACGGTATTCGTGGCCAGCTTGACGATTTGGAGAAGAAGGTCGGCAAGTTGCGTGCGTCTTGGTCAGGTGAGGCGCAGGCCTCGTATGACGAGGCGCAGCGTCGTTGGAGCCGTTCCATTGGTGAGTTGCAGCAGTTGCTGGCTCAGATCTCGTCTAAGACTGAAGAGATCTCTAACTCGTACGTCAGCTCTGACGCACAGTCCGCTAAGCGCTTTTCCTAAACACAGCGCTTTTTATAGAATCAGAGCTTTTCTTATTCGAGATCACTTGGGTGGGCTCCGTGACTGCGGGGCCCACCCATGTGAGTTACTCACGCCCGAAGAGATATAGGTAATGGCCTACGAAATTTCCGCACGCATCATGGACGTGCAAGACGAACTCAAACGAGTCCAGACGCAGCTCAACCATCTGCCCACCCCTGCTGACGTAGCAAAGTTCGAGGGGGGCGGCCCCCATGTCACTTGGCTCTTCCATCGACACTTGCGACTGGTGGTGAGCACCGCCGCATCCGCGACTGAGCAAATGATGGAGGAACTCGCGGAGATGGACAGTGCGGTGAGGGCGGCGCTTGAGGACCTCACGGCCCACGATGCCGATGTGGCCTCTAGTGCCGAAGGTTTCGAGTTCGTTTTGGATTACGTGGGTAAAACGGTGAACGAAGAATCATCTTCAGCGGATGATGACCCTATGCCGTCCAGTGAAAACCCGGATGGCGGTACGTCAGACAGGCACACGTTGCCGCCCGCGGGTGAGGCCCGCGCGTGAAGCGACGACTTGCTAGCTTCGTCGCTGTGGCACTGAGCTGTGTGGTGGTGGGTGCTGGGTCGGTGGCTGTGGCGTCGAGTGCTGATGAGGGTTTTTGGTATTTCGATGATTTCAGTGTGCAGGCGGTGCATGATGAGGGCATCACGGGGGCTGGTGTGACGATTGCGATGATTGATACGCCAGTGTTTTTGGATATTCCGACGTTGGAGGGTGCGGATATTCGGGTGAGGCCCTCTGCGTGTGTGAGTGCGGAGGGGGAGCAGTTTCCTAGTACGTCTGATGATGCTGAGATTGCCTCTCATGGCACGCAGACGTTGTCGTTGTTGGTGGGGTCGGGTAAAGGCTTCGAGGGTCAGACCGGGGTGAAGGGGATGGCGCCAGGGGCGACGGTGTTGACGTATGCGACTCCGTTGGGTGACTTGGCTAATGGCCATGAAAAGACGGTTTGTGCTGGCGCTGAGGATTCGAAGGGCTTCCCGATGCTTGTCAATGATGATGTCCCCGTTGCCATTCATGACGCGATTGATCAGGGTGCGGACATTATTACGGCGTCGATTGGGGTGTCCGCCAATGCCGACCTGGACTATGCGGTTGCTCGGGCGGTGCGGGAGGGGGTGATTGTGGTTGCTTCTGTGGAAAACCCGAGTGAGGGGTATTCGGTGCAGGGGGAGGCTCCTGCGGAGCTGAATGGTGTGTTGGGGGTGAACTTTATTTCGCGTGAGGGGGAGGTGCCGTTGCAGGATCACACTGATGTGGTGGCGCCGGGTTCGCGTATTCGTCACCAGGGCAACTCTGAGGGGGATTGGCAGCGGCAGGCTTTTTCTAGTGGTACGTCTTGGGCTGCTCCGATTGTGGCGGGCAATATTGCGTTGGCGTTGCAGAAGTTTCCGGAGGCGACGCCTAATCAGATTTTGCAGGCGGTGATTCGCAACACGGGTACGAAGCCGCATCCGCTGGCGTTTGATGCCACGTTTGGTTACGGGGTGGTGGTGACAGAAACACTGTTGGCTTCTGACCCGACCGAGTATCCGGATGTGAACCCGCTGGTGACGAACTTTATGTATATCGCCCCTCGGGTGGATCACATTTGGGGTATGCCTGAAGACGACGTGGTGAACTTTCAAGACCATGTCGAGTTGGGAATTGAACCCCCGTACCCGATTTATACGCCTAGCCCGGAGGAGACTAGTAGTGCGGTGGCGAGTGTGCCTGCGTCTGAGTCTCCGGCGCGTGAAGCCAGCCCAGAAGTTCCGCCGCAGGCCGAGAGTGAGCCTGATGAGGGTTTGCCTGGTTGGGTGATCCCCGCCATCATCGCTACGGTGTTTGTGATTGCGATTGTTGCGGCTGTGGCGGTTGTGGTGACTAATCGGTCGACTCGTGGTGTGGGCGAGTCACGTGAGCCGTAAAGCTCGGTCAGGGTTGACGGTCTGCGTGGTTTCGGTGCTGGTGGTGGGTGCTGGGTCGGTGGCTGTGGCGTCGAGTGCTGATGAGGGTTTTTGGTATTTCGATGATTTCAGTGTGCAGGCGGTGCATGATGAGGGCATCACGGGGGCTGGTGTGACGATTGCGATGATTGATACGCCAGTGTTTTTGGATATTCCGACGTTGGAGGGTGCGGATATTCGGGTGAGGCCCTCTGCGTGTGTGAGTGCGGAGGGGGAGCAGTTTCCTAGTACGTCTGATGATGCTGAGATTGCCTCTCATGGCACGCAGACGTTGTCGTTGTTGGTGGGGTCGGGTAAAGGCTTCGAGGGTCAGACCGGGGTGAAGGGGATGGCGCCAGGGGCGACGGTGTTGACGTATGCGACTCCGTTGGGTGACTTGGCTAATGGCCATGAAAAGACGGTTTGTGCTGGCGCTGAGGATTCGAAGGGCTTCCCGATGCTTGTCAATGATGATGTCCCCGTTGCCATTCATGACGCGATTGATCAGGGTGCGGACATTATTACGGCGTCGATTGGGGTGTCCGCCAATGCCGACCTGGACTATGCGGTTGCTCGGGCGGTGCGGGAGGGGGTGATTGTGGTTGCTTCTGTGGAAAACCCGAGTGAGGGGTATTCGGTGCAGGGGGAGGCTCCTGCGGAGCTGAATGGTGTGTTGGGGGTGAACTTTATTTCGCGTGAGGGGGAGGTGCCGTTGCAGGATCACACTGATGTGGTGGCGCCGGGTTCGCGTATTCGTCACCAGGGCAACTCTGAGGGGGATTGGCAGCGGCAGGCTTTTTCTAGTGGTACGTCTTGGGCTGCTCCGATTGTGGCGGGCAATATTGCGTTGGCGTTGCAGAAGTTTCCGGAGGCGACGCCTAATCAGATTTTGCAGGCGGTGATTCGCAACACGGGTACGAAGCCGCATCCGCTGGCGTTTGATGCCACGTTTGGTTACGGGGTGGTGGTGACAGAAACACTGTTGGCTTCTGACCCGACCGAGTATCCGGATGTGAACCCGCTGGTGACGAACTTTATGTATATCGCCCCTCGGGTGGATCACATTTGGGGTATGCCTGAAGACGACGTGGTGAACTTTCAAGACCATGTCGAGTTGGGAATTGAACCCCCGTACCCGATTTATACGCCTAGCCCGGAGGAGACTAGTAGTGCGGTGGCGAGTGTGCCTGCGTCTGAGTCTCCGGCGCGTGAAGCCAGCCCAGAAGTTCCGCCGCAGGCCGAGAGTGAGCCTGATGAGGGTTTGCCTGGTTGGGTGATCCCCGCCATCATCGCTACGGTAATGGTCATTGCCATCATCGCGGCCATCGCCGTGATCTTGACCACCCGCTCGACCCGCGCCACAGGAGGCACCCATGGCAAGTAATGTAAAGAAACTGGATGACATCCTCAATAAGACTGATGATTGGGAAGCCCCCAACCTGAAGGATCTTGAGGGCGCGCTTGGTTCGCTTGAGCGGGTGCTCGCGGATCTATCGCAGACCGATGACGTCAAGTGGTCGGGCGCGGCAGCTGAAAGCGCTGCCGAGGCGTTCGACCTGCTCCGCGAGCGCTACCGCAGGGTCAAGAACGCTCTGGCAGACGTGGGCCCGGCAGTCACCCAGGCCAACGCCGCGCGAGCCCGCGCCAAAGCTGCATTAAATGACCTGCCCGATCCCGATGTTCCATCGTGGATCCAAACTGCGGTGAGCACGGCAAAGAAGGTGGGCGACGTCCATGTGGTGATCGACGGCTACGCCTACGTCGCGGACCAGGCCGTAGGAATCTACGAAAACTGGTTGGGTAATCGCCGGGAGCAAGAGGCTGCGCAAATCCTTGTGGACCTACAAGAGGAGCTTGAGGCTCCTGGTGTCACGCTTAAAGACAGTAAAGATGAAATCGATAAGGCACTCGAACGCGAGATCGAAATCGACGACGACGAGGCTGAGACAGGTGGTGGCGGCGGTGGCCCCACACCGGTGCCACCGGTTCCACCCGTGCCTGGCCCTCACCTAGGCCGCGTGCCGCGCGCGCCTGGCGACGACGGGCTGTTGGGTGTGGAGCGGCCGGGTTCATGGTCCGGGCCTGGTCCTCATCCAGGATATGGACATGTGCCTACTCCGGGTGTGCCAGATGACATTTACCTCGGGTCACGGCGCGAGACTGTCCCTGAAGACCACTCCTCGCCACACGCTAATGATCCTTGGGGGCGTGGGCAGGGCCCAAGCGTGGACTCTGGAAGTAGCGGCACCTCAGGCAGTAATGGCTTTGCTGCCGGAGTCATGGGCGGCGGTGCCGCAGCAGGAGCAGCGGCACTCCGTTGGGGCACGGGCGCCGGTGGTCCCGGCGCGCGGGGCTTTGGTGCCCCCGGTGTAGGCGCACCAGGTGTAGGCGCACCCGGCGGCGTTGGTGGTCTGCTAGGCGGCGGTGGTAGCGCAGGTGGCGCTGGTGGACCCGGCGCCGCGGGTGGCGTTGCAGGTGGGCGCGGCATGGCTGCCGGCCTTCCCGGTGGCGGTGCAGGTGGTGCAGGCGGTGCTGGAAGTTCCGCAGCGGGCGGTGCCGGTGCGAACAGCTCGGCGGCAGGCGCCAAGGGCGGCATGGTCGGTGGCGGTGCAGGTGCGCCCGGTGGCGGCGGCTCAGCAAAGAAGGGCAAGGGCTCTGGTCTGAGTGGGCATATCGTGCCCAAGTTCGAAGACGACGATGACTTTGTCCCGCAGTCCGAAGCTGCTCGTGCAGGTAGCCGCGACGATTTCCTGTAAGGCACGCGCCACAATAACCGCGCGTGGTAATAGTTAGTCGGTGCTCACTGAGACGAGGGTGCCGGACCCGGTGGGCGGCTCGTGGTTATCGCGAACCCACGAGTGCTTGCCGTGGGCCGATGCCACGACCTGCTCGACCCCTGCGACCGCCACGGCCCACTGCTGTAGCGCGCTCTCGCGTGTGGGGTCCGGAGAGGTTCCACTCAGCACCGTAAAGCCCGCGTTGACGTCAGCTACTTGAACGTCGAACATACCCGCGCCAAAGTCGGCGGCAATTCGGTCGCTCAGTGCCCTGGCGCTATTGGTCCCTGGGTCCCCGATGTCACACGTGACGTTGCCGCCGTGGCCGGTTAACGCTGATGCCCATAAGCGTCCCTCTTGTTCGTGGTCCGCGTAGGCATTGGGAAACCCTGAGCGCTGCACTCGTTGTGCGGCCACAGTGACTTCCATGTCTTGCCAGCCGTCGACCTGCTTGAGTGCGTTATAAAACTTGTCCGTCGAGTAGTGCGGGTCCATGATTTCCTCAACGCTGCCCCAGCCCTGCGAGGTGCGTTGTTGGAACAAGCCCACCGAGTCCCGATCGCCGTAATCGATGTTTCTGAGTGACGACTCCTGGATGGCGGTAGCCACGCCAATTGTGGCGGCACGTGCGGGAAGGCCATGCCGTATGGACCCGGCGACAATGAGCGCAATGTTGTTAGTTTGCTCGGCGGTTTTGGTGTCGGAGCGATCGCCCACCGTGACAGTGCATGTTCCGGAAGGGAAAAACCGGTCGTTGTAGCGATCCCAAAGCCCGGGGCCCCACACCACTGCACTTGCACAGGCGACCACTAGTACCGTGACGGCCGCAACGCCACTTTTGCTCTTTTGCGCCACGTCAGTTGGCGTGCAGTGCGGCGTTAAGCTCCACGCCGTTACCTTGGCGAGCAACCGCCTCGATGGCGCCGCTCACGGAGTTGCGGCGTAGCAACAGGCCATTCGATCCGGCAAGCTCGCGGGCCTTCACTACGAGTGGTGTGCCCTCGTCGGTGGTCTGACCCACCATCAGTACTTTCGAGCCTGCGGTGACATAGAGACCAGCCTCGACCACGCAGTCGTCCCCCAGCGGGATCCCCAGCCCGGAGTTGGCGCCTAATAAGGACCGTTCCCCAATGGAGATGACTTCGGTGCCCCCACCCGACAGTGTGCCCATGATCGACGCGCCGCCCCCCACGTCGGAACCATCGCCTACTACTACGCCAGCAGAGATGCGGCCCTCCACCATGGAGGTGCCAAGAGTGCCGGCGTTGAAGTTCACAAAACCTTCGTGCATCACAGTGGTGCCCTCCGCTAAGTGGGCGCCCAGGCGCACACGGTCCGCGTCGGCGATGCGCACTCCGGAGGGAACCACGTAGTCCACTAGGCGCGGGAACTTGTCGACGCCATACACAGTCAGCTGCTGACCTGCAGCTCGGAACCGTAGCCGCACACTCTCGAAGCCAGCAACAGCACATGGTCCCGCTGATGTCCACACCACGTTGTTGAGGGTCCCGAACAGGCCGTCAAGGTTGAGGCCGTGAGGCTCGACGAGCCGGTGCGACAGCAAGTGCAGGCGCAAATAGGCGTCTTCGACGGAGGTGGGTGCGGTGTCAAGGTCGATCTCGGTGAGCGCCATGCGCACCTCAACTCCGCGCAATGGGTCGATCCGTTGCGCGGCGGCGAGTTCTGCTGATTTGTTGGCCCCCGCAGGCGCTTCGCCTAGGACGGGAGTGGGGTACCAGGCGTCAAGCACCGTGCCCGATCCGTCAATGGTGGCAAGGCCTAATCCGTATGCGGGTCGAGTCATGACAGTTATCGTAAACGCCAACGCGCTGATGCTGTAGCCGCCCGCTCGCAAGGTTTTTCGAGGTGGGTGGGTAGCCGGATAGGCTAAACCCATGCCCGCACTCGACCTGACCTTGCCCGTCGAGCACCTTGCGGCCCAGCTCATCGATATCTCATCGGTGTCTGGGGGCGAGCACGCTATTGCCGATGCGGTCGAAACTGCCCTGTCCATGCACCCCCACTTGGCACTGACGCGGGACGGCGATGCGATTATCGCGCGCACCCAGACGGGCATGGCGGAGCGAGTCATCATTGCGGGCCACCTCGACACTGTTCCGATCAAGAACAACGTCCCACACGAGTGGCATGATGACGGCGCGACGTTATGGGGGCGTGGCAGTGTAGACATGAAAGCTGGGGTCGCCGTGATGCTGTCATTGGCGGCAGTACTTGAGCGGCCGATGCGCGACATCACTTGGGCGTTTTACGACCACGAAGAGGTGGAAGAGGCTAAGAACGGCCTGGGTAGGCTCACTCGCCGCCACCCGGAACTGCTTGCCGCAGACTTCGCGGTGTTGTGCGAACCCACCTCTGCCGCGATCGAGGGCGGGTGCAATGGCACGCTCCGCGTCGATGTCACTACGCGCGGCCGTGCCGCTCATAGTGCACGCGCATGGAAGGGCCACAACGCGATCCACAGTTTGGCGCCACTACTGACCGCTCTCGAAACGTACTCGCCCGCGACCCTCACGGTCGATGGCCTTGAGTACCGCGAGGGCCTTAACGCGGTGGGCGTGCGCGGGGGGATTGCTGGCAACGTCATTCCAGATGCCGCCACGGTGTCCATCAACTATCGGTTTGCACCGGATAAGACCATCGCGCAGGCCCAGGCGCATGTCGAAGATGTGGTGAGCCATGCAGGCTTGGACGACTACACACTGGAGTGGACAGACCTCGCGGCTGCATGCCGCCCAGGTCTTGACGCGCCGCTTGCGCAGAGCTTCGCCATGGCTGTCGCCGCGACCGGCGCCCCCGAGCCGCGCGCCAAGCAAGGATGGACCGACGTCGCACGCTTTGGGGCGCTTGGCATCCCAGCCGTCAACTACGGCCCCGGCGACCCTGAACTTGCCCACGCGGACGACGAACGCTGTCCCGTGAGCGATATCCACGCATGCCGAGCCGGCCTGAAGGCGTGGCTCACCGCATGACCCCACCACCGCATCGGCCGTATTCCACAAGACCACACCACAAGGAGGCACTATGAGGGCTGAATACCGTAAGGGGCCGGTGCTGTTGCGCGGCCCGAATGTGCCCACGTCGTCGACCACTGGCCGGCTACTGGGCGGTCAAAACGACCCCGACTGGTTGCACGAAGACCCGTGGCGTGTCATGCGAATCCAGTCCGAATTTGTCGAGGGCTTTGGTGCGCTTGCTGAGTTGGGTCCGGCCATCTCGGTGTTCGGCTCAGCCCGCTCTAAGCCCGACGCGCCCGATTACGTGATGGGCGAAGAGACCGGCAGGCTGTTGGTTGAAGAAGGTTTTGCAGTGATCACCGGCGGTGGCCCTGGCGTGATGGAAGCCGCCAATAAAGGGGCACAAGAAGCCGGAGGAGTCTCGGTGGGCCTGGGCATTGAGTTGCCGTTTGAACAAGGCGTCAATGACTATGTGACCTTGGGGATTAACTTCCGCTACTTCTTTGCCCGTAAGACCATGTTCGTGAAGTACGCCAAGGGCTTCATTGTGTTGCCCGGCGGCTTTGGCACCTTCGACGAGTTGTTCGAGGCGCTCACTCTGGTCCAGACCCGCACCATCACACGCTTTCCCATCGTGCTGGTGGGCCATGCCTACTGGGATGGGCTCATCAATTGGCTACGGGACGTCGTAGTGGCCGACGGCAAAGTCTCGGAGACCGATCTGGACCTGTTCTACGTCACCGACGATGTTGAAGAGGCCGTAAAGATCGTGGTCGAGCACGCACGCGGATCCAAAACAACGCCCATCGAACCTGCCCCTGGGACGTCCGGCCAAGGCATGTAATACGGCCGATGCGTGTGTGAGTTGCGCTACTGGATTGGGTGGGTACGTGGCAACGGCGTAGAATAGCTGGTGAAGCCGCGGGATACGCGGCTGACGCTCAACCCAAGGAGAAACTCTTATGGCTGCGATGAAGCCTCGTACCGGTGACGGCCCAATGGAGGTCGTAAAGGAGGGGCGCGGCTATGTCATGCGTGTGCCTCTTGAAGGTGGTGGGCGTCTTGTAGTCGAGGTGAACGCAGACGAGGTCGCGGCATTGCGCGACGCGTTGGCGGGTGCGCTTAAGTAAGCGTTCTCGCCCTTTAGTCTGCGTGCTTGACGGCCACTAGCAGGCCGTCGCCGCTAGGCAACAGCATTGGTTCGAGCGACTCATTTTCACGTACAGATTTGAGAGTCTGCCGAACCGCAGTGGTCTCTTCGTCCCGCTGTGCAGGATCAGGGACGCGGCCATGCCAAAGCGAATTATCGACGGTAAGGATGCCGCCAACGCGGAGTAGCCGCAAGGCCTGTTCAAGGTATTGCGGGTACTCCGCTTTTCGCGCATCGATCAGCACCAAGTCGTAGCCACCGTCTGTCAGACGCGGCAACACGTCGAGCGCCCGGCCAGTGATCATTCGCGCGCGCGCAGGAGCGAAACCGCCGGCAGTCAACGTGCGCTTGGCCGCTTTGTGATGCTCGGGCTCAACGTCGATGGTGGTGACCACTCCGGCGTCACCCATTCCACGGAGCAAGTAGGTGAGGGACACTCCTGCACCCGTACCAATCTCGACAGCAGAACGCACGCCAGCCATACGCGCCACTAACTGCAATACTCGGCCCGCACCCGGGTGAATCGGGACGCAGCCCAGCTGGTCAGCTGTGTCGCGTGCTTCAAGAAGTACGGAGTCCTCGGGGACAAAATCCTCGCAGAACGCCCAATTTGCGGCATCGGTAGTCATCGATCGCCTCCTCACACGAATGGTATCCGTCACATTAGGACTATGACGCGTGCCTCGCAGGTTAAACCGTGGGAACATGGGCGGGTCGGTATCCGTTGCCAGTAACGTGAAGGAGGATGACCGCATGACGTCTCAAGCGCCGCAGGCCACCCCCTTTACGGCCGAGACCGCGCCCCCCGAACTCACGTGGGAGCGCATTGTCGAGGAGCACTCTGGCCGGGTATTCCGGCTTGCCTATCACCTCACCGGCAACCGCCACGATGCTGAAGACCTCACGCAAGACGTATTTGTGCGGGTATTCAACTCATTGTCGCAGTACAAGCCGGGCACCTTCGAGGGATGGCTACACCGCATCACCACCAACTTGTTTTTGGACCGCATGCGCCGCAAAAAGCGCATTCGTTTCGACTTCATGGCGGACGATGACGTAGCCGTCTCAACTTCCGACAGCTTTGACCGCCACGAGCGGTCAGGCCAGCCGGAAGATGCCTTCGACATGTCCCACCTGGGCGACGACATTGTCGCCGCGCTCGCCGACCTGCAGCCGGAGTATCGAGCCGCAGTGGTGCTGAGCGACATTGAGGGCCTGTCGTATGAGGAGATTGCTGCCACCCTAGGCATCAAGATGGGTACCGTTCGCTCCAGACTGTCTCGCGCCCGTGCGAAGCTCCGTGAGTCATTGGCTCACCGCGCGCCGGTGCGAGGTGGCGTGTGAGCGACCAGCACTTAGGCGAAGAAGTACACGACCTGCTCGATAACCGGCTGAACGCAACCCGCTCGGCCAGTGCAATGCGTCACCTTGGTCTATGCGCTGACTGCCGTATGCGGTGGGACGATTTACGCAAGGCGCGTGAGGCGCTACAGACTTCGTCTGCAGGCATTGATATGACCTTCTCGCAGGAACTCCTCAATCGAGAGCGCATCGCAGAGATTGCGCGGAGTGAGTCCAAACACAAGGCTCGCGCTGCACGCGGTCGCGGTCGACGGCCGGTGCTGTCGTTGCTCATCGTCTTTGTGGTGCTGAGTACAGGGGTCGGAGTCTCTTACGCCGCAGGCGCCCCTGCAGAGGTGTCTCTCGAGTTTGCTCACGAACCCGCGGGGGGATCGCGTGCGGCTCAAGCAAGCGTGCAACTCGCGTCTGGCGCCCCGTATGGTTCCAGCGAAGCGACCTATATGGGCCCCGACACCATGCGTGGCGGCGACAGCCTGCGAAGCTGGGTGCACCCCGACTGGGACACCAGCGGCGTCACACCTGTCGAGGCCGCTGTGATCCACACCCGCAACGGCGACCCTGTGCTCGTGGCATCGGTCCTATACAGGCTGGAACCGGTGGTCATCACTGAACAACACGGCCAACTTCCCGCATCGTTAGCTCACCACGCCGAGTCAATCGACCTGGGCTCCACGCGTGCCTATATTGTGAATGACTGGCCCCGACAGCTCGTGTGGCAAACGGGTGACGTCGTGATTTCTGCGACCTGCTCGTGCCCGCTCGCGACCCTCGAGGCCGTAGCAAAATGCTTTCCCACCCACGAAGACCCCAACTTTGTGAACCGTGTCGTCAATGGCTTCCGTGAACTCACCGGGTTCTCGAGCAAGTGACCCTCAAGGACAATACTGATGACTGACAATTCCTTCGCGCCCCCAGGAACAACTGCCAACAACGATCGCCCTACCCCCGACCCAAATGCGTCCACCCCGGGGCGGGTCCCAGGTGACGGCCAACCATCTGAAGGTGCGAGCGAGGCACTATCGAGCGCATCGGCCGTAGCTGATCCCTACGCGCCTGGCGCCGATGGCGTGATGTATACCGCCCAACCCAAGCACGACGCAAGTAACTATGTGCCGGCTGCCGACCTCAATGGTCCCGAACGTCCTCAGCCCCCAGTGGGGCGCTTGCGGGCACGGACCGTGGCGGCTGTGGTGACCGGTGCGCTGGTAGTAGGCGGTGCCGCAGGTTTTGGGGGAGCGTGGGCCTACGACGAATGGTTGGCACCCACCCCACAAATGCACCTTGCCAGTGGCGAGGCCGTCGACCGCCCGGAAGGCAGTATCGCGACCGTAGCCGCGTCGGTCATGCCGTCAGTCGTGTCACTAGAAGCGAGCGTTGGCGGCCTGCGAGCGTCGTCAGGCTCAGGCTTTGTCATCAGAGAAGACGGCTACCTGCTGACGAACAATCACGTCATCGATGGAGCTGATTCCATCACGGTCGTGATGTCAGACGGCTCCGAATTTGAAGGCAATCTTGTAGGTGCGACAGCCGAGTACGACCTCGCAGTCGTCAAAATCGAAGCCCAAGGGCTTACCCCCATGGTGTTCGCAGACTCGTCCGAGGTGATGGTGGGAGACGCCACAATTGCGGTGGGGTCACCACTAGGCCTCGAAGGCACCGTCACCACCGGAATTGTGTCGGCATTGCACCGGCCCGTGACAGCGGGCGATGCGCGCAGCACCGCATTTATCGATGCGATCCAGACAGATGCGGCCATTAACCCTGGCAACTCAGGCGGCCCACTGCTCAACGCCAAGGGCGAAGTGATTGGTGTGAACTCGGCGATTGCCATCATGCCCGGGGCTTCGATCGCAGGCGGAGCAGGCTCAGTGGGACTCGGGTTCGCAATCCCGTCCAACCAGGCACAACGCACCGCTGAGCAACTGATCGAAACCGGTGTTGCTACCTACCCGGTCATCGGAGTCCACCTTGACCGGCGCTACACCGGTGAAGGTGTGAAGGTGGTCGACGACGCCGACGGCGTAGTCGACGGCGGCCCGGCTGCCAACGCCGGAGTACAACCAGGTGACGTCATCACCGCAATCGACGGCCGGCCCATCACGCGCGTAGACGAGCTCGTGGTGCAGATTCGCGCCAAGGCCGTAGGCGAAGACGTAGTGCTCACCGTCAAACGAAACGGCAACGACCAAGACCTCACAGTCACGCTCGACTCGAGCGCCTCGGTCGAATTCGAAACTGGCGAAGTGGAGCCGGACTTGGAAGACTAGTCCCCATGTTCGGTATCAATGGGGGCGAGCTCATCGTCCTGGTCATCATCGCGATTATCGTGGTGGGACCCGAACGTATGCCCGAATACGCTAGGCAACTACGCGAATGGGTAGTGGGAATGCGCTCCGTCGTCGAACGTGGACGCGAACAACTCAAAGAAGAAGTGGGCGACGACGTCGATTGGGCATCGCTCGACCCACGTCAATACGATCCCCGGCGTATTGTCCGCGAAGCGCTCTACGAGCCCGGGTCCCCGGCCACCGCATCGAACACAGTTGCGCCCGCCGTGACGGCGTCGACTGTAGTGGCGCCGGCCATCGCAGACGCACCTGGCGCAAGTTCTGCGGCCCACGCCGCCCCAGCGTCGCACGACGGGCAAGCCGCCCCACGAGCCCCGTTCGATTCCGAAGCCACCTAGCCCGCGCATCGGCCCTAGCCAATCCAAAGTTGGGCTAAGCGCACCTGTACGGAACAATGGAGCCATGAAGCCCCGCGTATTCTCGGCGATGCAGCCCACCTCAGATTCACTTCAACTAGGCAACTACCTTGGCGCGCTCGTGCAATGGGTACGACTACAAGAGACGCACGATGCGATCTATGGCGTCGTGGACCTGCACGCCCTCACCGTGGCGCCGGACCCTGCGACCCTGCGCGAGCGCACGCGTCGCACAGCCGCCCAGTTTCTTGCGGCAGGCGTGGACCCAGCGCGCTCGATCGTATTTGTGCAGTCGCACGTTCACGAGCATGCCGAACTCGCGTGGTTGCTGAGCACCGTGACGGGTATGGGTGAGGCCGGCCGCATGACGCAGTTCAAGGACAAGTCGTCAAAAGTGGGGGAGTCCGGGACCAACGTGGGCCTATTCACGTATCCCGTGCTCATGGCCGCAGACATTCTGCTGTACGACACCAACGTGGTGCCCGTTGGAGAAGATCAGCGCCAGCACCTCGAACTATCGCGGGATCTCGCGCAACGTCTCAACGCGCGCTTTGGTGAAGGGACCGTCGTGGTGCCCGAGCCACACATTGTGAAAGAGACCGCAAAGATCTTCGACCTTCAAGAGCCGTCACGCAAAATGTCCAAGTCGGCGTCGAGCGCCAAGGGCCTCATTGAGATTCTCGACAACCCCAAGACGGTGGCCAAGAACATCAAGTCAGCAGTGACCGACACTGGCTCCGTAATCTCGTTTGATCGCGAAGCCAAGGCAGGGGTGTCGAACCTGCTCACCATCTACTCGGCACTCGACGGCCGCAGCGTCGAACAATTGGTCGCAGACTACGAAGGCAAAATGTACGGCCACCTCAAAGTTGACCTTGCAGAAGTGGCCGTCAACTATTTGACACCCATCCACAATGCGGCGATGGAATGGATTGAGTCCCCTGAGCGGTTGGATCAAGTATTAGAGGACGGCGCGCAAAAAGCCGCCGCGATCGCACGGCCCACGCTCGAGCGCTTGTACGACAAAGTGGGTTTGCTGGCACCGAAGGGAAGGCGGTGACGTACAACGCGTATGTCGACCACAGACAGCCCAACAGACACAGGACAATCGTCGACTAAGCGCCTCGCCACACGTGGCAAGCGCTTAGCGAAGCGGCTCCAAAACAGTGCGCTCGGGCGGGCATTCGAGCGGTTCACCGAATACAACGGCAACATTCTCGCGGGTGGTATCGCATACTATTCGCTCGCCTCGATCGCGGCAGGCATTGTGCTTGCGGTGTCAATCGCCAACTTTGTACTGATAGGTAATGACGAGTTACGCGACGCTGTATTCGACACAATCTCAGAGACAGTGCCCGGAGTCTTGGACGAGGGCGACGGTGACAGCGGCATCGTGGACCCCGCCTCTATCCAGCCCACATCTTTTGGTGGCGTACTAGGGATTGTGGCCTTCGGTGTACTCGTGTTCACTGCCACGCGTTACTTGCGCGGATTGCGCTCCGCCGTGCGCAGCATGCTGGGCGGCGCGGCTGGCACGTCAATCCCCGGCATGTTGCGCGATCTCATTGTGCTTTTGGGTCTGGTGGCTATCGCGGCGGTCGGTGCCGTAGTGCAAATCATGGGCGGCGCGCTCGCGTCGTGGGTCGCGGACTTGATCGGTTCGCAGGGCGTCTCCGAGGCTCTTGTGCGCGGGGTCTCTATCGCCACTGGGCTGCTCGTCAACGCACTGTTCATCGCGCTCGTGTTCGTGGTGCTTGGCGGAGCACAGGTGCGCAAGAAGACCCTCGTTTTCACAGTGGCAGTTGCCGCGGTTGCCTTTACTGTTCTACAGCAGGGGTCAGGCTATTTCGTAGGCTCATCTGCAGACAATGCGGTGCTGGCCCCGTTTGCGGCCGTCATCGCGCTCTTGGTGTTCGTGGACTTCACCGCACGGATTCTGCTCATTGGATCAGCGTGGCTCGGCATCAAAGCGGAGGGTCTCCAGGGAGTCGCCGTCGAGGAGCTCGACTCGCCCGCGCGTAGGGATTCTGGTGGTGTCACCACTACTAAGGGGATCGCGCGCGTGCGCGGCAAAGACTAGCTCCCCTCCTCCCCACTTCTCCCTCCCTCACCCTCCCCTCCCTCATCCTTCCCCCCCCCCGTCCCCTCCCTGCGCCGCCCTCCTTTCCCCCTTCCCCTCCTCCTGTAGGAACGTCAGGACTCATTTTTGAGGCAAATCGCATCGGGTAGGAACGTCAGGACTCATTTGCCCTGAACCCCGGAGTTTCATTGGGGAGATGAGGGCCCGGCCCATGCGAGGTCCCACATTCCCAGCGTTTGGACTCACGGCGCAGAATGAGTCCTGAGTTTCCTACAGGGCGCGCGAGCGGCCGAAAGTGAGTCCTGAGCTTCCTACAGGGGGTTGCGCAGGGCAGGGCGGCGTGGGACAGCGCAGAATGAGTCCTGAGCTTCCTACAGGGGGTTGCGCAGGGCAGGGCGGCGTGGGCATCGCACAGTGAGTCCTGAGTTTCCTGCAGGGCGCGGGAACGGCCGAAAGTGAGTCCTGAACTTCCTACAGGGGGTGGGGCAGCGGGAGGGTAGCGCAGGGAGGGCGAGTTAGACCTTGCCTGAGGTCAGCGCCTTCTTCACCTCGGAGATCGCCTTGGTGACCTCGATGCCACGCGGGCAGGCCTCGGTGCAGTTGAACGCCGTGCGGCACTTCCACACGCCAGCCTGGTCGTTCAGAATCTCGAGCCGGTCCCACTCGCCCTCGTCGCGCGAGTCGAAAATGAACCGGTGCGCGCCCACGATCGCCTGCGGGCCAAAGTATTGCCCATCGGTCCAGAACACGGGGCACGCCGTGGTGCACGCGGCACACATAATGCACTTGGTGGTGTCGTCAAAGCGCTCGCGCTCCTCGGGCGACTGCAGCCGCTCGCGCTCAGGCGTGGGGCCCGACGTCATGAGGAACGGCATGATCTCGCGATATGAAGCAAAGAATGGCTCCATGTCGACAATCAGGTCCTTCTCGACGGGCAAGCCCTTGATGGGCTCGACCGTGATGGGGCGTGCGGGGTTGAGGTCCTTGAGCAATGTCTTGCATGCGAGCCGGTTCTTGGCGTTGATGCGCATGGCGTCTGAGCCACAAATCCCGTGAGCACACGAGCGACGGAACGCGAGCGAGCCGTCTTGCTCCCACTTGATCTGGTGCAAGGCATCCAGCACCCGGTCGGTGGCGTGAGCTACGACCTCGAACTCTTCCCAGTACTCGCTACCGGCCTCGCGGCCATTCAAGCCCTCGGGGTCATGGCGCAAAATGCGTAGCGTGACGGTCATGGTGGGGATTGCGCCCACCTCGTCAGTCTTTTCAGCTGTGGCAGTCATAGTCGCGTCCTCCAGACACTCAGTACTTGCGCTCCATAGGCGGGTACTTGGTGATGACCACGGGCTTCCAGCCCAGCTCGATACCTTCGGGCTTGGCATACGCCATGGTGTGAACTAAGTAGTTTTCGTCGTCGCGCGTGGGGAAGTCTTCGCGGTAGTGGCCGCCGCGGCTTTCCTTACGGGCGTCGGCTCCAGCAATGACAACCTCGGCGAGCTCGAGCAGAAAGCCCAGCTCGATGGCTTCGAGAAGGTCCGTGTTGAAACGCTTGCCACGGTCGTGGATTGCGATGGAGTCAAAGCGCTCGCGCAAGTCTTTCACCACGCCCGCAGCCTCGGCAAGTGACTCTTCCGTGCGGAACACCTGGACGTTCATGTCCATGGTCTCCTGGAGTTCCTTACGAATCTGTGCGACCCGCTCGGTACCGTCGCCACCCACTGTGCCACGCAACTGGGCGACGACACTTTCGACCCCAACAGCCGCATCGGCCGGAAGCGTCGGTGCCTCGGCAGTGAGCGCATACTCAGCGGCAGCGATGCCGGCGCGGCGTCCAAAGACGTTGATGTCGAGAAGCGAGTTGGTGCCCAGGCGGTTGGCGCCGTGCACGGATACGCATGCGCACTCACCGGCCGCGTATAGGCCCTTGACCACGTCGGTGTTGTTGCGTAACACCTCTGCATTGACGTTGGTGGGGATGCCACCCATGGCGTAGTGAGCGGTGGGGAACACCGGCACGGGCTCGGTGTAGGGCTCAACGCCTAGGTAGGTGCGCGCGAACTCGGTGATGTCAGGTAGTTTCGCGTCAATGTGCGCGGGCTCCAAGTGGGTGAGGTCAAGGAGCACGTAGTCCTTGTTTGGCCCGGCGCCCCGGCCTTCACGCACCTCGTTGGCCATTGCTCGCGCCACCATGTCACGCGGGGCCAGGTCCTTAATGGTGGGTGCGTACCGCTCCATAAAGCGTTCGCCCTCAGAGTTGCGCAGAATCCCGCCTTCACCACGCGCGGCTTCGGACAGCAAAATGCCTAGCCCTGCAAGGCCGGTGGGGTGGAACTGGAAGAACTCCATGTCTTCGAGCGGGAGCCCTGCCCGGTAGGCAATTGCCATACCGTCACCAGTCAAGGTGTGCGCGTTGGACGTGGTCTTAAAGACCTTGCCCGCACCGCCGGTGGCGAACACGACGGACTTGGCGCGGAACGTGTGAACCTCGCCCGTAGCCAACTCGTATGCCACTACTCCAGCGACCGAGACGTCCTCGCCCTCTGCGGTTGCCTGTGGGTCTGAGTCGAGAATGAGGTCGAGCACATAGAACTCGTTGTAAAACTCGACGTTTTGCTTGACGCACTGTTGGTATAGCGTCTGCAAAATCATGTGGCCGGTGCGGTCTGCGGCGTAGCATGCGCGCCGCACGGCGGCCTCACCATGGTTGCGGG
>CAZHTO010000004.1:30450-37271 GCA_964535845.1 uncultured Demequinaceae bacterium | reverse complement strand
GTACGCAGTGTCCGTGGCCTCGTGCGGCACTACTTCGAGGCGTTCAAAGCCCGCATCGGCAAGCACCTGTGATTCGCGGTACACAAACTCGCCTGGACTGAAGTCGCGAAAGCGCTCCTTGACCCAGTCCAGCTCCACGCGCCCCAGCCCCTCGCCCTGGTCGCGTACCGCAACTATCCCCACAGCCTCGTCGCCGCGCGTAATCAAAAAGGTGGCCCGCGCATCGGCCGTCGTGGCAGTGAAACCGGGCGCGTGCTCGGCGATATCGTCCGCGTGAATGCGCAGGACCTCGTGGACGTAGGCATCGGTGCCGTGCACGGGCAGTACGCGATACGTCCCTGTGTTGCGGGCCTCGCGGTACAGCCGCCACAGCCAGTAAATATCGATGAGAGTGATCGCGAGGTTCATGAATGCGAACGGCCATATTTCGATGATCGCGTTATACACAGTCGCGATCGCAGCGCCGGCCAAGTTCATCCACCTAAACCGCAGCACGCGCGCGACCATGAGCGACCACACGACCAAAATCGAGCCGATCCAACCAAACGCCTGGAACACCAGATCCGTATCCATGAACGTCAGATTAAGCCCGGCCGATGCGCCTGGCACCACGGCACGCACGTAGGCTCGGTCTGTGGCTAAGAGCAGTGCGCGAGTAGACGCGTGGATTTGGGCGGTGCGGATCACCAAGACCCGCACGCAAGCGACAGCGGCATGCCGCGCTGGGCATGTGCGCATCAATGGTGACCGCGCCAAGCCCGCAACGCCCGTGCGCATTGGCGACCGGGTCGAGGTACGCGGTGGTGAACGTGAACGGATTTTGGTGGTGCGCGAGATCCTGGTGAAGCGCGTGGGCGCGCCGGTAGCGCAAATGGCGTACTTCGACCACAGCGCGCCGCTGCCGCCGCGTGCCGAGCGGCCCGCGCCTGTTGCCGTGCGCGACCGTGGGGCTGGCCGGCCCACTAAACGCGAGCGCCGCCAACTCGACCGCCTACGCGGGCGCGCGTCTCGCTAATCTCAGCCCGCGCATCGGCCGTAAATGCCTGTCATGAGTCGAGTGCCTCCAACAGAGCCATGCGGTCGTAGCGGTCGGACCCTGCCGCCTGCAGCTGGTGCACCACGCGCCCAGGCCGGCCAGAGAGCACCACAATGCGGTCCGCCAACGCGATTGCCTCGTCGACATCGTGCGTGACCAGCACGATCGCGCGCGCGGCTGTTGGCTCGGTCGTCGATCCCGCCCCGCTAGTGAGACTCAGCGATGCGAGCCAGGAGTTCATGCGGCGACGGGTCATGGGGTCGAGCGCGCCAAAAGGCTCATCGAGCAACAGCACTGGCCGTTCGGTTAAGCACGTGCGTAGCAGCGCGAGCCGCTGGCGCATGCCGCCCGAGAGTTCATGGGGCCACGCCTCTTCAAAGCCGGCGAGCCCAAAGTCTTCGAACAACGCGCGCGCCCGGGGGAGCGCCCGGTCACGGGGCACGCCGGCAGCAATCGCGCCCACCATCGCATTGGACAGCGCCCGGCGCCATGGCAACAGCCCGTCCCGTTGCGGCATCCAGGCCGTCGCACGGGTGCCGTCTGCCAAGCGCGGCACCGTGACGTCGCCGGTGAGGCGTGCGCGCGCATCGAGCAGGCCGCCCATTGCCCGTAGCAGGGTGGACTTGCCGCAACCTGAAGGCCCGAGCACTGCGACGAACTCACCTGGAGCCACCTCGAGGCTCACGTTGTCGAGTACCTTTACCGGCTGCGCAGCGGCCGCCGCACCGCGCACCCGCCGGCCCTTAAGGACCGGCGGGAACGTGATCGACAAGTTCCGCACCGCGAGCACCGGGGACACCCCGCCCGTGCGGCTCCCGGAGCGAACAGTGTGATCAATCAGGGTCATGCCGGCCCAGGGAAGAAGTCATTGGTCCAGGCGAGCTCCACGTCAAAGTCGTCGTCAAGCATGTCGCCATCGGTGAGCCAAGCGCCAAACCGTTCCCACGTGCCCGCGTCTTGCACGCCCCACACCTCAGGCAAAGGTGCGTAGCGGCTCGCGAGCCACATGCTGGAAGCCTCCACCAGTTCCCGGTCTAGTTCCGGAACTGCGGCGAGTAGCGCATCGGCCGCTGCTTGTGGGTCTTTCATCGCCTCTGTGTAACCACGCGCTGTCGCCTCGACAAACGTCTGAACCGTATCGGGAGACTCGGCGATGGTGCCGGTCGAGGTCGCGAGAAGCGGCGTGTACCAATTGGGGATGCAGTCGGTCCAGTCGCGAAAAGCGATCGTGTCGACGTCCAACTTGTCGATGTCGCCCAGGCGAATGGTGTCCCACGCATCGAACACCCACGCCACATCAAAGTGATCTTCGGTGAGGCCAATGCGAAAGTCGTCACTCACTAGGGGCGAGTGCTCGACGAGGTCTGGGTCGCCGCCGTCGCATGCGACCAGGCTCGAAATGATGGCGTGCTCGAGCTCTGAGCCGTACGAGCCGTAGCGTTTACCTTCAAGATCGCGGGGGCGCGTGATCTCGTCGTCTGCGAGAGATATCAGCGACGAGGTGTTGTTCTCGATGACGGTCGCAATGGACACGACGTCCGCACCTGCGGCCCTGGCGGGTAGCAGGCTCTCTGCCACCGAGTAGGCGAAGTCGGCTTGGCCAGCGGCGACTAACTGCAGGCCGGAGGTCTCGCCAGGTTCGATCACCGTGACGTCGAGTCCAGCCTCTTCGTACCAGCCGTTTTCAAGCGCAAGGTAGAGGCCATTGTGGTTGGTGTTGGGCGTCCAATCCAGCACGACTGTGACGGGGGTCAGTGCAGCATCTCCGGGCCCGCTCGCATCGGCTGGCGCGGCACATGCGGCAACGGTGGTCGCGGCGAGAAGTGCAAAGGCGGCCGATGCTGGGGGTAAGTAACGTGAAGTCATAAAGTTCTCCTTGAGGTTCAGATGAGGGGAAGGGAGCGCGCGAGGTCACGGCCGCGCGTAGGCGGTGTGCCAGGGGGTGAGCATTCGTCTGAGCGCCACGATGGCGAGCACGAACACCCCGGTGAGTAGCGCAATGAGCACAATGCCCACAAAGATCTGGTCGACTGCATAGGCCTTGCGCGAGCGCTGAATGAACACACCAATGCCCGACTGGCCTGCCAAATACTCAGCGACAACGGCCGCCCCCACGGCGTAGGTGGCAGCAATACGGAGCCCCGCGAGCGCGCCGGGAACAGAGGCCGGAAGTCGCACCAGCCACAACTGTTGACGCCGGGTTCCGCCCAAGCCGGTGACCATATCTGCGTGTTCGTCGTCCACTTCCCGTATCGCGGCCGTTGCGGCCACGAGCACAGGGAAGAACACGGTGAGCGCAACGAGCACCACCTTGGACGTGAGCCCAAAGCCAGCCCACAGAATCATGAGCGGTGCCAGCACCACAGTGGGAATGGTTTGGCTCAGTAGCACCAGGGGATGTGCGATCTGACCCACCGTCGGCACCGAAGCCACCGCGATGGCAAGCAACCAGCCCGCGAGGGCGCCAAGAATCAGTCCCAGCACTGCTTCGGTTGCCGTGGTCGCCACATGTGGGCCCAGCAGTGCACTCGTGTCAACGGCGGTCGCCGCTATGTGGGAAGGCGCAGGGAGCACAAACGGAGCGATGTCCCATACGTGTACGGCGCCTTCCCACATAGCGAGCAGCACGATGACTGTCGCGGTGCCTATGACGGCTGCGCGCAAGCGTGATGTCACGCGCGGTGCTTGCTCACCAAATCGTCAATGGAAGGCCCTGAGTCACCGGCGGCGCTCGCGACCTTGATGATCGACATGCAGCCTTCGGCGCCCGCGTGGAGGGTGGCTTCGTGGACTGCGCGGAGCACAGACCAAATGTCGGCAGGCGGCCCCTCGACAGTGGTGCCCAGGGCGCCTACCTCGTACGACAAGCCCGAGGCTTCGATGACTGCGATAGCAGCGTCAACGTACTGGTAGCGGTCGTCAGTGGTTCCAGCGGGCCGTGGTGAGACTTGAATCTCGGCGATCAAGGTGACTCCTTGGGTTTTGAGACCATAGGGTCAGCCGAGCGCCCGGGGCGCGCGAATGTGACCGCGCGCCGGCCTGCAAGACAACACGTGATGAAACGCGAACACTCATGAGTTCCCGCTCAACATTGCGCCTCAGGCACATCCTTACGCTGGCATTACCCAGGTCAAGTTTTCGGGTCGACGGCGCCATATGGCCGTCCTCTCAGCTCGGTTGCCCCGAGCTCCCCGTGTTGGCTTTTCGATAGTAGCCCTAAAGGGACATATACGAAAGTGCCGGAGTTAGGCCCGCCAAATGCGCGTCAGGTAGTCACTGATGGAACGGTCGGAACTGAAGAAGCCCGTGCGCGCGACATTGAGCACCGCCGCGCGCGACCATGCCTCGTGGTCCGCGTAAAGCTGCTCGGCGCGGTGTTGCGCATCCATGTACGAGCGGAAGTCGGCCAGTGCCATAAACCGGTCGCGTTCAGTGAGGCTCGCAAAGATCGAGGACACGGCTCCGCCGCGGTCGCCACCGGTGAATGCGCCAGACGCGATCATGTCGAGTGCGGCCTTCAGCTCGGGATCAGACTCATAAACGGCCCCGGGATCGTAGCCGGCTGCCTGACGCTGCGCAGCTTGTGGCTCGTTCATGCCGAACAAGAAGAAGTTGTCGTCGCCCACAAGTTTGCGGATCTCAACGTTCGCACCATCGTCAGTACCGATGGTGAGCGCGCCACTGAGCGCAAACTTCATGTTGCCCGTGCCCGAGGCCTCTTTGCCGGCCAATGAAATCTGTTCCGACAAGTCAGCGGCAGGGATCAGCGTCTCAGCCAGCGTCACGTTGTAATTCGCAGGGAAGGCGACTTTCAAGCGGCCCTTGAGGGACGCATCGGCGTTAATGGTGGCGCCCACAGCATTGATCAGCGCGATCGTTTCTTTTGCCCGTACGTAACCGGGCGCCGCCTTCGCACCAAACACAAACGTGCGCGGCGTGACCGACTCGAGCGGCACGCGGCCCGAGGTAATGCCCTCATACAGCGACACAATGTGAAGGAGCTTGAGCGACTGGCGCTTGTACTCGTGCAGGCGCTTGACCATCGCATCGACCATCGCATCGCCTGCGATCTCAATCCCGTCGCGCTCGCGGAGCACGTCGGCAAAGCGGCCCTTGTTGTGGGCTTTGATCTCGCGAAAGCGACGGCGGAACTCCGCATCGTCTGCGAGCGGCTCGAGGCCACGTAGCTGCTCGAGGTCGGTGATCCAGCCGTCGCCAATTGACTCGGTAATGAGGTCGCTGAGCGCGGGGTTGGTCAGCTTGACGAACCGCCGCGGCGTCACGCCGTTGGTGACGTTGGTGAACTTGTGGGGCCACATCTCAGCGAAGTCGTGCAGCACTTTGTCGCGCAGCAACTGGGAGTGCAGTTCTGCCACGCCGTTGACCTTGAAGCCGGCAACCGTGGCGAGGTGGGCCATACGCACGGCCCGCTCGGGCTCTTCGGCGATGATCGACATGCGGCGAATCCGTAGCTCGTCGCCAGGGAAGGTTTGGGCCACCTCGTCGAGGAACTCTTCGTTAATGCGGTAGATGATCTCGAGGTGGCGGGGTAGCAGCGATCCGAGCAGGGACACGGGCCACACTTCGAGAGCCTCGGGCAACAGGGTGTGGCATGTGTACGCGAACACTTGCTGCGTGAGCTTCCATGCGTCGTCCCACTGCCAGCCACGCTCGTCGACGAGCAGGCGCATGAGTTCAGGCACAGCGATCACAGGGTGGGTGTCGTTGAGCTGCCACGTCACACGGTTGGGCAGGTTGGTGAGGTCATAGCCCTCTGGGAGTACGTGTTCGAGGAAGTCACGTAGCGAGGCGGCCACAAAGAAGTACTGCTGTTGCAGACGTAGTTCCTTGCCCTGGGGCGTCGAGTCCTCCGGGTACAGCACCTTCGAGATGTTCTCTGCGAACGTGCGTGCACGCACCGCCTCGGCATAGTCGCCGGCGTTAAAGATCTGTAGGTCAAACTCGCTCGTGGCCCGCGCGCTCCATAGGCGGAGCGTGTTGACGCGGCCATTGCGATAGCCGGGAACCATGTAGTTGTAGGGCACTGCGGTGACGCGCCAGGCGGGCTCCCACGTGCGGGCACCGTCGGGGGCGCCGGCTGGGGGCTTGCTGGTGTGGCCACCGAAGGCGACCTCGACTGCGTGCTCGGGGTGAGGCAGTTCCCACGGAGACCCTAGGCGTAGCCAGTTGTCGGGCTTTTCTACCTGTTCGCCATCCACAAAGGTCTGGCGGAAAATGCCGAACTCGTAGCGAATGCCGTAACCAATCGAGGGCACGTCGAGCGTTGCGAGCGAGTCCACAAAGCAGGCAGCGAGCCGGCCTAAGCCGCCGTTGCCCAGCCCGGGCTCGATCTCTTGGGCGCTCAACTCATCGAAGTCGAGCCCCAGGTTCGTGAGGGACTCACGGGCAATGTCGTCGAGATTCGCGGAGAGTGTCGCATTCTCGAGCTGGGGGCCCAGCAGGTATTCGGCCGACAGGTACGCGACCGACTTCGCTTGCTCGCGTTCTTGGCGGCGTAGCGTCTCGAGCCATGCGGTCATCAGGTAGTGGCGCACGGTACGTGCGAGCGCCAGGTATACGTCGTTCTGGGAGGCTCGGTCAAGGTCCACACCTTGGCCAAAGTTCACTTCGCGTAGGAACTCGCGAGTAAAGCTTTCGACGGTGTGCTCGCGCGCGGCGATGGGAGTTGCGATCTCGTTCACACCACACAATCTAGGGGTCCGCGCACCCCCTCGTGAAACTCTGTGGTGAAGTTCATGTTCCAGTCATGCAAACGCGTACATTT
>CAZHTO010000004.1:9129-30350 GCA_964535845.1 uncultured Demequinaceae bacterium | reverse complement strand
CCCTGCGTGCTGGGGGGACATGCGTGTCAGAAACGAGCCGGAGATTGCACTCAGGTCCCCGCAGCGAGAGAAGGGGCGGGCCGGGTGTGGGCGCAAGGGCTGAGGGGTGGCACGGCGCGGCTTAGGAGGGGTGGCGCGGAGGAGGACTGAGGGCGAGGGCTGAGGGGTGGCGCGGCACGGCGCGGCTGAGGAGGGCGCACCGGGACACTGCAGGCGGCCGATGCGCGGGAGACGCCGCAGCAGAACGCGAGTTAGGGCGTGGGGGGCGCGGCCGGGGGATCGGCGGTGGGGAGATGGCGTAGGGGTGACACCGCCGGGCCGTATTGCTGCTCCTTGAGGCGTTCCAGCGTCTGTTCGTTGAGTATCCGGTTGGTGCGCAGCAAGTCGGAGAGGATTCCGAGTGCAAGTGCCAAGCCGGCGCCAACCAGCATGATTGCGCCAAAGATCAGCGACTGAATGTGGCTGCCGTCGCTCCCGAGCGCCCGCAATACCGCGAACCTGACGAATGGCACCATCCCAATGAGCCCAAACACTGTCGCCAGCGACGCAAATACAGTCCACGGGCGGAACATGATCGATGAGCGCACGATTGCCTGCGCAGACTTGAGCATGTGCTCGCCGACGTTCTTGAACAGGCGCGACTCACGGGTCTTAGCGTTGGTGGTGACTGGAACGGACTCGATCGCGAGACGTTTATTTCCCGCCTGAATGATGGTTTCCATGGTGTAGCTAAAGCGCGTCACGATGTTGAGCCGGTACAGCGAATAGCGGGAGTAGGCGCGAAACCCAGAGGCCGCATCGGGCAAACGGGTGCCGGCGGCCCGGTTCACTACCCACGAGCCAAACCGTTGCATCACTTTTTTGAAGGGCGAGAAGTGCGCGATTGTGTGTGTTTGGCGGTCGCCAATCACGATCTCGGCTCGGCCCGCCACAATTGGAGCCACGAGGTCGCCAATGCGTTCTTGGGGGTACTGGTTGTCCCCGTCGGTGTTGACCACAATGTCGGCGCCGCGTGCCAGGGCGTAGTCGATGCCGTCGCGGAACGCTTGGGCAAGCCCCATGGTGCTCGCGTGGTGGATCACGTGCGCGCCGTGCTCGCGAGCGATCTGTGCCGTGCGGTCGGTCGAGCCGTCGTCGATGACAATCACTTCGATGTCGTCCACACCGTCGATGCTGGTGGGGATCGACTCGAGCACCTGGCCGAGGGTCGCCTCTTCGTTGAGGCACGGGATCTGTACGACGAGCTTCACAAGACTCAAGGCTAGTCGTCGCTCGCAGGCCGGCTGGCAGATCGGGCTACCCACAAGCGCCTGAGTGCCTTGACCGCGATTCCCATGAGGGGCGCCAACAAGAGTCCCCCGATAGTTGCTCCGGCGACCGCACCGGCCAACTCTTGGTCCGCGAGCATAGGAGTGAGCGACGGCTCAAACCATGCGCGACCTAGTAGCCCCGCCACCAGGCCAACGAGTGCCCCAAAGGCGGGCCCGGGGTTCACGCTGGGGTGACTGCGTGTAGACGCGCCACCCACGAGCAATCCCATGAGTGCGGCCAGCATCACTTCCATGTGCCCTCCCTGTGTCCATATCGTGGCATATCAACGGCGCGTAACACCCGAGTTCCTACGCTGTTTTGGGGTGACCCCGCGCGCACCCCTGTTATCCGGGGGTCCTTTGCGTCACAATGGGCCCGTGACCTCCTTCGCTGATCGCCACATCGGACCCGACGACTCCGCCATTGAAACCATGCTGGCGGTGGTCGGCCATCCGTCTCTCGCTGTCCTGGCAGAGGCCGCTGTGCCGGAGTCGATTCGGCAAGACGACGTCCTAGTGCTGCCCGACCCGCTCACGGAGAACGCGACTCTCGATGCGCTCCAGGCGTTCGCGCAACGCAACCAGGTCAACACCCAAATGATTGGGCAGGGTTACTTCGACACGATCACGCCGATGGTGATCAAGCGGAATGTGCTCGAGAACCCCGCTTGGTACACGGCATATACGCCGTATCAGGCAGAGATTTCGCAAGGCCGTCTTGAGGCGCTTCTGAACTTCCAGACCATGGTGTCTGATCTCACTGCACTGCCTGTGAGCGGAGCGTCACTTTTAGACGAGGCGACCGCGGTGTCTGAGGCGGTGCTACTGATGCGGCGCGCGGTCAAGGGCCGCGACGACGGCGTGACGGTGTTGGACGCCGAGTGCTTGCCTCAGACCATCGCGGTAGTGGAGGCCCACGCTGAGGCGGTGGGGCTCCGGCTTGAGGTCCAGGAGATCAGTGAAGACTGGACGCCGCCTGAAGACCTCGTGGGTCTCGTGTTGCAACAACCGGGTGTGACTGGTGTGCTGCGAGACCTACAGAACGTCATCGCTGCCGCGCACCAAGCAGGCGGGCTGGTCACCATGGCAGCAGACTTGCTGTCGCTCACGATGATCAAGGCTCCTGGTGAGTTGGGCGCTGACATCGCTGTGGGATCGGCTCAGCGTTTTGGTGTGCCGCTGTTCTTTGGAGGGCCGCACGCGGGCTTTATGGCTGTGCGCGAAGACCTCGCTCGCCAGCTTCCGGGCCGCTTGGTGGGAGTGAGTGTCGACGCTGACGGCCGCACCGCTTACCGGCTCGCATTGCAAACCCGTGAGCAACACATTCGCCGTGACCGCGCGACCTCGAACATTTGCACCGCACAGGCACTCCTTGCGGTGGTCTCTGGTTTCTATGCCGTCCACCACGGGCCCGAGGGACTTCGCGCGATCGCCCAGCAGGTGCACGCCACGGCGGTGACATTGGCCGATGCGCTGACTGCGGCAGGCGTAAAGGTTGTGCACGAACACTTCTTTGACACGGTGGTGGTTGAGGTCCCAGGGGGCGCCGATTCGGTGCTCGCGCGTGCGGCCGCCGTGGGTATCAACCTGCGTCGCGTTGACGAGAGCCACGTGGCGATGGCGTGTGACGAGGTCACGAGCCTGGATATTTTGGACCACCTGGTCGAGGCCGTGACGGCGGTGAAGCGTCACGCGGTCTACACCGCACCCCGTGTTGCCATCCCGCGCAGTCAGCGGCGCACAAGCGAGTACCTGACCCACCCCGTGTTCCACCGGTACCGCTCCGAAACGTCGCTCATGCGTTACATGCGCAAGTTGGCTGACCGTGACCTTGCTCTGGACCGCACCATGATTCCGCTGGGCTCGTGCACCATGAAGCTCAACGCTGCCGTGGAGATGGCCCCTATCAGCTGGCCAGGATTCGCGCGTATTCACCCCTTCGCGCCGTCAGACCAAACGTCGGGTTACCGCGACATGATTGCGCAGCTTGAGGGCTGGCTTGCCGAAATTACTGGCTACGCGGCTGTATCTGTTCAGCCCAACTCTGGTGCGCAAGGTGAGTATGCGGGACTGCTCGCTATTCGCGCCTACCACCGTGAGCAGGGCAATAGTGAGCGCGATGTGTGCCTGATCCCCGCATCGGCCCACGGCACTAATGCTGCGTCAGCGGTGCTTGCGGGGCTGCGCGTGGTCGTGGTTGACACTACTGATCAGGGCGAGATCGACTTGGAGGACTTGAACGCCAAGCTTGCGGCTAACGAAGGCCGGGTCGCGTGCATGATGATCACGTATCCATCGACGCACGGTGTGTACGAGGCGCATGTGGGCGATGTGTGCGCAGCGGTGCACGATGCGGGTGGCCAGGTGTACATCGACGGAGCAAACCTCAACGCACTTGTAGGGATCGCTAAGCCGGGCCACTTTGGTGGCGACGTGTCGCACCTGAACCTGCACAAGACCTTCTGCATTCCGCACGGCGGCGGTGGGCCCGGCGTGGGGCCGGTTGCCGTGGCTGAGCACCTGGTGAAGTACCTGCCGGCCTTGCGCCAAACTATTCAGCGTCCTGACGAACTACGTCGACGCGGTGCTCCGGTGAGTGCCGCACCTTATGGGTCAGCGGGCATTTTGCCGATTACCTGGGCTTATATTGCGCTGATGGGTCATGAGGGTCTTCAGCAAGCGACCAAGACTGCGGTGCTTGCCGCCAACTATATTGCGACCCGCCTGGACGATGCCTTCCCGGTGTTGTACCGCGGCCCCAACGGTCTGGTGGCACACGAGTGCATTCTTGACGTGCGCCCACTCACTAAGGCCACGGGAGTGACGGCAGAAGATATCGCCAAGCGCCTTATCGACTTCGGATTCCACGCCCCCACGATGTCGTTCCCGGTTCCAGGCACGCTTATGGTCGAGCCCACAGAGTCTGAAGACTTGGACGAGATTGATCGCTTTATTGACGCCATGCTGGTGATCCGCGAAGAAATTGCAGCGATCGAGCGGGGCGAGATTGCGGTAGAGAAATCTGCACTCCGGCATGCGCCCCATACGGCCGATGCGGTGGTGAGCGACATTTGGAAGCGTGCCTATTCACGGGAACAGGCGGCATTCCCGGTGCCGAGCCTTCGCCAAGACAAGTACTGGTCGCCAGTGTCGCGTATTGACAATGTTTATGGTGACCGGAATCTAGCGTGCACTTGCCCGCCGCTTGAGGCTTACGAGTAACCTGCGTCACACCTGGTGCGCGAACGCGTCACGTTGGAGCGAACTATCCCGCTTACGTCAGTTAAGGTGAAATTCCACCATGGTTGGCATCGCGGCCGCGATGTTACGTGGTGGCGCTGACTGGCGTAAGAAAGGCGGAGGTGACCATGGCAGGCCACATCGACGCACGAGCCAGTTTTGGTGTGCCTCGCCTGCCGCCGGGTCTCATTGACCGGCCCCGCCTCACGGAGATACTTGACCGGCGAGCACCCTTGACTGTGCTGAGCGGCATGGGTGGGCGCGGCAAGACAGCGTTGGTTGCTCATTGGGTGAATAACGACAGCACCGACGAGCGAGTGGTGTGGATAGACCTGGCGTCGATATGGCGCCATGACGAGAGCCCGTGGCTGCGCATACTGGAGGCTTTTGGCGACGCCGGTCTGGTCAGCGAGATGCACGCAGCGCGAGACATGATTGTGATCGCCGAGCGCCGCGACCAAGGCCCGCGAGTGTTGCAGCGGGCCATCGCAGCTCAAGACGCCCCCGTCCTACTGGTTCTTGATGGATTGCCAGTTGATGCTGAGCCCGAGGTTTACGTGTGGGCCACCGAGTTAGTTGGACTGCTACGTGCGGTGCCTCAACTCCGATGCATTGCGATGGGGAGATCCCACGAGGCGTTCGGTGGACCCGGCACCCGGGCTGCCATCGAGACCGTCGTCATTGATGACGCGGCCTTGGCCCTCACTGAAGAAGAGGCCACGGCCATCATTGCGCACCACGACCGACACGTGGATGACGAAACCGCAACCATGCTCGCTCGGGCTACCGTCGGCCAGTCGGCCAGTGATTTGCGCTACTTATTGGTGCTCACGGAATCTGCGGAGATCGACCTCAGGGCTATTGCTGAGCGGGACATTGGTTCTGAAGTGACCGCGATGGTGCGTAGAGACCTCTTGGGAGAAGGGGTCGACGAGAAGCGGTGGACTTTCTTGGGGCTCACGGCCTTTGCCCCAGCTGTCACCCCTGACCTTGCTCGAGAACTCAGTGGCGACGCTAAAGCGGAAGAAACCCTGAACGAGTTAGCACGGGCAGGGCTGGGGCAGTGGACGACGTTGCCACACGCCGGCCGGGCATTCCGCGCGAGTGAGCTGTTGCGGTCGGTAGCGTCTGCTGATTTGATTCGTAACCATCCCCGCGCCGCACGGCGTGCACGCAGCATTACGGCGGCGTGGTTGCTAGAGGTCGCTAAGGACCCTCTGGGAGCGATGCGAGAAGCCATCGACGCAGATGATCTCGCTTTGGTTGAACGCACACTCATCCACGTGTATCCCCTCAGCGCAGACGGGCCGGTTCCAGCAGAGTGGCTCGAGCGGGTCCCCGCTCACCGCGTGCATCAGCACCCGCTGCTCGCGTTAGTGCGCGCGCTTCAGTTAAACGCGTCGTCAGCATCCCAGGCACGGGCAGCCGAATACTTCTTGTCTGCGTCTGTGATGGGCCGCCTCAAATCATCCAGGACCCCTTCCGATGAGCAGGCAATCCGGTTAGGCCTTGAGAGCCTGACCTGGCGCATGCTGGGGCGTGAGCAACTCATGGTCGACCGTGCGCGACGGTGCCTCGAGGTCATCGAGTCTGGCCCCGACGATGGCTCCGGCGCCAGCAACGGCACCGGTCAACGCATGACCATCATGATGGTCCGCGCGATGTACCAGGCGGCGCTGGGGCTCATGAGTGCTGACATGGTGGAAGAAGCGAAAGACGCGTTCCACCGGCTCGAATCGGCTGCCATCCGGGCCAAGGCCTACCAATATGTGAACGTTGCCGTCGCCGGCATGGCCCTCGTGCAAGTACTCGACGGAGAGGTCAAGGCCGCCGAAAAATACCTCGCAAGAATTGATCCTGATGCGTGGCCTGACACATGGCGAGATGGCTACATGGAGGCGCCGCACTTGATTGCGCGAGGATGGGTGCACCTACATTCAGGCGAACCGGCTCTCGCCCTTGCGTGCATCGAGGCACTCGACGACCATGTGGACTCAATCGAGTTCTGGGGTTTCATGTTGGAGGTGCGAGCACTCGCACTCGCATGGTTGGGGCGCATACACGAGGCCGAGTTCGCGGTGCAAACCGTGCGCGCTGACCGTGAGGGTAAGACGACGCTGCCATTTACCCGCGCCCGTATGGATAGTTTGTCCCACCTGCTAGGCCTGGTAGTAGGCGCAGTGCGAGAAACACCCCGCACCCGAGCAAACGAGAAGCCCAATCCAGTTCGCTACGCCACGGCAGCACTGACGACTGTTGCAACCGGAGACCACGAGCGAGCTACGGCCTGGTGTCTCAAAGCACACGCACATGCGCAGACTCCGCAACACCACGCCATGGCCAATATCGCTGGTGTAGCTGTGGGTCACGCTACTGGGGAGCGCGACCTTGTGGCCCGTAGCGCTGCCCGGCTGAGCCTGTTGGTTCACGACCATGGGGTGCGGCTACCGGTAGCACTGTTGACGGAAGATGAGCGAGCCGCTGCTCTCGCAACCCTTCCCTCAACTTCGCCGGAGAACGTTCCGCTCCACCGAGAAAGCCTGGAACACGCCTTCAATATGGTGATGGCATTGGGTGAGGTCTCACGATCAGCCACCGTAAGCGTCCCAGAACTTACGGCGAGCGAGCGCGAGCTACTAGTCATGCTCGCGAGTTCTCAGAGCCGCGCCGAAATTGCCGAAGACCGCTTTGTTTCGATCAACACGATAAAGACTCAACTACGTAACCTTTACGCCAAACTTGGCACCGCTAGCCGAGACGAAGCGGTTGCCCGAGCCGTGGCCTGGGGACTACTTACCCGTCCCGACGCACCTGACCGTGACTAACACCATGCGGCGCATCATTGCGCTTGGAGCCATGCGGGGCCGGCCCTCGCCGGCGTAACGCTCACGTGGGGCCTGATGGCATGCGCCACCGACGACTATGTGGGAATGTTCGTGGTGCTCGCCATACCTGCGCTTATGTGCCTGCCACTTGTATTGCTAGTGCGGCCCCGAGTTGTGGTGGCCGATAATCCCGTCGCGACGAGCATCGACCACCCCAGAGGGTGACGAAAGGGTGAAGAAGAGGGTGATTTTCACCCTTTCACCCCCATCAACCCTTATTACATGCCTATTGTGGCATTAGCGAACCGAACCTACTTCACCGTAGGTACGGGGGTCGAGATGGCAAACTCGACGATTCCCAGGCGCTCGTTGGTGACCCCTGGGTGTCACACACGTGAACCGCCGGCTCGGGTTAAACGAGCCGAAAAAAATGCCGCGCGACAGGGGTGTAGTCGTGCGGTCTATAGGTCCACATATGTGGCCGTGAGCATACTGAGGGGATGCTCACGGCCACAGGTGTGTGTGGCACCGCATGTCGCGAATGTGTCACTATGCGTTACGCACCGTAGAGTATCGATCTGTGGGGCAGCACTCACACCGGGGGCAACCGGCCCATGAGGTGCGGTGCAGTCGGCTATAGTGACGCCGATCCCATGGCTTTGGAGCCGCAACACGGTGGCACGAGTTGTGAGAGGGAGGGAACAGACGTGGCGCGACGCCAGCCGCTAAGTCCCCCAGTGTTACCCGGGTACACGTATATCCGACCCCTCGGCTCCGGTGGGTTCGCTGACGTCTTTCTGTTCCAGCAAGACATGCCGCACCGTTTGGTCGCCGTCAAAGTGCTGCTCAGCCGCATTGAAGACGAGGCCGCGGCGCGGGCGCTCGCGGCCGAGGCTGATGTGATGGCGTCACTGTCTTCCCACCCGGCAATCCTCACCGTTTACCAAGCATCCGTATCTTCTGACGGTCGCCCCTACTTGGTCGTGGAGTACTGCCCCGCGTCACTCACCAACCGCTACCGCAATGAACGCATGTCGGTCGCAGAAGTGTTGTCGATCGGCGTCAAAATCACGGGCGCAGTCGAAGCCGCGCACCGCGCGGGAATGCTGCACCGTGACATCAAACCGTCCAACCTTCTGGTCACCGCCTTTGGCCACCCCGTGCTGTCTGACTTCGGCGTGGCATCGGCGCTCGCAAGCGGCGAAGACGAGACCATCGCGATGTCGCCGCCATGGAGCGCACCAGAAGTGGTCGAGCGTCGCACATCAGGCACTGTCGCCTCAGAAGTCTGGGCGCTAGCCGCGACTGTGTACACCCTCTTGGCGCAACGTGCGCCATTCGACTTGCCAGACGGACGGCGCGGGGACGACCACCAGCTACGCCAACGTATTTCCAAGGCGAAGTACACGGCGACTGGACGTAACGACGTCCCACCAAGCCTCGAGCGGGTGCTCGAAGGCGGCATGCGCCGTCTCCCAGGTGATCGCTATCCAAACGCGCTCGCCTTTGGAGAGGCATTGCAGGAGATTGAGCGTGAGCTTGGGCTCATGCCCACACCTCTCGATGTCCCCACTGACGAATGGGCCCAAGCGGCAGTGCTGTCGCGCCCCGAAGGCGAGATCTCGCAACCGTCACGCTCAACTGTTTATGTGGAATCGAAACGGCAACGGCGTGACATGGCGACCGGCACGCGTCAGGGAACGGTGACACGTCATGAGGCTGCTGCGAACCGAGTGGGGCGCGCCGTAGCGATCACGGCCAGCGTGGTGGGCGCCGCGGCCCTTGGAGCGGCGGTCACAGTGCTGATAATGGTGGGGACCTAACTGATGGCGAACTGGGATGACGGCCTAGGGCGAGCAACCGCAGCGCGGTGGCGCAATGTGCGGCGAGCAGCAATTGCCGCCGTGATGACGGCGCTTATCGTGGGCGTGGCGCTGTCGCCAGGTTTTGACGAGCGCGAAGTGCAAGCTGACGACCCTGCGGTGTGGGCGCTGCAGACGGCCGCCGGCGAACGTTTTGGTCGAATCAATACCGTGGTGTCTGAAGTCGACACGGTCAAAGGGGTTGAGGACCCTAGCGACATCATCCAGGCCGACGGCACCTTGCTGGTTTTCTCGAACAACTTAAGTTCAGTGACGCAGGTCGACGTGGCGCGCCCGGCTGACATTGGTGATTCAAGCGCAGAGACCACGGTCTCGACCCCTGTCGGCACGGATGTGATGGTGCACTCAGGGGACTTGGTTGCTTACCTCACCGATACCGGAGAGGTGTATGCAGGGTCGATTTCGGACGGCTCAGCTATCGCACCCCGAGTCATCGACCCTTATGCAGACGTCCAAGTTGCAGAAGGTGAGGACCGGCCGCAGTTCCGTGCGATCGCAGTCGCAGTTTCTGTCGACGGAAAGGTAGGGGCGTACTCCGCTTCTCGCCAGACGGTTCTGGTGGCCGATGCGCTTTCGGGCCAAGTTGAAGCGACACACCACCTCCCCGATGGGCCTACCGGTGACGACGTCCAATTGACGTGGGTAGGCGACTCGTGGGCCCTCCTCGAACAAGGCACCGGGCTGGTGTGGCTCGACGAGGTCGCCGAGCCGGTGGCGACCGCCACCACTCCGAGTGCGCGGCTGCAAGTGGCATCGCCCGCGTCTGATGTGGTGATCCTCGCTGACGAGTTTGGTGCTTTAAGCGTCCAGCTGGACGGCACCTCATCCGCTCGTGTTCATGGTTCAACTGAACTGGCGCTCGGACAGCCGGCTGCCCCCGCCCCTTTACCAGGTACGTCAATCATTACCGGGGCTTGGCTCCCTGCTGGTGAAGGACCAGGAACCATGTGGATGTCGAACGGCACCACGACCCAGCTTGATTATGCCGGCAACTCGCTAGGTGACCGGCGGGTACCTCAGTTGCGGTCCAACGGATCACGGTTGATTCTCAACGAGACCCGCTCCGGCTGGGTGTGGGGAGTGCCGTCTGGCCAACTGGTGCGTTCGTCTCAAGAGTGGGTTGCCGAAGACGAGGTCCAAGCGGCACAAGACGATGAAGAGGTAGCGACCCAAGTGGTCGACCCCCGCCCACCAGTGGCGGTGGACGACACGTTTGGGGTGAGGGCCGGTAGGCAGATCTCACTTCCGATATTGCTGAACGACCACGACGCCAACAAAGACGTCCTCACTGTGGCGCCCGGCATGGCAACCGGCCTTGACCCCGAATTTGGGACGCTCAGCGTGGCAGACGACGACCAGTCGATAGTGGTGGACGTGTCGCCCAACGCAAGCGGCACTGCCTCGTTTACATACGTGATCACCGATGGCACCACCGACGAAGGGCTACTGTCTGAGCCCGCGACCGTGACGCTGACCGTGAAAGACAGTTCAGAAAACTCCCCACCTGTGTGGTGCGGGGTGGACAACTGTCAAGCCCGCTGGCCATCACCGCAGGTCGCCCCGGGCGGCACCGTCGCAGTTGATGTGCTGTCCGGATGGGTCGACCCCGAGGGTGACCCCTTGTACGTGTTGAGCGCATCAACGAGCGCCACCGCGGGTGTAGTGGCGTCATCACCGTCTGGCGACGTGGTGTTCCAGCACACCAACGCATCGGCTACTGAAACCGGTGCGGTACCCATCGACGTGAAGGTCGCAGACGCACACGGTGCCGTCACCGAGAAGGTACTGACCGTCGCCGTGGTTGGCGAGCCAGAGCTTCGCGCAGACGACGTGGCAGTGACGGTCACGGCCGGAGTGACCACCATGGTGGATGTTGCAGGCCTAGTGATGGGCGCGCGTGGGCCATTGTCGGTCAAAGACTCCTCAAGCAGCACGAGCGACGATGCGATAGTGCAGACGGCCCAGGGCGTAGTCGGCTTCCACTTCACCGCGACCGAGCCTGGTTCGTACACCGTCGATTACACCGTGTCAGATGGTCTATCAGATGTCCGCGCCGTGGCTCGCGTCAAAGTCATCACCCCGGAAGAAGAGCGGCTCACTGCCGTACCCCTCACCGCTTTTGTGCGTGCGGGCGAAGATGCCACCGTTGACGTGTTGTCGTCAGTGACCAACCCCGGTGGGCACGTATTGCTGCTGAGTGACCTCGAGACTGAGCCTGCCGACGGTGCTCAGTTGTCTGCCGACATCGTGGGCCACGCGGCACTGAGGCTGAGCGGTGACACGTTTGAAGGCCAGCCGGGACTGCTGGGAACCGCGCGATACACCGTGTCCGATGGCTCAGGCCGGGAGCAGGCAACGGTGACGGGCGAAGTGACCCTCATCTTGCTCGACTCTGAAGCCCCGTCTACGCCGCTCGCAGTTGATGACGCCATCACTGTTCGAGTAGGAACGCAAGCAGATATCCGCGTACTTCAAAATGACGTTGGTCCTGCCGGGAACGTGATTGCCCTCGATGCGGGGTCAGTTGAGGCAAGCCCGGGCGCTGGACTCGCGTTCCCTGCCCGCAACACCATCCGCTACCTCGCGCCCAATGAGCCTGGGACTTATACGATCGACTACGCGGCCTACGTGCTTGGTTACCCTGCACAGCGAGACACCGCCACCGTCGTGGTGGAAGTGCTTGCGTCCGACACGAACGCGCCGCCTACGCCGCGCAGCCTGTCAGGCCGGGTCGCATCGGGCCACGAAGTGCGGTTGCCCTTCGATGGAACGGGAACGGACCCTGACGGCGACGCGGTTGCGCTCCAGGCGATCGAAACCCAACCCACTACCGGCTCCGCCCGCATCTCATCTGACGGGCAGGCCATCGTGTATTCATCGACGGCAGGTTTTGCCGGCCAGGTGTCGTTCAACTATTCGGTCATCGATGCGCGTGGGCAGACTGCGGTCGCGACGGCAAATGTTGGCGTGCTCGCTGCGAACGTTGACCCGCGGCCGGTCACATACTCGGATTATGTGCAAGCGCAGGTGGGGCCGGACCGGCGGGTGAGTTTGGACCCCACGGGCAATGACTTGGACTTGGCGGGTGGAGAGCTCGAACTTGTGGAAGTGAAGCCGGACGCGGACCCAGCTTCGAGCGAGTACGCGGCCCTGAAGCAACGCCTGGAACCGGTCGAAGGCAACCGCGTGTCACTGTCTGTGGGCGAAGAGCCCGGCAGTTACTCGTACGTTTACACGGTTCGTAATGCGGCGGGTTCCACGGCTATTGGTCGCATCATTTTGAAGGCCGTGCGTGAGCCGGTTGCGGATGTTCCGATCATTGATGACACGGTACTGACGAACGAAAACCGGGATACCTTTACCACCGGTGCGGATGTTCTGACAGACAAGGTCAGCTGGGGATCCGGCGAAGCGGCCGAGCTGACGATGTCGCTGTGGGGCAATCCCGAGGACCTTACTGCGAGTGGCCGCTCGATCTCCGGGCCGCTACCCGAGGTCAGCAGGCTCATTCCCTTCGAAGTGGTAGGCACGAGCTACGCGGGTGAAGAAGTCACGTCTTACGGCTTCTTGCGCGTACCGGGTAAAGAAGACTTGCGCGTGACATTGCGCGATCCCTTTGTGCCGCCCGAGGTGCCCGAGGGAGAGTCGGTGACCTTCGATTTGCTGACGCTTATCGCACTTCCCGAAGGCGCGCGGATCACTATCGACGCCGACGGTGTCGAAGCCTCCGGCAACCGGGCAGACTCACAGTGTGTGCTCGTAAGTGGCACGACTCTGAGGTATGACGCCGGCATGGGTGATCCCTATACGGATACGTGCATGGTCCCTGTACAGGTGGTGGGCGAAGAGTCCGTGACGTTGCTCCCGGTTCCTATCACCGTGATTGCCGAGGACCCCCAGCCGCTACTCACAGGCGGGTCTCTTGAGGTGTCGCCAGGTGACACCGCATCATTCGACCTCGCTGGGATGGTGTCGTGGCCGTCCGGAGCAACGGGCCGTCCAGTCGAGTTTGCGTACACCTATCAGGGCGAGCAGTTTGAGGTGACTCGCCGCGGGACGGTGCTCACCGTGCAGGCCCTCGATTCCGCGAAACCCGGGCAAGTCGATTCAGCCATTGTTTCTTTGCCGTCCGATCCGGCAACTGCCGCAGTGTCGCTTGCCCTTCAAGTGGGCCCCGCACCATCCGTGTTGCCTAAGGGCGCGAGTGTGGTTCAGCAGTGTTCGCAAAGGTCCGGTAACTCGTGTGACATCCGAGTGGTGGGCGTAGGCAACGAGGTCAACCCGCTGCCGGGCACGCCGCTGGAGCTGGTTTCTGTCACAGCGGCACAGGGTTGCCCTGCAGTCACCTTTACGGCGGCGGATTCCACCACCGTGCGTGCCACGTGGACGGCCGATGCGCCCGGAGGAGTCTGCGAAGCGACCTTTGCGGTGCGCGACGCGCAGGGCCGGGTAAGTGCGGGTGGCCGGCTTGGGACCATCAGCCTCGATCTCCAAGGTTTCCCGGTAGCGCCCGCTGAGGTGCGCCAAACGGCATTTAGCGATGGCAGCGTCACCTTGAGCGTGACACCAGGCGGTGGGGGAAGTTCTTACCCCGCGATTAGTGGTTTCGCTGTGTATGACGGCAACAGGCAGGTTGCGACGTGTTCCGCGTCGGGTGCTTGCCCTGAAATCACGGGTCTGACGAACGGCGATAAGCGCCAGTTCACTGCCCGTGCAGTCAACCCGGTGGGCGAGTCTCGCACCGGCGTGTCGACTACCGCGTGGTCGTATGCTCAGCCCAGCCAGTTGACCAACGTGTCGGCAAAGCCGCGGCCCCATGGCAATACGGGTGGGCGGGTGGACATCACGCTGACCGTGCCTGACTCCACCACCCGATTGATCCTGGTGACGAGCGCTACCGGCGCCAGCCGTGAGTACCGGGTCACGGGTAGCCCCATGACGATCAACGACTACGAACTGGGGTCTAACTCAACCCAGTCGGTGACCCTCACGCCGGTCACCGGACTTGAGCTACCTCCAGTGCCCGGCGGCTCCACTAGTGGTGAGGCGACCACTATTACGGCTAACGGAGTGGGCGCGCCAGGTATCTCGGTGGTGGGTAGCCCCACCTATTCAGAGAATTTGGAATCCGCGGACGTCAGCGTCGCGGTGCAGCGAAACGGTCCTGGATCCGTCGTTCAGGTCGGAGTGCGCCAGGGTGGAAGTTGTAGCATTCAGCACACCGTTTCTGACTCGCAAGAAGTGGTGGTGACTGTCGACGGACTCGCCCCCTTCCAGTCCACCACGCGCTCAGTTTGTGCGATTGCCAAGTACCCTGACGGTAACGGCGCAAGCTTTGGTGAGGCATCGGCAGAGGTGCGGCTCACCCCCCGAGAAGCCCCGCCACGGCCGACCGTGTCTACTGGATATGAAGTCGGGACCAAGTGCCATACCGACGGCGAGCTCAAGTGCGCCGTCTCTCTCGGTGACACAAGTGCGCCTACCTTTAGCCCACTGCAAGATCTACGGCGTGGCTGGTTTGAGATTCGTTACTTTGTGGGTGCTCCTTCAGGCTCTTCCACCGGCACGGCTTTCCCGTACAGCTCGAGTGCGACCGGTAGCAAACACAACAATGCGCTAGACATTTACGCGCGCTGGTGCTCGAGAATAGAAACCGATTTCTGTGGAGAGGCCGTACGAGTCCAACCGCTATCAGGGAAGCCGGTTTACCCAGCTCAAGTGACCTATAGTCAGTGCGACCGCCTGCGGCCGTTGCCTGCGCCGCAGGGTCCGCTGTCGGGCGATTTCACGTACAGCTACGAGATGCGTGGCTGGGACGGAAACGCAGTCTCTAACTCCTCGGATATGGCGCAGGCGCGCCTGACAGTGAGGTTCGTGGGCAGGCTCGCGGCCGTCGAAGATCTGACGTTCCCGTGGGTTAATTGCGTGAATGCTGCCGAGGAACCGGAACCCGAGCCGGAGCCGGAGCCGGAGCCGGAGCCCGAACCCGAACCCGAGCCCGAACCAGAACCAGAACCGTGACCGCTAGCCACGTGATCATCGCAGCTTTGCGCCCTACGAACAGGAGCCCCTATGACCGTTACTGAAGAGCAGGCAGAGTGGTTTGCGGCGACCTTCTCGGCACTAGCCGACAATGTCGAACGCGCCGTGCTCGGCAAGCGCCATGTGGTGGAACTTGCGTTCACCGCCATGATCTCGGAAGGGCACCTGCTGCTTGAAGACGTTCCTGGAACCGGTAAGACGTCGCTAGCTCGTGCTCTCGCAGAGACGGTAAAAGGAACCAACACCCGGTTGCAGTTCACGCCTGACCTGCTGCCCGGTGACGTGACCGGTATTACGGTTTTTGACCAGAGCAAAGGCACCTTCGAGTTCCACGCCGGGCCCATTTTTGCCAACGTTGTGTTGGCCGATGAGATCAACCGTGCGAGCCCCAAAACACAGTCGGCTTTGCTTGAGGTGATGGAAGAGGGCAACGTCACGGTTGACGGTGTCACGCGACAAGCTGGTCGCCCATTCATGGTTGTTGCCACGCAGAACCCGGTGGAGCAGGCGGGTACCTACAGCCTTCCCGAGGCGCAGTTGGACCGCTTTATGATGCGTACGTCTCTTGGTTACCCGGACCACGGTGCCACGATGCGCATTCTCGACGCGGGCCGGCCCCCACGCGTTGAGGTGCCGCCGCTCGTCGAACTGCAAACTGTCGCTGCAATGACGGACCTCTCCACCGCGGTGCACACCAGCCCGCTCATTCTTGACTACGTGGCACGCTTGGTTGACGCCACGCGTTCCGCAACGCAGGTGCGCCTTGGCGTATCGATGCGTGGCGCGATGGCTCTAGCCCGCGGTGCCCGCACCTGGGCGATTGCCCATGGCCGTACCTACGTGACTCCGGACGATGTGAAGGCGCTCGCAGAAGCCGTGCTCGCGCATCGGCTCATCTTGGATCCTGAAGCCGAATTCGACGGCGTCACGGCGACAGCTGTGATTGGTCAGGTGCTACTCGACACCGCGCCGCCAAGCCAGAAGGATCTCGCTTGAGCCCTGAAACCAGGGGGCGCACCCGTGCCGATGCGACCGCATCGCACACGGGGCGTACCCGCACCGGCACTACGTGGGCGGTCACGAGTACGCGCACGCAAGTGACCGGCGAGTCCCGCGGCCGGTGGGTCACATTGGGGCTGTGGGTTTTACGCACTACCCGGACTTCGGCCGATGCGCTTGGTGGCGTGTGGGAGCAGGCGCGAGCAGTCGTGACTCCCGCGGGTTGGGCCGCGTTGGTCTGGACAGTGACGGGGGTGGCGTTAGGCCTGGTGTTTGGTTGGGGAGAGTTCCTTATTGGCGCGCTCGTAGCAGGGGTGTTGCTCCTGCTGGCCATTCCCTTTTTGGTGGGCCGCGAGGCGTACGAGGTGGACTTCCAGCTAAGCCACGATGCAGTGGTTGCCGGTGAAGACGCTGAAGGCGAGATCGTGGTGCGGAACTCGCAGGCGCGCTTGGCGTTGCCCGGCAGGGTGGATGTTCCTGTGGGCCATGGGCTCGTGGACTTTCACGTGCCGTTGTTGCGACGGGGTTCTCAGCACCGCGAGTCCATTGTGATCCCCGCACCTCATCGCGGTGTGATTGATGTGGGACCGGCCACGACTACACGTACCGACCCGCTTCACCTTTTACAGCGTGAGTTTCACTGGGCAGATGTGAAGACTCTCTACATTCACCCCGTGACCATTGCCATCCCTAGTACTTCCCGAGGGTTTATTCGTGATCTCGAAGGTCGCACTACCCGCATTCTGACCAACGAGGACATCGCCTTCCACGCAGTGCGCGAGTATGCGCGTGGTGATGCGCAGCGGCAGATTCACTGGAAATCGACGGCGAAGACGGGCACGCTCATGGTCCGCCAGTTTGAAGAGACCCGCAGGTCGACCATTTCGCTGGTGTTAGATCTGGAAGCAGCTTCATATGTTTCCGAAATCGAATTCGAGATGGCCGTCAGTGCCGTGGGCTCGCTCGCAGTTCGGGCCATTCGTGATGGTCGTGACGTCGATGTGGTTGTCAGTGGAGAAGTGCCAGAGTTTGCCCGTGCATCGGTGCGGTCGCTGCGTCACTTGCGGGTGGTTTCTCCCCGCGCGCTCTTGGATGAGCTCGCCGATGTGGACTCGGCGACCACAGTCATGCCGCTACCCACCCTGACCCGCATGCTCGCGGAGTCTTCGTCAAACACCTCGCTCGCCTTCTTAGTCACAGGCGCGGCTGTCGCACTGCCTCAGTTGCAAAGCGCTGCGCTCGCGTTCCCTAGCGACGTCGCGGTGGCGGCGATCGTGTGTGACCCCAGCTCGGAGCCCTCGTTGCACGCGCTTGGCCGTACTCGGGTGCTGAGTTTGGGTGTGCTGGACGACTTGCGTCAGTTGCTTGCTCAGGGGGCCGCGTGATGGCGCGCCATTCATCTCGACGTGCTCCAGCGCATGGTTCTTGGGGCTTTGTGCTGGTAAACGCCGTTTTTGTGATTCTTGGTGCATCTATCGCGGCATGGTCGCTGTATCCGGTCTATGGTTCAACCCGCTATCTTGCGACGGTCGGCGTGGCCATTGCTTTGGGTGTCGTTATTGTTTTGGCGTGCCTGTTGCTCAAGCGTGGTTCGGGGCTTGCCCTAATATTGGTCCTCGTTGCATATGTGGCCGGAGGGCTTCTCCTTGCGATACCTGGTGCTGTCGCTGGGGTCGATGCCCTGGTTGATGGGGCAATCGAGTTGGCGCGCGGGCCGGTTCTAGGCTGGAAAGACATCATTACGCTCCCCCTTCCCCTGGGTGAGTACCGCGCCACCTTGGTGCCCATTTATGCACTGTTCCTGACTGCCAGTCTGTTGGCCACGTGGGCTGCCACCCGGTCCAAGCGAGCCTGGGGCTTGGGCGCGTTGACGCTTGGCATCTTGCTTGTGGTGACCATCGTGATTGGTCCCGCCACAAGGGCCGATGCGCTCGAGTGGGCTCCCGCGCAAGAGTTTGTGACCCGTGAGTTCTTGGTGGGTCTTGCACTGTTTGCGCTCGTTCTTGCGTGGTTTGGTTGGCGGGCTGTGTGGGCTAGGCGCCGCGCCATTAGCCACGCACAAGGTGGTGGAACAGCCCGACTCGTGCGCGCACCCCACACGCGTGTGCTTGGCAACGTTGTTGCCGTCATGTTGATTGTCGCCATCTCGGTTGGGGTGGGCGGCCTGGCCGCAGGAACGTTCGCGGCGAACACCCCTCGCGAGGTCGCACGGTCCTCCATTGACCCACAGCTCACGGTCGCGAGCTCAATATCGCCGTTGGCGTCGTATCGGTCGTACTACGAAGACGATGCCTATAACGCGGTGCTGTTCACGGTGGAGGTGACGGAAGGTGCGCCAGATCGGTTGCGCCTAGCGTCGCTGTCTCACTTCGACGGCGAAACGTTTAGTGCGACTGCTGGGCCTTCCGAACAGCCTGTGCGGTTCCAGCGTGTGCCGTCGAGTATCGCCGGCGAGGGTGACACCGTGCAGGTTGCCGCCGAGGTGACTATGGGGGTAGGCGGAGGGATCTGGGTGCCGCTCTTGGGCGAGCTCGGTTCTGTGACCTTCCATGGTGCGCGTCAGGCACAGCTCATCGACGGCTTCTACTACTTGCACGACGACGTCGCGGGCGTGACGGGGGCTGAGGGCGGCATTGTTGCCGGTGACAGTTACACGGTGCGCGCGAACGTGCCTGCCACCGCGCCTACGCTCGCAGATTTGGGCGCGCCCCCGGGCGTGACCACCGTGCACCGAGACCTGATTCCCACTGTGGTGGGGGATTGGGTCACGCTCCAGGGAGTGAGCCGTGACGGCGCCGGCCTCGAAGAGCTGGTCTCGCGGTTGCGGTCTCGTGGGTATTTGAGCCACGCTCTCGACCCGGCGGAGCCAGGCACCACCCCGAACTGGCAGGCCGCGTTGGGGGATTATGCGTTCGCGCCGGCCGCCGCTGGACACTCATACGATCGCATAGACCGCCTGTTCCAAGAGTTACTTGAGCGCGAAGAGTCGTCCGGAGGTATACCCGGTGCTTCGTTGGTGGCTGCGGTGGGGGACGACGAACAATTCGCGGCGGCTACGGCACTGATCGCTGCGGAACTGGGATTCCCGTCGCGGGTAGTGGTGGGGGTGCGGCTGCTCAACACGGACCCCGAAGGGTGGGCGCCACCCCCTTGTGAGAACGGCGAGTGCCGAGGCCAAAACCTCACCGCGTGGGTTGAGGTGCAAGGCGCGAACGGGCAGTGGGTTCCCGTTGACGTCACGCCCCAGTACGAGTCGCCACTGGCACCTGAGTTGTCTACTCAGCGTGATCCAGAACACGCCACGGCGCTGGATCCGCAGCGTGCGGAACCCATCGTTCCTCCCGCATCGCAACGTGGAGCCGTGAGCGATGCCCCGCCGGTCGAAGAAGATGAGCTAGGTGGGCCGGCATGGCTTGGTCTGGCCTTGCGTATCGCGGGGATAAGCCTGCTGGCACTGCTGTTGCTGTGTGGGCCGGGTGCCGCAATTTTGGTGTGGAAGGCTCTGCGCCGGCGCAAGCGCAAGTCGGGTGCGCCCAACGAAGTGGTTTATGGCGGCTGGGAAGAGTACGTGGATACAGCCGTGGAATCGGGGCGTGAACCATTGCCTCTTGCCACTCGCACGGAGGTTGCTAGGGAGTACGCGTCTCCGCAGGGCTCTCGTATTGCGCTCCTTGCCGATCGCGCAAACTTCTCGGGCGGGTCTGCGCCACAGGACGAGGCTCAAGAATTGTGGGAGCTGCTCAACGCGGATCGCGCCACGTGGCTTGCCGAAAAAGGTTGGTGGGCGCGACAGCGCATGAGGTTCTCCTTGCGGTCAGCCTGGCATGCCGTAGCTACGCCCACTCCGAAGGCTCCCTCTAAGTCGACCGAGCAACGCCCACGCTGGCGGTCGGAGCACACTGCACGAACAGGCAGTCATCGAGCGACCAGCAAATCGCACCATAGTCGGCGTCGCTCTCGGCGGAGAAAGCGTTGACATGCCACGCTTAGCGGCAACGACATTCGTGCATCAGGCGATTGTCATGAGGAGAAGCAGATGACTGAGTTCAACATGCTCGTGTTCATTTCCCTTGGTGCCGTTGTCCTCATCAACCTGGTGTGGATGGGGCTAGCGGTGGGGGCGGTGCTCAAGAAATTGGGTGGCAACCCGGTTCTCGCCTGGATTCCAGTGCTGCGCTGGGTCGCGGCCGCGCGGGTTGGCCGCGCTTCGACCACTGGTGTCGCGGTGTCGCGCACTGTGGGCCTCATCGGCGCCATGGTGACGGCCGCTACTTCCGTCATCATGGTCACCGCAGTCCAGGTGCCTCCTTTGGTTCGGATTTCCCTCATCGTGGGGGCGTTGCTGCTGGCCGTCGGCACACTCGTGGGTTGGGTGCTGTGGATCTATGGCGCAGGCACTATCGAAATGCGCATGCGGGCACCCAGGCGGTTCACGTGGCTCGCGGCCCTGGCACCACTCGTGTGGGCATCGATTCTGGGTTGGGGTTCGTACCGCGCCATTGGTGGCGGGGCGGCGATCACCGGCGCGATCCCTATCGTCCAACCCCCTGCCGAGCAGGCTCCCGACCACGATGGCGAATCATCTGAAGTTGCCTCGTCATCCAGTGAAGAGGCGGCACAAATGTCGGAACAGAACGCTGATCACGCCCCTGCGTCGCCTCGCTATGGGGCCGATGCGAGGGGTACCTCCGCGCAAGAGGCGGACGTAGCGCCGGGTGCGGCTCCGCTGAGCCCTGCGCAGTCGCCTGGGCCACCGCCACCCCCGCCTCCACCCGTAGAGTCGGGCACGGACCAGGACGTGGGCGCGGATGGGGTCGCCGAGTGGCCTGCAGTGGAATCGGTGCAGGCGTCGAGCTCGGATGTTGATGTGCCGCTACCCCCGTGGGCGGCTGCTGCCACGCCGCCGGTGCCTCCGGTTTCGC
>CAZHTO010000004.1:0-9029 GCA_964535845.1 uncultured Demequinaceae bacterium | reverse complement strand
GTGGGAGTCCCCTGAGGAGTTTGCGCCCGCTGACGAGTTTGCCTCCGCTGAGGCTACGCCGCTTGAGCCCGCCTATCCCGAACCTGCGCTCGCGGAGGCCGACTCCGTTGAATCCGGATGGGCTCAGCCGATCCCTCCGCCGGAGCCTGCGTCACAAGTGTCACCGTCTTCGCCTTCGGCTCCTTCGGCCCAAGAAGCGCCTATGGCACCACCGTCGGCAGCGTCGCCATATGTGGGGCGTCTGTCTCCCTACCTGGCGGCGCCGGCGCCCGACCAGCCCCAAGACGGCGGTCCTGTTGCCGAAGGGTTCGGTGTGCCACCGCTGACGCCGGCGTCTGCGCCGGAGTCGGAGCTGGCCGGGTCGGCGAGCCGCGAAGGGGTAGACGACGTAGAGGTAGACGACGTAGAGGTAGGCGACGTAGAGGCGCCCCTAATCGCGTACCCGCCCGCCGCGCCTGAGCCCGCGCCTGAGCCCGAGCCTGAACTCGAGCGAGAAGCGGCACCCGAGCTCATGCCGGAGTTTGATCCCGCACCCGAGATGGCAGTTGAACCGGCACCTGAATCGGAGTCCGAGCCTGCGTTGGAGGCCGACCCGTCAGATGCCCCCGCGCCAACCAGCAGGTCCTGGATTGAGCGCATGCGTGCGGCCGACCTCGCAGGCAACGCCTTCGACGCTGCTGACACCGACCCAAATGATGGTGCCCCGCCGGCGCCACCCATCGCCATACCCGAACCACCTGCCGCCGTTGCGTCAGAACAGATTCCGGCTGCGCCTGGTCCCATTAGCGACGAGCCAACTAGCCACGAGCCGGTCGCTGACCCGCCACCTCACGAGGAACCAACCCGCGTCGAGACAACGCCCCATGAGCACCTTTCGGCAGACGCCCCAGAAGGCCAGGTACCTGTAGACCAGGCATCTGAAGACCAGGCACCTGTAGACCAGGCACCTGTAGACCAAGCATCTGAAGACTTCACACCTGTAGACCAAGCGCATCAGGACGCCCCGCCGCAGATCGTTCCACCTCAAGGGATCGCCCCGTCCGCCCCGGCTGTCGAAGATGCTGCGCCGGTGCCCTCTATTCCGTCGCCGCCACCGCCTGCCGCGCCGGAGCCATCCGACGAGACGGCAGCCACGCCGATCGTGTCCGCGCTGCCGCCGCTGCCACCTCCGGCTCCGACGGTAGCGCCACCGTCGTTGTTCGAGAGCGCGCCCTCCCCGTCCAACTCGCCGGCTCAATCCGTGGTGCCCCTCGCATCGGCCCTACCTCCGGTAGCCCCGACAGAAGCCTCTGCTCCCCAGGATGACGATGAGGACGACCACACCGTGATCGCAAGTCGCCGCCGTGAGTACTGGACTTTGCAGGTCGATGGCGGGGGCGCCTATTCGCTCGCCGGCGACACCGTCGTGTTGGGAAGGTCAACCATTAAGCCTGTGCCCGACGTCCTGGGCCTGGTAGATGCCACCCGGACGGTGTCAAAGCGTCACGCAGAACTGACTCAACGAGAGGGAACATGGTGGGTGCGCGACTTGGGCTCTACCAACGGGACCTATGTGAGATTGGCCGACGGTAGCGAGCGCCGGGTTCACGCGAATACCAGCGAAAGGGTCGACGGAGACCTTATTCTGGGCGACCTTGTGGCCCGCATTGCTAAGGCAGAGGGTTAATTGTGGGCGTGATGTGGTGCGCTGGGAGCGGCGCGACTGACCCAGGACCGCGGGTGAGGAACGAAGACTCGTACCTCAGCGAAGGCCCCGTCCATGTGGTCGCTGATGGGATGGGTGGCCACCTTGGAGGCCAAGCTGCGAGCCGCGCGGTGATCGACGCGTTCCGCCCCCTCGTTCAGATGAGTCCTGTTCATCCGAACCATGTTCAAGAGGCGGTGGTCGAGGCGCAAGAGGCCGTCGAGGCGCTCGCGGTTGAACTTGGCGGCGAGTCCGGTTCGACACTGACCGGCGCGATCGCGGTTGAACACGACGGCCAACCCTGGTGGATGGTTATTAACGTGGGCGACTCGCGCGTGTTTGTGCTCGACGGTGGGGCAATCGCGCAAGTCACCGTGGACCATTCTTATGTGCAGGAGCTGGTAAACCGCGGTGAGCTCACGGCCGCTCAGGCAGAGCACCATCCCGACAGCAATATTGTGACCCGAGCTATCGGCGACAGGATGCGTGGCTTCGATGCGTGGCTGGTGCGCGCGATTCCCGGCCGTCGGTTGGTGATTGCGAGCGACGGTCTTACCAAGGCGGTGCCGAACTCGCGAATTGGCTCTATCGCGTCTTTGGCGGGAGGGGCGCCACTGGCTGCTGGCAGGCTCGTAGAGGCGGCGCTTGCGGCGGACACGAACGACAACGTCACGGTCGTCGTGGTCGATACTTTGCACGCGCAGACGTCAGCAGAAGCAGACCCCGACCCATGGGGCGCATGGGGCGATGAGGCCTTCGAAGACGGCGACACGACCCTCTCGGGACGGCATCGGGAGCACGTATGAGCAACGACAGCGACGAACGTGAAGACAATACGGCCGATGCGTCCGTCACCAATACAGACAACGCACCTGAGGACGACCAGACAGTAGTGGCGCCCGAGGTCGACGAAGATGACGATGCGACAAGGTTGTCCTCGCGCGTGGTGGACGAGGATGACGACGTTACGCGTTTGTCGTCGCGCAGAGACGTCGATGAGGATGACGAGGCGACAAGGTTGTCCTCGCGCGTGGTGGACGAGGATGACGACGTCACGTATCTGTCGTCGCGCAGAGACCTTCAGGACGAAGATGACGCCACGCGGATCTCGTCTCGCGTGCAACATGACGAGGATGACGACGCCACGCGCCTGTCGACCCGCAGAGATCTTGACGACGGCGACGCTGACGACACGCGGTTGTCCACCCGGGTAGCGTCCAGGCTCGCCGCCGCCGACGACGAACACGACGACGATCACGATGACGCCACCATGATCGCGAGCAGAACCCGCCCCGCCCCCGCGCCACGACCTTCACGCGGCCCCGAGGCTCTGCCTCCGGGCCACGTTCCCCGCGAGACATCGAGCGGGATCTTTGGCACCGTCGAGACGGGCTACACGGCACGCCCGCTCCCCAACCTCGAGACGCCGCGCGTGGTGTTTGAACAGGACGAAGACCACGTCCTCAACCAACAGGCCGCTGCCGCCCAAGAGCAAGAAGTGTTGGACCCTGAAGAAGCGACGCATCGGCGTGATCGTGAGCGTCGTCGCCGCCTGGTCATCACTCTCACGGTGGCCGCGATTGCGGCCGCTGTCGTGACAGCTGCTGTGGTGGTGGGCATCGCTTTGGCTACGGGTTCGTAGCGCGCACCACTCATGTAGTGCTGGGCACCACTTTTATGTGGCGATCTTGGCGAGCCAAATTGCCGTGGTCGCGTAGGTTGGTGTGGTGAGCATCTTGACGTCGCCTTTGGACCAGGAGCATCGTGCGCTCGGCGCAACGATGGTCGAATTCGCGGGCTGGGATATGCCCGTGCGTTACTCGGGCGATCTGGCCGAGCATGCCGCGGTGCGCACCGCGGCTGGGCTGTTCGATTTGTCGCACATGGCGGAGCTGGTGATCCACGGCCAGGATGCTGCGGCTGCGCTTGATTATGCACTCGTGGGCCACATGAGCCGCATGCCGCTTGCCCGCGCTAAGTATTCGATGCTGTGTGACGACGAGGGCGGCATCATCGACGACGTGGTGGTCTACCGGCGCGATTGGGATCACTTCATGCTGGTGGCTAACGCCGCGAACCGCGAAGAGGTTGTCGCTGAACTGCGCCAGAGATTTACCGCGGCGGGCCTCAATGCGACTGTTGATGACGAGACTCATGCGATCGCGCTGATTGCGATTCAGGGCCCGGCGTCGGCGGCCATTACGGCGAGCATGTGCGAGCTTGGCGGTGAGGACATTGAGGCGCTGAAGTATTACACCGCTTCGACCGTGTTGTTGCATGGCGGTATCCACGCATATGTGGCGCGTACCGGGTATACGGGCGAGGACGGCTTTGAACTGTATGTGCCTGCCGACAATGCGGTCGATGTGTGGCGGCTTGCGCAACACCATGGCGAGAGTCATGGGTTGCTGCCGTGCGGGCTCGCGGCGCGCGACTCGTTGCGCCTCGAGGCTGGCATGCCGCTCTATGGGCACGAGCTCACGCGCCACGTCACGCCGTTCGAGGCTGGCATGGGGCGGGTGGTGAACTTTGGTACTGACGACGCCCCGCGTGGGACCTTTGTGGGGCGCGCGGCGCTCGCGCGTATTCGTGACGAGGGCGTTGCCAAGCGACTCGTGGGCCTTATGGGTGATGGTCGACGGTCGGCGCGCACGGGCTATTCGATCTCTGATGATGACGGTAATCAGGTGGGCATTGTGACCTCTGGGGCGCCGTCGCCCACGCTTAGCGTCCCTGTTGCGATGGCGTATGTGCCACCCACGCTCGCGGAGCTGGGGACCGAGGTGGGGGTCGATGTGCGCGGTAGGCGTGTCGCCATGCGCGTGGTCGCGCTACCGTTCTACTCACGGGGCTACTAGCCTCATGGTCAACGATGGTGAACGAGAGGCGGGGCGACGTGTCAGAGATTCCTGATGGTCTGCAGTATTCAGAAGAGCACGAGTGGGTGCGTGGCGATGCATCGGAGGGTGCAATCGTGACGGTGGGCATCACCGCATATGCGGCCGATGCGCTGGGAGACGTCGTCTATGCCGAGCCGCCCGCTGTGGGGGACCAAGTAGCGGCAGGTGAGGTGTGTGGCGAGTTGGAGTCGACTAAGGCGGTCAGTGACCTTTACTCGCCTGTCACTGGGACCGTGACGGATGTGAACCCTGTGGCGGAAGATAGCCCGGAGCGCATTAACGCGGATCCGTATGGCGAGGGATGGATTTTCAAGGTCGAGTTGTCTAAGACGCCTGACACGTTGATTGACGCTGTCGCGTACGCAGACTTGACGGAGTAACGGTCATGTCTGGTCGCGCTTCTACCCGTTTGGTGGTCGCGGCGGCGATTACCGATGATCTTGCGATGCCTCGTACGCTCCTTGCGGCGCGGCGCACTACGCCCGATGCGCTGGCTGGCTTGTGGGAGTTTCCTGGCGGCAAGGTGGAGCATGGGGAGACCGTAGAGCAGGCGTTGCACCGCGAGTTGCGGGAAGAGTTGGGCGTTGAGGTTGAGCTTGGCGACGAGCTGGTGGGCCCCGATGATGGACGCGGTGTCGAAGATCAGTGTGGTGATGAGCCGGTGTGGATGATTCGCCCGGGGGACGCCGACGTGCAGCGTTTAGTGATGCGGGTGTGGTGGGCCAAGATTTTGCCGGGGGCGGATGGGGCTCATGTGGCGCCGCGGCCTTTGCAAAATCACGATCAGCTGAGGGTGCTCGAGTCTGGAGCGTGGCAGGACGTCGCCTGGTTGCCGGCTGATGGCCCTATTGTTGAGGCGCTTGTGGCAGACGCAAGTGACCGGCACCGGAGGGCCTATTCCCGCTAACGGTGAGGCGCCTGGTACGTCTATACGGTCGGGTGGCTTGATTTCATGGCGTTTGGACAGCGTTTGGACAGCGGTGGCAACGCTGGCATATGACAGGAGTAAATGGTGAGTAAGAGTGGTGCGGTAGACCCGTCGGTCAGGTCTTTTCGCAGTTTTGGGGATGGCCTGAAGTGGTTCTTGATGGTGGAGGGGGCGCTGTTCGTCACCCTGTTCCCCACGCTGGTCGCGTTCGTGTTTATGCCCCGGAGCCCGGGCTTCATCTTCTTATTTGCGCTTGCGGCTGCCCCGGTGGGGCCTGCCGTGCAGGCGGGAATGTATGCATTGCGTCGTGGTGACAATGTGGGCAATGAGTCGCCATGGGGTCGTTATTGGGAGGGGTGGCGCTCGGGGTGGCGTCAGGCACTGTCTGTATGGCTGCCGGCGGTGCTGCTGGCGGGCATTGCGCTGGTGGTGGTGGCGCTCGGGTCCAGTAGAGACGGCATGTTTGGGTTGGTTGTCGCGGTGCTGATGCTCACGGGCGTGGTGATTACGTGGTCTGTTGCTGCGTTGACCGTGGTTTCTGCCTTTTCGTTCCGTACTCGCGATCTGCTCAAGGTCTCTCTGTATGGCATGGGCGCGCGGCCTCTGAAGACGATCGGGATGCTCGTGCTTGTGTTCGCGGCTGTGGGGCTGCTGTTTGTTGCCCTTGAGCCGGTGCTGGTCATTTTTGCTGTCCTGTTTTGTTATGCCTTGTTGGCTCTGGCGCGACCAATGCATGCGGTTATTCGCGAGTTGTTGACCAAAAGCGAAGCCGGCAGCCAGGACGACAGCGACGCCGTCAACGGGGACGTCAACGAAGCCGACAACGAGGACGTCAACCAAGACAAGTAGCTAACGATAGACAGAGCTCTCCCGTCAGCGTTCCGTCAATGTCGCGCGACGTCGAGGCTGCGCGTGATGACGGCCGCCTGATCGAGACTTAGTGCGCCCGTACCGGACACGTGGCGAGGTGGTCATCGACGAGCCCGCAGGCCTGCATGAGCGCGTACATAGTTGTGGGCCCCACGAACACAAAACCCAGCGACTTGAGTTCTTTTGCAAGTGCCGCAGACTCGACTGTCGCGCCTGGCACTTCGTCCAAAGTGGCGGGCGCTCTGGTGCGGGCAGGGGGCTGGCGTCCCCACACCACCTCGTCGAGCGTCTTGCCTGCTTCCCATAACGCTACGACGGCTTGGGCATTGGTAATGGCAGCCTCGATTTTGCGCCGGTTCCGCACAATTCCCGCATCGTTCATGAGCCGCTCCAGGTCACCTTCGTCGAAGGCCGCGACCACCGCGGGCTCAAAGTCCTCGAATGCCTGCCGGAAGGCTTCACGTTTGCGCAGGATCGTGAGCCACGACAGCCCTGACTGGAACCCCTCAAGCACTAAGCGTTCAAACAGCGCAGCATCGCCGCGCACCTCCCGCCCCCACTCCTCGTCGTGATAGCGCTCGTATAGCGCATCACCGTCTCCAAAACAGCGGCTTGCGGGTGGCGTATGTGTGGTCATGCGTTAAGTGTGCAAGAAGGATTGCCGGTGTGCCCGTTGCCTCAGCCGCATCGGTGGACAGTCCTGGGATCACCCGCGCTTGGGGACAAGTGGCAGGCGGGGTCTTGGCACTCGCGCTTGCTCCCAGTAGGGTTGCGACCGCCATGACAATCCGTGAACTGTTGCGCGACAACGCGCCCACTCTTAGCTATGAGCTGTTTCCGCCTCGCAACCCCACCGCTGAGGTGACGCTTGAGGCGACTATGGCGACTCTCGCGAGCACGTCCCCGGATTTCATGTCGATTACCTACGGCGCCTCGGGCACTACTCGCGGCACGTCACGCTCGGTGGTGCAGCGTCTGGCGCAGGCGCACACCATCCCTCCGCTTGCCCACTTGACTTGTGTGGACCAGTCGCGCGAAGAGATCACTCGCGTGATCGAGGAGTACTTGGCCGAGGGCGTGCGCGACTTCCTTGCCTTGCGTGGCGACCCACCCAAGGGCCAGGTCGATTGGCGCCCTCACCCGGACGGCCTGCTTTACGCGAGCGAACTCGTGACCCTCTTGCGTGAAGTTCAAAGCGCGCATGGCATCGCAGACCTCAGCATTGGCGTTACGGCATTCCCCGCCCAGCACGTGATGCCGCAGTGGCGCCAACAGGGCCTCGACGTTTTGAGGGCTAAGCAAGACGCGGGCGCGGACTTTGCGATTACCCAGGTCTTTTACGAGGTGAGCCAGTACCAAGCCCTGGTGACCGATGCCGCCAGCGAGGGCATCGGCCTTCCAATAATTCCTGAAGTGATGCCACTCGTCTCGGCCAAGCGAGCGAACCGTGCAGCGCAATTGACAGGCGTCCCTACGCCCGATGCGCTGATTGCGGACCTAGAGGCGGCTGAGGAGGACGACACGGCGGGTAGGCGCGCCGGCGTCAAGCACGCGGCACAGTTGTCACGCGACCTCCTCGACGCGGGCGCACCTGGTATTCACGTGATCACCTTCAACCAGCACCAAGCAGCGCTGGAACTGGTGTCGCAGCTACCGTTGAGGGACTAGGCGCTACTCACCGGCGGCGCGCAACACCACTGGCGAACCCAGGCTTACGGTGCGCGACACGGTGCAGGTCTTTTCTTCTGCGGCCTTCAAAGCGGCACCTACGCGGGCACGCGCCTTGTCGCCGTCCTCGCCTTCGGGGAATAGCACGTCGAACAGCACGTCGATGTTGCGCAAGAACGCGGGCGATGAGCCGCCAACCTTCTCGGCAGTGACCGTGACGTCGAACTTGCTGGGCTCGGCACGGCGGGACGTCATCATGTCGAGGTCAGTCGCGGAGCAACCGGCAATCGCCACCATGAGCAGTTCGATGGAGCTCAGCGCGTCGTCAACGTTGTACCCAAAACGGTACTCAGCGCCAGAGGCATTACGGGCGATGTAGACGCCTTCGGATTCGCGAGTGAGGGTGACCTGCCGGGGGGAAATTTCTTCAGTCATGACTCAAGTCTCTCACCGTCTCACCATACGGACGCGGCGTCTCGATTCGCCCTAGCCATGCCGGGCCTCAGCCGCTAGACTCGCGATCGCACGCATCGGCGCTGTGCACACGCGTCGACCAAGCGCAATGGCGAGCCCGCCGCGCACCAAACCTCTACGAGGAACCATGACTAATACACCTGATTCTGCTCCTGCGCCCGCTTTCCCTGGCGGCACCATTCTCGGTTACCCGCGCATCGGCCGAATGCGTGAGCTCAAGCGGGCACTCGAGTCTTTTTGGAAGGGCAACTCCTCTGAGGCAGACCTGGAGTCCGTCGCTAAGGAGCTACGTGCCGAGAACCGTCAGCGCCTGGCCACGCTAGGCCTGGGCCGCACGAACAGCTCCATCCCGTCCAACTTCTCGTTCTACGACCACGTGCTGGACGCGGCTGTCACCTTTGGCGCCATCCCCACGCGTTTCGCTAACGTCCGCGACGCGGGCGGCGCTGTAGACCTCGCCGGCTACTCGACCATCGCGCGTGGTGAGGGCTAGAACTTCCCGCTC
>CAZHTO010000003.1:20770-40465 GCA_964535845.1 uncultured Demequinaceae bacterium | reverse complement strand
ACTGCTCGCGGATTGCCGGCTTGTGCGTCATCGCAAGCGAGCCCATGGTGCGGCCATGGAAGGACTGTTCGAGCGCGATGATGGTGCCACGCCCGGTCTTGCGGGCCATCTTGAAAGCTGCCTCGTTGGCCTCGGCGCCTGAGTTAGAGAAGAACACCCGTGAGCCCACTGGCGCGCCCGCAAGTTCAATGAGCTTTTCTGCCAGCGCGATTTGAGGCTCGGTGGCGAAAAAGTTAGACACGTGTGCCAAGGTCTGTGCCTGCTCAGTGAGCGCGTTCACCCACGCGGGGTGGGCGTGACCGAGCGCATTGACCGCGATGCCGCCTAACAGGTCCAGGTAACGGTTGCCGTCCGCGTCCCACACGTACGATCCCTCACCGCGCACGAGCGCACGTAAGGGCTCTCCGTACGTGCCCATAAGCGCATGGGTGTGGCGCTGAGTTTGGACGCGGCCCTGGTCGAGACCGGCCTCGCCGTGGTTGTGCGAATTCTGGGGAGCGCTCATATTAGGCCCACAAGTCGACATCGTCGGGGCGCACCATGGTGCCTACGCCGGAGGAGGTGAAGATCTCGGTCAGAATTGAGTGGGGCACACGGCCGTCAATGATGTGAGCCTGGGGAACGCCGCCACGAACGGCTCGCAGGCACGCTTCCATTTTGGGGACCATGCCTGAGGCGAGATTCGGGAGCATCTCGTCGACATCTGATGCGTGAATACGTCGCACGAGTGACGCGGGATCCGGCCAATTCCGGTACAGACCCTCCACGTCGGTCAACATGATGAGTTTGCGCGCACCCAGTGCTACCGCGATGGCGGCTGCCGCTGTGTCTGCGTTGACGTTCAGCACCGTGGTGGGATCGTCCGTGTCGGGTGCGACGCTGCTCACCACTGGGATACGTCCCGCCCCGACAATGTCTTGCACAGCCGCGGGGTTCACTTTGACGACGTCGCCAACCTGGCCTACATCAACCTTTTCGCCACCCACTTCAGCGTGGCGACGTTTGGCTTGCAAGAGCCCGGCATCTTCACCAGACAGGCCTACTGCCAGGGGTCCGTGATCATTGATGAGCCCCACAAGCTCGCGTGACACTGAGCCTGTGAGAACCATGCGAACCACGTCCATGGCTTCGGGGCTAGTGACTCGCAGACCGCCCTTGAACTCAGACTCGATGCCAAGCTTGTTGAGCATCTCAGAGATCTGCGGCCCACCTCCGTGCACCACAACGGGATGCAATCCCAGTAACCGCAGGTGAACCACATCTTGTGCGAAGGCGGTCTTGAGATCGTCGTGAATCATGGCGTTGCCGCCGTACTTGATGACGACTACGGCGCCCTTGAACGATTCGATCCACGGCATCGCGTCGATAAGGACGCCAACCTTTTGCGAAGGTGTCAGGTCAGGGTAATCAACTGTTGAAATCATGAGGAGTATGCACTGTTCTCGTGGACGTAGTCATGGGTGAGGTCGTTGGTCCATATGGTGACGCTCGCGTCGCCGGCCTTGAGGTCGACTTCTACTTGAACTTCGCGGCCGGTGAGGTCAACGAGGTCTCTGTCGTCACCCACACCTGCGTTGCGGCACACCTGCACTCCGTTGACCGCCACGTCGATAGTGGTGGGGTCAAAGGGTGCGACGTCCGCGGGGACGGTGCCGGCGGCAGAGATAATGCGACCCCAGTTGGGGTCGTTGCCAAAGATCGCCGTCTTGAACAGGTTGGAGCGGGTAATAGCCCGCGCGACAGTTTCTGCAGCTGACTCAGTGGTGGCGTTCTTGACCGTCACGGCAACGTCGTGCTTGGCACCTTCTGCGTCCGCTACAAGCTGGCGCGAAAGGTCTGCGAGTACGTTAGTGAGCGCGGCTTCGAATTCGCTCGCCTGGGGAGCCACGTCGCTCGCACCACTAGCCATCAGTAGCACGGTGTCATTGGTAGACATGCAGCCGTCTGAATCGACGCGGTTGAGGGTTTGGGATACGGCCGATGCGAGGGCCGCCTTGGCAGTCGCGGCGTCCACTTTGGCGTCGGTGGTCACTACGCACAGCATTGTGGCCATCCCAGGAGCCAGCATTCCCGCCCCCTTAGCCATTCCGCCCAGCATCCAGCCGTCCCGACTGACGGCGGCCTGCTTGGACACCGAATCGGTGGTCATGATGCCTAGTGCAGCGGCGTCCCCGCCTTGTGGGGAGAGGCCTGCAACGGCGCTCTCGGCGCCTGACAGGAGCTTGTCCATCGGGAGGCGCACTCCGATGAGGCCGGTGGAGCACACAGCAACGTCCGTTGCGCTGACCTCACGCCCAGAAGCGGTGAGTGCCTGGGCAAGGTGTTCGGCGGTGCGGTGAGTGTCCGCAAAGCCTTCTGGGCCGGTGCACGCGTTAGCGCCGCCCGAGTTGAGGATGACTGCGTCGAGGCGACCATCGGAGCAGACTTCCCGCGACCAGGTGACGGGTGCGGCTTCAATGCGGTTGGTGGTGAAGACGCCCGCGGCGACCTTTGACGGGCCCTCGTTGACCACGACGGTGACGTCGTTGGCGCCGGTGGACTTGATGCCTGCCGCAACTCCGGCCGCGACGAATCCTTGTGCTGCGGTGACGCTCACGGGGCCACTCCTCTCAGTTGCAGGCCTGCTGTTTCTTCTAAGCCAAGTGCCAGGTTCAGTGACTGCAACGCGGCCCCTGCGGTGCCTTTCACAAGATTGTCGAGCGCGCTCACCACCACTACGCGGCCCGCCTTCTGGTCCACCACGACCTGCATCAAGCACGTGTTTGCTCCCAGGGTCGCGGCCGTCGTGGGCCACTGGCCTTCTGGTAGCACTTGCACGAACGGTTCGTTGGCATACGCCTCTTCCCAAGCAGAGCGGACCTGCTCGGCACTGACACCGGGGGTAAGCGGTGCGGTGACCGTTGCGAGGATGCCGCGGGCCATGGGCACGAGCGTGGGGGTGAAACTGATTTTGACGTCGTTGCCACCTGCGGACTCAAGGTTCTGCACGATCTCTGGAATGTGGCGGTGCACTCCCCCCACGCCATAAGGCGAGGCGGCACCGAGGCCTTCGGAGGCGAGCAGGTGGTGCGCGAGCTTTTTACCGGCACCCGAGTAGCCATTCGCGAGCACCGCGACGATGTCGCTCGGGTCCACCACGCCTGCAGCAACTCCCGGTTGGAGTGCCAAGGTCACAGCGGAAACGTTGCAACCGGGCACGGCAACGCGCTTGGCGTCCGGGAGTACATCGCGCTGGTGACCCGACGCGGTAATAAGCTCTGGCAGGCCGTATGGCCACGTACCGGAGTGGTCGCCGCCGTAATACTCAGCCCACGCATCGGCGCTTGATAAGCGGTGATCGGCGCCGCAGTCGATCACCAACGTGTCTGGCGACAATTGAGCGGCGACTTCGCCGGATGCGCCGTGCGGCAAAGCCAGCACCACCACGTCGTGGCCAGCAAGATTCTCTGCACTTGTCGCTTGGATAGTGCGGTCGGCGAGCGTGCGCAGGTGCGGCTGATGCACACCTAACGCGTCCCCCGCAGTCGAATGTGCGGTGAGTGCGCCAAACTCGATGTCGGGGTGCTCGCTAAAGACGCGAAGCACTTCACCGCCAACGTAGCCGGACGCTCCAGAGACTGCTACCGAGATAGACATGCGTATAACTATACATGCCCATGAATAAATAACGGTCAACACGCAAAGCGAAGGTGAGTGCCAACGTGACCAGTGCCAAGATGGAGGGCATGAAGGCAATAGAAGTTCAGACCCACGGCGGCCCTGAGGTGATGACACTCACTGACGTCAACGAGCAGGCGCCACGCGCGGACGAAGTAGTCGCGGAGGTGAAGGCAATCGGTGTCAACTTCATCGATACCTATCATCGATCAGGCGTGTATCCAGTGCCACTGCCGCTGCGACCCGGCCTAGAAGGCGCGGGAGTCGTCACCGAAGTGGGCGAGGACGTGGACTGGGTCAAGGTTGGCGACCGCGTGGCGTGGAGCTCCGCTCCGGGCTCGTATGCCGAGCAGGTCATCTTGCGCCAGGACACCACCTACCTGGTCCCCGACAATATCCAGCTGGAGACGGCCGCAGCGCTCATGCTGCAAGGGCTGACCGCTCACTACCTTGCAACCTCTTCTTTCGAACTGCGCGCAGGTCACACCGCGTTAGTGCATGCAGGAGCCGGTGGCGTAGGGCTGCTACTCACGCAACTGGCAAAAGCCCGCGGCGCACGAGTGATGACCACCGTGTCGAGCGACTCTAAGGAAGAGCTGTCACGCGGGGCAGGCGCCGACGAGGTGTTGCGATACGACCAGTTTGAAGACATGACCACTGACCTGTCAGCTGCCGTCATGGCGCTCACCGATCACCAGGGTGTCGACGTGGTCTATGACGGAGTGGGCGCGGCCACCTTTGACGGCTCCCTCGCCTCAGTCGCGGTGCGCGGCCTGCTCGTACTGTTCGGCGGGGCATCAGGCCAAGTTGACCCATTCGACCTCCAGCGTCTAAGCAGGGCCGGCTCAGTGTCCATCACTCGCCCGTCGATGAGCCACTTCTTGCGCACCGACCAAGAACGAGCATGGCGCTCAGGCGAATTATTTGCCGCTGTTGCAGCAGGAGAACTCGCTGTGCGCATTGGTGCCACGTACCCACTTGCCCAGGCTGGCGAGGCGCACCGCGCGCTCGAAGGCCGCGAGACCACGGGCAAGGTACTCCTACTCCCCTGACGGGCACGTAGGCTCACTCCATGCGCATACTCATCGTCGGTGGCACTGGACTGATCTCTTCTGAGCTGGCGACCCACGCTCATGCGCGAGGGGACTCTCTCACCCTCATCAACCGCGGCCAGTCAACCGTCGCCACCGCTCCCCCTGGAGTTGACGTCATCCACGCCGATGCGACCAATGCCACCGCAATGCAGGCCGCCTTACGCGGCAAAAAGCTGCGAGGCGAGAAGTTCGATGCGGTGGTGCAGTTTGTCGCCTTTACTCCTGAGCATGTGGCAGCGGATGTCGAGACGTTCGCGCGCCTCACAGACCAGTACGTGCTTGTTGCCACGGGCGCCTCGTATCGCACCCCCGAGCGTTTTGCGCCGCTCACGGAAGACACCCCCCAAGAAAATCTCTACTGGGAGTATGCGAGACTCAAGCAGCAAGCCGAGCAGGTGCTCCGTGAACGTGCACCAGACGCTGGCCTTCCCTGGACCATTGTGCGACCAGCGCACACATATGGGCCATCGAAGATCCCCGCCTATACCGGCAACTCACGGCACCCGTGGACCATTGTGGACCGCATGCGACGTGGAGCAGACATTGTGATCCCCGGGGACGGTACGAGCCTGTGGACAGTGACGCACGCCCGGGATGTCGCAGCGGGCATTCTTGGCCTCTTAGGTAATGCCAATGCACTGGGCACCGCTGTGCACATCACGTCGGACGAGGCGTTGACGTGGACCGGGCTATACCGCGCAATAGCGCATGCCGCTGGCCTCAGTGATGAACAATTCGAGGCGCAGCGGGTATATGTTCCTTCCGAAGCGCTCGTGGCCGCCGCACCCCGCCAAGCAGGCTCCATTTACGGGGACAAAATGCACCCCGCGGTCTATGACACTTCTCGCATTAAGGCGCTTGTACCAGGGTGGACCGCGACCATTCCCTTTGTCGACGGGATCGCAGAAGCCATTGTGTGGTGCGAAGAGGACCAGAGCCGGCAAACCACCGACCACGAGGCCAACGAGATGTTCGACCGATTGGCTGGCATCTACCGGGCTGCCCTGGCTCAAGCCGGTGACGCGGCCTAATGGCGCATAGCGGTGCTTGCGGCGTTACCCGACATATATAAGGAGACACCATGCGCGTACTTTTCGTTGGAGGCACCGGACTGATCTCTTCAGCGGTGACTCCCCTTGCCGTGGCCCGCGGAATGGACCTCACACTTGTGAACCGTGGTCAGTCCACCCACGCATCTGTCCCTCAGGGCGTGAGCACCATCACTGCTGATGCTCGCTCTCCGGAACAGTTGCGAGCGGCCCTTGCTGACGACGTCGCCGCTCACGGCCGTTATGACGCCGTAGTTCAGTGGATCTGCTTCGACTCCGACCACCTACGTGACGACGTGGAGACGTTCGCGAATCTCACAGACCAGTACGTGTTCATCTCTTCCGCAAGCGCGTACGACACCCCGCCACCAGTCCACATCGTGCGTGAAGACCACACTGCACTGCATAACCCTTTCTGGGCATACAGCCGTGCCAAGGCCGAGTGCGAGGAGCTGTTGCGTGAACTCGCGCCCGCGGCAGGGCTGGGCTTCACTATCGTGCGCCCGTCCCACACCTACGGATACTCCGACATTCCTTTTGCCATCACCTCTTGGGCACACCCGTGGACAGTGGCGGAGCGTATGCGCGCAGGCAACACAGTGATCATGCACGGAGATGGGACATCCCTATGGACCCTCACCGACCACCGTGACTTCGCTGTCGGACTTGTGGGTTTGCTAGGTAACCCCCAAGCGCTTGGCGAAGACTTTCACATCACCGGCGATGAGGTGTTGACGTGGAACCAGATCCACGGCCATATTGCCGATGCGCTAGGTGTGGGCCGCGATGACTTGGCTGAGCAGACCGTTTATATCCCCTCCAGCACACTGGCCCGCTTTGACAGGGAATCATTCGAGGGCCCGCTCTTGGGAGACAAGGCCAACGCAGGCGTGTTCGACACCTCGAAACTGCGCGCCCTCGTTCCTGACTTCGAAACACGACACTCGTTCGCAGATGGCATTCGAGAAGCAGTCGCGTGGTTCGAGGCAGAGGACTCACGGCGCACGATCGACCACGAGGCAAATCAGCTTTGGGACCGGATAATTCACGCCTACACCCGCGCGGTCGATGAGGCGGTAGCCGATGTGGGGCGCGCTCACGGCATGTGAACCGTAACCTGGACAAATGGCCATCTTCCGTCGGCGACATCAGCCCAAGCAAGAGATGCGGGTTGCTGACGACACCGTGCTGGATACCGTGGTTGCCACCCTGACTCGCAACCCCGACAGTACTTTCGCAGACATAGGCCGGCGAGCGCGGGTAAGTGAGCGAGAAATGCGCGAGAGGTTCGACTCTCTCGACCACCTTATTGACCTAGCTCTGATGCGCGGCGCCCGACGGATTGCCCGCAGCGCATTTCTCGAGGACGGGACTCCTGCGCAACAGATTGCGCTCTTAGTGGCCCGGATGTGGGACGACCAGCAACCGGTAGCCGGCTTTGCTTTGCGAGGACCACGAGGGGATTTGCGAAAGCAAGTCGATGACATCCTCGCTCCAGTAAGGGCGCTTGCGGCCGATGCGGTGGCAAGGGGTGCTGAGGAAGGCGACTTTCGTTCGGATTTACGTCCCGAGACTGTCGCCTGGCTCATCGAACATTCCACGGTGAACTGCCTGGATGCACTTGCGCGGGGCATGGTGACTCCCGACGTTGGGAGAACTGTGGCGATGAATCAGGCGCTTTCCATTGCCGGCCTATCGTGGATAGCAGCTGCGGACGCCACCAATTCAGTAACCCACCGCCTGCGATGAGACCGAGTAAAGATTCGGCTCGCCATACAGTGATCAGGAGAACATCATGCGAGCAATAGTCAGCGATGAGGGGCTACCCATCGACAACGTCGACGCGCTGCGTGACGCTGACGTGCCCGAGCCAGAACTACGGCCCACCGACCTCCTCATCCGGGTCGAGGCAGTGTCGGTGAACCCTGTTGATGTGAAGAAACGTCGCGCGCACCGAGCCGACAAGGGGCCCCTCATTGTGGGCTACGACGGCGCAGGTGTGGTGGAGGCCGTGGGCTCAGATACGCGCGGCTTCTCCGTGGGTGACGAAGTGTGGTGGGCGGGCGACGCGACCCGGCCGGGCGCCAACGCTGAGAGACAAGCGGTCGACTATCGGATTGTTGCCGCAAAACCCACGACCACATCGTTCGCTGAGGCCGCGTCTTTGCCCCTCACAGCCCTCACCGCGTGGGAAGGGATGTTCGATTTGATGCGCTTAAGCCCTGAAGAGTCGGCAACCATGCTCATTGTCGGTGGAGCTGGGGGCGTTGGTTCCATTGTGACTCAACTTGCTAAGCGCCTCACCGCGTTGCGCGTGGTGGCCACTGCGGCCCGTGCGGAGTCACGAGAATGGGCGCTACAGATGGGGGCCGATGCGGTGGTGGACCACCGCGACTTGGTGCCAGCAGTCTCAACGCAGGCACCCGAAGGCGTCCACTACATCTTTTCTTCGTACACGCGTGGCAACGTCACCAATTTCGCCAAGATCCTGCAACCTTTTGGCCACATTGTGTCGATCGATGGCACCGATGAAGACTTGCAACCTCTCTTCTCCAAGTCCATCTCGCTGCACTGGGAGTACATGTTTACTCGCTCACGCTATGAGACGTGGGACATGATCGAGCAGTCCCGCATACTCACGAAGGTGGCCGAGCTGGTCGACGGTGGTGCTGTCACCCCCACCGTGACCCGGAAGATTGACGACTTTTCGGCTACCGGATTGCGTGAGGCCCACCGACTCGTGGAGTCACAGCAGATGATTGGCAAAGTTGTGGTGCACCGTTAAAGGTTCCGCTGAGGTCTAGATTCTGGAATGCTCAGACACGTGCCTACTCCGCCCCGCCACCCGGTCCGTCGTTGTGCGAAGGCTGTTGCCAGCGCATCGGCCTTAGTGCTGTTGCTGACTGCATGTAGCGGTGGCACGGTCAACACAGCTGAGCCCACGCCATCTCCCATCACGAGCGAGGCTGCAAATGACGGTGGCACTGCAGTTGAGGACAACACTGCAGTTGAAGGTGGCACTGCAGTTGAAGACAACACTGCAGTTGAACCCAACACCGCGGAGCCGGGGTCCTCTCTCATTGACTATTGCGTGCCAGCTCGAGAAGGCTACGATGCGCTGGGAGACATGCTCGACGCGACAGACCGCAAGAGCGCCGAGACCGGAATGCTAAACGACACCGGCAATGTTGCCGCCATGAACTCAGCTGGCGAAGAGATGCTTACGCATATAGACGCGGTTGTGACTCATTGGACCCAGGCGCAGGCCACACTCGCGGACAGCACCATCCATGCCACGGGCTCGGCGATCTCAGGCGAAGATGCGAGCCAGGCATTCACCGAATATTTCGAGTATCTAGACATGTTTGCTCGGCCCGAGGCGCAAATCGCAGCCACCGCGGGCTCTATTGGCGATTACGACACCGCTGTGGCCACCATGCTGAATCAAAGAGCCGCCCTCGAGTCGGTTTTGGATGGATCCGTCATGGCCAGCGCTCAAGCACTCAACAGCATCATCGAATTCACCGTTGAGCACTGCGAGATCGCCACGTTGCCATAAGGCGTGTCCGTGGCCGTTCAACGGCCTCATTCAGTCGATCAGTCGACCAGTTGGCGGGCTACCCGGTCGATGAGCTCTTCCCAGGAGTCCACAAACTTGTCGACACCCTCGTCTTCTAACTGCACGGCCACCTGAGTGAGGTCCACACCTGCAGCTTCGACGTCCTCAAAGACCTGTCGAGCACCGTCGTATGAACCACGCACGGTGTCCCACGTATCGGTATCACCCGGGATCTTGCCGTGCTCGGCGAAAGCGTCAATCGTTGACTGCGGCATGGTGTTCACAGTCCCTCGTGTCACCAACTCGTCCACGTACATCGTGTCGAGATAGGCGTCGTCCTTGGTTGACGTTGATGCCCACAGGGGACGCTGGGGATGCGCCCCCGCGTTTGCCAACGCCTTCCAGCGGTCGGATTGCAACACTTGTTCATGGTGCTCAAAAGCCAGCCTCGCATTTGCGATGGCGATTTTGCCCCGGACCGGCGAGTCGGGACCCGCAGCATCGAGTCGCTTGTCGACTTCTGCGTCCACCCGGCTAATGAAGAATGAGGCCACTGACGCCAACTTCGAGAGGTCGTGCCCCGCCTCACGAGCAGCTTCGAGCCCGTCCAAGAAGGCGTCGACAACTTCGCGGTAGCGCTCAAGCGAGAAGATCAAGGTGACGTTGACAGAGATGCCTTGCGCCAGTACTTCTGTGATGGCGGGGAGACCCTCTTTGGTCGCGGGAATCTTAATCATCGCGTTGGGTCGGTCCACGAGCCACCACAGTTGCTTAGCCTCGGCTACGGTCGCTCGGGTGTCGCGCGCAAAGCGTGGGTCTACCTCGATGGAGACTCGGCCGTCGATGCCGTCCGTGCTTGCGTAGACCGGCCGCAGCACATCCGCCGCCTCGCGGACATCTGCGGTGGTGATCATTCGCACCGCCTCTTCCACGCCCACTTCCCGAGCCTTCAGATCCCGGATCTGCTCCACGTATTGGTCGGAACCCGCAACTGCTGCGGCAAAAATCGAAGGGTTTGAGGTAACCCCAACGATTGACCGCTCCTTCACGTCTTTTTCGAGCGTTCCCGAGCGCAGCCGCTCACGGGACAAGTCGTCGAGCCAAATGGACACGCCTGCCTGAGAAAGCACGTTGAGTGCATTGTCTGAAGAGTTCGCAGTCACGGATTTTTCTTTCTACTCGGGGTCAGGGTCACTCTCTCCAGCATCGCATTAGTGAGGCCTAGAAGCGAGACGAACACCAGGCTCGCAATCGGGAATTCACTATCTGGACGCGGATGCGGCAGTGTGAATTGGCGCATAGTGTGGAAACGCAATCATCCCTGCTTGAGCAAGGAGTCCCCGTGGCCGGAGCCGCACCCCATACCCAATCCGATGCGCTCGTATTCTTTGGCGCGACGGGCGATCTTGCCCGCAAATCGATCTTTCCGTCGCTGTACCGCATGGTCAAAGCAGGTGATCTCTCGGTACCTGTTGTGGGCGTCGCCCACTCGGGCTGGACTCGCGACGATCTCATCAACCGGGCCAAAGAGTCTGTTGAAGCCGCAGTTGGCGGGGTTGACGATGACACCGCGCTCGAGCGGCTCTTGTCGCTCCTGCGCTACGTCGATGGCGACTACACGGATCCCGAGACCTTCGTGAAGCTACGGGACACGCTCGACGAGTGCGTGGCCCCCACGCACTATTTAGCGATTCCACCGAACCTCTTTGGCATTGTCGTGGAGGGCTTACGGTCGGTGGGCCTCAACGAAAACGCACGCGTGGTGGTTGAGAAGCCCTTTGGACGCGACTTGGAAAGCGCACGCAAACTCAACGCCTCTATCCAGGCAGTGTTTGACGAGCCTGCCGTATTCCGCATCGATCACTACTTGGGCAAAGAGGAGATTATGAACCTCCTCTACTTTCGGTTCGCCAACTCGCTATTTGAACCGATCTGGAACCGCAACTACATCCAGTCGGTCCAAGTCACTCTCGCAGAAGACTTTGGGGTGCACGGCCGGGGTCAGTTCTATGAGACTGCAGGCGCCCTCCGTGACGTGGTCGAGAACCACATGTTCCAGATCGTGGCTCTCCTCACTATGGAGGCGCCTACCTTCCAGGGCTACGGCGCCATCCAATCTGCCAAAGCCAACATCTTCAAGGCCATGCGGCAACTCACACGCGACGACTACGTGCGGGGACAATTCGCGGGCTATCGCGACGAGGCGGGGGTGGCATCAGACTCAGATGTCGAAACCTACGCAGCAGTGAAGCTACACATTGACTCGTGGCGATGGGCGGGAGTGCCCTTCTACTTGCGTACCGGCAAAGAGCTCGCGATGCGAGCAGGTGAAGTGATTGTCGAGTTCAAGCGGCCACCCCAGAACCTTTTTGAAGATGCAGCGGACCCAGACCAACACTCCAACCACTTGCGCTTTCGACTCTCCCCTGAGGGAGAGATTGGGCTAAGCGTTCGAGTGAAGCGACCAGGTGAGGAATTTGTGGGGCACGAGCAGGAGTTGTTCCTCAATACCGAGAGCCCTCACGAACGGGAACCCTATGAGCGACTACTGACCGATGCGCTACGCGGAGACGACTCCCTCTTCACCCACGAAGACTCAGTCGAATCTGCGTGGCGAGTGGTCGACAAAGTACTCACTGACCACAACCCTGCGATCCCCTATGAGCCGGGCTCTTGGGGACCCGAAGAACAGGCCAACCAACTCATCGGCGATGACGGCCCATGGCACGCTCCACACCTTGCCTCTACTCCATCTGAAACCCCCGATAGTGAGGAGCAATTGTGACAACTGATACTCCAATGCAAGTAGGAATGGTGGGCTTAGGCCGCATGGGCGCGGGGCTCTCCCGCCGCCTCATGGATGACGGGCATACTGTCGCGGCTCACGACTCCAACAACGATGCGATTGACGCTCTCGTAGCCGAAGGCGCCCTGGCCGCGCCCGAGCTGGCTGACTTTGCGGACGTTCTTGACGCCCCGCGCCAGGTGTGGGTGATGGTCCCCGCAGGCGATCCAACTAGAGCTGTTATTGCCGCCCTCACAGAGGTACTCGAGCCCGGCGACACCATCATCGATGGCGGCAATAGCTACTACCGCGACGACATCACTCTTGCGCAAGAACTCGCTGATAAAGGCCTAAACCTGGTCGATTGCGGAACGTCAGGCGGGGTGTGGGGTCAGGACCGGGGCTTCTGCCTCATGATCGGCGGTGAGCCAGAGACGGTTCAACGGCTCTCGCCACTATGGGACACGGTATCTCCTGGATTCAGCGCAGCTGAGCGCACCCCCGGCCTCGAGGGCACCCCGACCACGGCTGAGCGGGGCTGGCTCCATTGCGGGCCCGCCGGTGCCGGTCACTTTGTGAAAATGGTGCACAACGGCATCGAATACGGCTTGATGGCGGCCTACGCCGAAGGTCTCAACGTGCTACGAAACGCGAACATTGGCACCGAAGAACGTCAGTCAGAGACCGAGGCCGCGGCCGTCATGCAGCCCGAGCTCTACCAGTACGAGATTGACACTGCCGCTGTCGCTGAGGTGTGGCGCCGCGGCTCCGTCATTGGCTCGTGGTTACTTGATCTCACTGCGGAAGCCCTCCATAAGGATGCCGAACTGGACCACTTCACCGGCAGAGTAGACGACTCTGGAGCGGGCCGCTGGACGTCTATCGCAGCTATCGATGAGGGCGTCCCCACACCGGTGCTCACGAGCGCGCTGTACGCCCGATTTGCGTCGCGCGACCTTGATATTTACGCACAGAAAGTACTATCCGCGATGCGTCAGGGCTTTGGTGGCCACGAGGAGCGACCTACAGGCGAATAGGGCCGATGCGCGGGTGGCGCCCTGTGACCAGGCGCCACGGGGATTGGTGGCTACTTTTGTTGGTACCTGAGTAGTTCCACAAGAGTGAGTTCATCGGCGACGCCCAGGTAGACCTGCTGGCCGTCGTTAAGTGTGAGCACGACCGCACTTGACCCCCGGGTCGTATACGCGACCGCGTGCTTGCTCCACGACCACCGCCAACCCCATCCCCCAAATTCGCGGATGGGCCGGTAGTCGCGGCGCTCAACATCGGCAACGTCTGCCAAAGGGATCTCTCGCTTGCCAAGCCCTGCGAAATTTATGTGCACGGCCGGCAATGCAGTGGTGGCCTCACCGTCAGTGGGGCGCTCAACTGTGATCGTCATCGGCGCTCCTAACGGAATGAGAAGGACAACGAGACCGAGCAAGGACCACAACGGAGCGTGAGCCCACGCCTCCGTCACCACCAGCACCGGGACCACGACGGCCACCGTGATAGCTACGGCCACCAAGGCCCAAAGGTTGTGAAAGCCAAACTCTCGCGAGCGATAGATCACCATGCCATACAGCCTGCCACGCGCATCGGCCGGTTCAAATCTTTGCCCGAACGGAATCCCTCGCGCCCTCTTGAGGTTGACGCAAAGGACAGGGGCACGGCCGCCGGGCTGTGCTCGCCACCGTAAACGAGACACCTGGAGGTACAGATGTCACCTGACCAGCTCACGTTTGATGATCCCGCTAAGCGCTATGCCGAGATCGAAGGCGAGAAGCAACGCCAGCCCTTCCCCGGACTGGACCGGGACCTCACTCCGCAAGCGGACCATGGCGATAAGTCTTACCGTGGCACCGGCCGGCTTATAGGGCGCAAAGCGCTCATTACCGGCGGTGATTCAGGTATTGGGGCAGCTGTTGCGATCGCTTACGCGCGTGAAGGCGCCGATGTTGCCATTAACTACCTCGAGGCGGAACAGCCCGATGCAGACCGCATTAAAGGCCTGATCGAAGCCGAGGGCCGCACCGCCGTGCTTATCCCAGGAGATATTCGCGACCGCGACTTTTGCCGTGAACTCGTGCAGAAAGCTGTTGACGGGCTCGGGGGCCTGGACATCTTGGTTAACAATGCAGGGCACCAGATCTTTCAGAAAGACTTCGCCGACATCGACGAGCAGCAGTTGGACCAAACCCTCAAGACCAACGTCTACGCGATGTTCTGGATTACGCAAGATGCGCTCACCCACATGGGACCTGGTTCGACCATCATTAACAGCAGTTCCGTGCAGTCATACAAACCGTCGCCCATCATCATTGACTACGCGACCACCAAAGCCGCAATTACTGGCTTTACCAAGGCACTGGCAATGCAGGTAGCGCCACAGGGAATTCGCGTCAATTGTGTTGCGCCTGGCCCCGTCTGGACACCACTTCAGGTCACGGAAGGCCAGCCTCAAGAGAAGCTCGAGAGTTTTGGGGAGCAAACTGCGCTCGGTCGGATGGGGCAGCCTGTCGAGCTCGCACCTGCATACGTCTTCCTGGCTTCACCCGAGTCGAGCTATGTCGTAGGCGAGACGCTCAACGTCAACGGCGGCATGCCGGTTCCGTAATCTCACTGCTACGCCCGGGGGCGCCCGGCCGCGCCACCCTCAAGAGGTGGCGCGGCTGGGCAGGGCGATTGCGGCCCTGAATGCGCGAACGCGGCGCACCGACCTGTAATAGGTGCGGCGCGTGATCTGACGCATGCGAGCACGGCGACGAGCGCGGCGCCGACGAACGGCCGTCGCATCTTCAATCAGCTCGCTATGCGTAACGCTATGTAGCAACAGCATTTGATGAGGGTCCTGCATATACATGTTTCACCTCCCCTCAAAAACCCAAGGTGTGCTTGCCCGCAAACGCGTAGGAGTCAGCGCTTGCGGGGCAAAAAACAGTGACGCCAAGACTCTCGAAGCCCAGAAGGCAAAGAGGTGGCGTGATCACGCTCAAAGGCGTGGAACTGCCTCTTACGTATAAGAGAGGCGGGCTGTCAGCGCATCAGGCGGGCGAGACCCGCGCGAAGGGACTGAGCCGATAAGGGACCGAGCCGATATTGGCCGACACGCGCGAACCAAATCGCCAGCCGACCTGACCAGTGTTCGCCTTAGCGCGAACACCGTGGGAGGCCAGTGCCTTGACGCGCGCTACAGGGCGCTGCGTGATGCCAAATGCCATCATGTCCTGACCTCCTCTTTACGAATGGTGCCAGGAGAAGCTCTCTCCCGGCACCAACCCGCACGACGTTACCGCTGGAAGATGCCTGAGGCAAGGACATTTTGCAGTTTTGTGACATCAGTGCAAAACATTGGAGCAATCATCAACAAGCGTGTGGGGTCACGGGCTCGCCAACTAGCGCGGCGCGAGCATGATGACGCTCGCGCCAATGAGACAAAGGGCCGCACCAGTCCAGTCCCACACGTCAGGCTTAAAGCGATCCACCACGATGCCCCACGCGAGGGACCCGGCGACGAAAATGCCGCCGTACGCCGCCAAGATGCGACCAAAATGCGGATCTGGCTGCAGGGTTGCTAATACGCCGTAGAGCCCCAGCGCCAACACTCCGAGCCCCACGAAGAGTGCTCCCCGGTGCTCGCGAAGCCCCTGCCACACGAGCCACGCCCCACCAATTTCCGCAATAGCAGCGACAACAAACAGCGCTAAGACTCGAACCACGTGCATAAGCGTCACGTTAGCAGTGGGCTACTCATCCAACAGCGCCTCGTAAAGCTCCAAATCGTATGGCGCAAACGTACAGAAAATAACCTCAGCAAGAGAGGGGTGTTTGGCGACTGCCTCACGCACGGCCGCTACCGCTACCTCAGCTGCTCGCTCTTGTGGGAAGCCATAGGTGCCCGTCGAGATACATGGAAATGCAATGGTTGAGAGGCCATGCCCCTCGGCGAGTGCGATCGAGTTGACGTAGCACGCGGTAAGAACTTCTTCTTCGCCGAACCCGCCCCCGCGCCATAGTGGCCCCACGGTGTGAATGACGTGCGTGGCGGGGAGTTGATACCCACCGGTCATCTTTGCCTCACCTGGCTCGCAGCCACCAAGCTCGCGAGACTCATCGAACAATCCCCTCCCCGCTACCCGGTGAATCGCGCCGTCTACTCCACCCCCGACATGGAAGGTCTCGTTGGCAGCGTTGACGATCGCGTCAACTTTGAGGGTCGTGATATCAGCCTGAATTGCGCGGAGGGTGGTCATACCTACAGTGTTACCCGAAATTGACCTGAATGCATGAGCGATACGGGATGTAGGGCGCGTCGCTGTCAATTTTTCGCACGCGCGGTGATGATTCCCGCGTAGGGCCCCGCCACGGGACCTGGCTCTCGCATGCCGTGAACCCAAATATCGGAAATTTGCCCATCGAGGTATAGGGCATCCTCAACGCCCAGCTCATCCCGAAAGAGGGTCGCGAAATCCCATAAGTTGCTCCACCCAGACATGACGAGGTACACCGTTTCACCGTCCGGGCTCACGCCTACTCCACTACGGAGCGCCATATTGGTGCTCCCCTCACGGAACTCGGGATGGACCTCGCCATTGAGCAGCAACGCAGGCCCCGACTGAGTGGCATGGACAACGCCCGCCGGCTCATACGCGGTGCTGTTGACAACCGTGGCGGTGCCATCTTCCAACACCGCAAAAACAGCGTTGGGCAACAAGTGAAAGTTGCCTCCGCCTTCTCTGAGATTAAGCGGCACAACTTCATCGCCATCGGTGACCAATAGCCCACCGGGACTGACCTCCATGGTGAAAATTCCTGCGTTTGTTGCGGCTGCGATGGTGGGATCCTCTTCGATGAGTTCTGCCAGCATGGTGCCCCCTGGCTCCCAGTCAACGCGCACATCCCATTGCGCCAGCGGCAACGTGACCACCAGCGCATTGCGGCCCTCATGTTCGATCACTCGCGCATCGACTGTCCCATCTCCCACGCGGGAACTCGAGGGCGAGCCCGACGTGTCATCGGCTGGCGTCGCCGGAGCAGGCGTGGGGGCCTGGGCGGTGACCGTGACCCGCGGGGCGGCGCTGCCCGATTGGGAATTGCCAGAAAACAGGTCTGAGACTGCGCACCCCGCCACAGTCGACATCACCACAAGAGTTACTGAAATGGCGCGTACCACCCTCATGCGTGGGGAGGCATTACCCACCGCGACAGTGCCCGTCAGGCCTGAGTCCATTTGCTTCACCACGTTTTCTCCCCGCAGTTTTCTCCCCGCACACGGATCATTGTGCCCGCTAGCTCACCTACTCCCTCGCGTGACACGGCAACGAACCCAGTCTCGACAGCTGGCGCAAGTGGTCGCAGGCTAAAAAAGCCCGGGTTGTGCGGGCCCTACTTCCTGGGCTTGGCGCACTCGAAGATCCCGCCACTCGCCATTGGCATCGCGAGACGTGGCTCGAGCGCTTGCCGTGGTTCCCATAGACCCGGTGTTCGGGTCTTCTGGAGCTCGCTCCAGACCAGCTGCCCTGATCAACGGTTTGATGCGACTAGCGAGCCACCGGCGATACTCCTTGGGGGCGTAGGCGCCGTCGCCGTAGAGTTCACGGTAGCGGTCAGTGAGGTCTGGTCGATGGCCATTAAGCCACCGCGCGAACCACTCCTTGACGCCGGGGCGCAAGTGCATAGCGCTGTACGTGACCGAGGTGGCACCGGCGGCCTTGATTCGCGCAAGTGCGGATTCAAGGTGTTCTTCTGAATCCGTCAGGAACGGCATGATCGGCATCATGAACACAGCGACATCAAAGCCTGCTTGTGCAGCTGCAGTCACCGTTGCTAGCCGCGCCTGAGTCGACGGTGTTCCAGGCTCAATCGACTGCTGGAGTTCGTCATCGAAAATCGCTATCGACATCGCGAGGTCAACAGGAACACTGGTGCGAACACTCGCCAACAGTGGGAGGTCCCGGCGCATCAATGAGCCCTTGGTCAAAATCGACAAGGGCGTACCAGAATCCGCGAGCGCCTCGATGATTCCCGGCATAAGTCGATACCGACCCTCGGCACGCTGATAGGGATCCGTGTTGGTGCCGAGTGCCACATGCTCACGCGCCCACGACTTCTTTGCGAGATCCTTTCGAAGCGCATCAACGACGTTGACCTTCACGACCACTTGGTTGTCGAAGTCCAGTCCTTCGTCGAGCTCAAGGTAGCGGTGACTCGGGCGGGCAAAGCAATAGACGCATGCGTGAGTGCACCCACGGTAAGGGTTGATGGTCCACGTAAAAGGAAAGGCGTTGCTAGATCCCACCTTGTTCAGGGCGCTCTTTGCCAGCACCTCGTGAAAGGTCACGCCTTCAAACTCGGGGGTACGGACCGAGCGGACCAAATTGCTGATACGCACCAACCCCGGCAGCGCGTCAACGTTCTCGCTACCAACCGCCTGCTCATTCCATCGCATACAACACATTCGAACACTTGTTCGAATGTGCGTCAAGCACCTCACACGCCGTGCCGCGCCCTACCCCCGCAATCCTGGCGCCACGAGCACTGAACCCAGCCCGCGCATCAGCCGCTGGGACGAAGGTCCTTTGACCCTTTCTTGACGAAGGCCATACTCATGAGAGCGCGACCCCTCGCGCCTTTTGCCTCACAAGCGCTGACTCAGCGCCAGCCGCAAGGAGCCGCCATGACTATCGCGCCAACCGCGACACCACTCAGCAATGTTGCTTTGTCTCCTCAGGTACGCCGCATGCTCGAAGCCGCGCCGTCTGTCACAATCCCCGCTACACGGGCCGAGCTTTACGCGTTAGCTCTAGGGCCGGAAGGCGGCCCCGAGTTCTCCGTTGACTACGACGTCAACGGAGAGACCATCACAGAGGCCACCGTGACCCGCTGCCGCAACGGGATGGCAGTGAATTACCCCGAGGACTACATGCGCCGCCGCGACCCACAATGCATGATCATCGCGGATGACAGACCTACGGATAAGACCCGATATGCCGACAGGTTTGGTGAAAGTTTTGACAGCACCCGCGAAGACACCATGGAGTGGCTGGCGCAGCAAGATCTCGTAGTGGTGCCGTTCAAAGCAGGTGGACCAGTTCACGGGTCACCGTCCATCGCGATCGTGCCCATCAACGCGGCCTTCTTTGCGCTCGCCCTCGTTGACCTTCAAGGCTGGGTCACTTTCGAGGAACTTGGACAGTTCGACCCGCGGTCAATCCTCTACGTCGCACCCCCCTTCCGTCAGAGTCACTTCGAAGGGCGCCAAGTGGTGGTTCACGACCGCACTGCAACGCTCCATGAAATCTTTGCCTACAACCTGTACCCAGGACCCAGCGCCAAGAAGGGCGTGTTCTCGGTGCTCCTCGACATTGGGGAGGATGAGGGCTGGATCACCGCCCACGCCTCCTCAGTGCGCGTGACCACGCCATATGACAACGAGACAGTGGTGATGCACGAAGGTGCCTCGGGTGGCGGCAAATCCGAGATGTGCCAAGACATGCGGCGCGAGGACGACGGTCGAATTTTGCTGGGCGCCAACGTTGTGACCAAGGAGCC
>CAZHTO010000003.1:16574-20670 GCA_964535845.1 uncultured Demequinaceae bacterium | reverse complement strand
GTGGTGATCCCCAGGCGCATGCTCGAAGACGTCATTGATGACCCACAACCGGTTGATGTGCGGACCTTTGGCGTACGGATGCCTGCATGCACGCGCGACGCCCCTAGCTACGGAATTATGGGCCTCGCTCACTTTGTCCCACCGGCGATTGCGTGGCTATGGCGCCTTATCGCTCCCCGTGGCGACAAAAACCCTTCAATCGGTGAGGCGGCCGATGCGCTCGAGACGTTGGAACATGGCGGCATGGTTTCGGAGGGCGTGGGTTCGTACTGGCCCTTCTCGACCGGCACCAAAGTGGCGGCAGCAAACCTGCTACTCGAGCAGTTGGTGACGTATGACCGCACCCGATACGTCCTCACACCCAACCAGCACATTGGCGCATACCAAGTGGGATTCTCTGCCGAATGGCTCACCCGCGAGTGGCTCGCGCGCAAGGGCGGCGGGCGTATGCGTGCCGAGCAGTTAGAGCCCGCACGGTGCGCACTGTTTGGATACACGCCTAAGGAAGTCACGCTTGATGGCCAGCCAGTGCGCCGCACGTTGCTACGGCCAGAGATGCAGTCCCAAGTGGGTGTCGAGGCCTACGACGCGGGCTGCCAGATTCTCACTGGCTTTTTCAAGTCCGAACTCAAGCAGTTTGTGACACCAGACCTCAGCGACCTGGGCCGGCGCATTATCGAGACATGCCTTGCCGACGGCAGCGTCGAAGATTATGAGGAGCTCACTCCCACATACTTGTAAGAGGCACTGCCCGGCATGCACTGCTTGGAAGAGCCGTGCAGTAAGAGGAGCCGTGGAGTAAGAAGCGCCGTGCACTTGGAGGAATATTGACTGACCGCGCTGAAATGCGAGCCAAAATGGCTGAGTTGCCAGTTGAGGACGCGACCCGCACTGAGTACCAAAAGCTCGTCAACGATGAGTGGTTCCGCTACCGGGCAGGCCCTGAGCTCGCGGACATGCAGCGCACCACCATTGCCACATTGCGCGAACTTAGCGGGCTGTATTTCGAGGACCCGAGTGCGGCCACCCGCATGCTCGAGGAGCTTGTGGGCGAATGCGGCCCAGGCCTCGACTTTCGCCCACCCATTTACCTCGAGTACAAAGAGCGCGTGAACTTTGGTTCCAACCTATTCATCAACTCGAACTTGATGATCTTGGGTAGCGGCATTGTCACCATTGGCGACAACACGCTCATTGGACCTGACGTGCGGCTCTACACGGTCAACCATCCGTTAGATGTAGAGCTACGTCGGCAAGGCTGGGAGCGCGCGTTCCCCATCACCATCGAACCGGACGTGTGGCTCGGCGGGTCGGTCGTGGTGTGTCCGGGCGTCACCATTGGCCGCGGTTCGGTTGTTGCCGCCGGCTCGGTCGTTACCAAAGACGTGCCGCCAGGTGTGGTGGTGGGCGGCAACCCCGCAAGGACTCTCCGGGCCGTCACGTCGCCATCCTCAGGCGGCGTCGCGTAGAGTTTCGCTATGCCCGACGGACATAGTCCTCAGCGCTGGCCTCCACAATGCTCTCGCCAAGAGACCAAGGAACCAGCGCCCCTGCTTAGTTATCTCACCAGCCGGTGCGCTTTGACCCACCGCAGTTGGCCCCGTCCACGATCGCGCCGTACGCCATGACCCAGGCGTACCTACTCCTTGGCCTAGTGGTCCTGATGATCGCTGCCAGCGCGATCTTTGTCGCAGCCGAGTTCGCCTTCGTCACCGTCGACCGCACCGAGGTGGAACGTGCCGCCGAGTCGGGAGACAAGCGCGCCAAGTCCCTGCGGTCTGCGCTGCGCAAGCTCTCGACCGAGCTGTCGGGAGCACAGCTGGGCATTACCGTCACCAGTTTGATTGTGGGCTTCATTGCCGAGCCTTCGATAGCAGCTCTGTTACGGGGCCCCATCGAATCCTTGGGGCTACCGGAGGAGTCGTCGTTGGCCGTCGCGTTCGCCGCTGCCTTTTTGATCGCGACCATGACCCAGATGATTTTTGCTGAGCTGATTCCCAAGAACTGGGCCATTGCTCAGCCCATGCGGGTGGGCCGCGCGGTCGCAAGCGCGAATCGCGGATTCACGTGGATCATGGGGCCGCTGATATACGTGCTCAACGGGAGCGCGAACCGCATTGTGCGGTCCTTTGGCATGGAGCCACGCGAAGAGTTGGCCTCTGCGCGCACTGCCGAAGAGCTGGAGTCACTTGCCGAGCGGTCGGCGGCCCAGGGAACCCTTGAGCCGCGCGTTGCCCAACGGCTCGCTCGAGCATCCGATATGAAGGACACCACCGCATCGGACGCTATGACACCTCGCACCCGAGTCCACTTTCTTAACGCCACAGACACTATTCATGACCTGTTGCAGATTGCAGCAGCAACCGGGCACGCACGGTTCCCGGTCGCGGGCGAAAGTGTCGACGACATTGTGGGCATCGCACACTTCAAAAAGGGCCTCGCAGTCCCAGCCCGACAGCGTAAAAGCACCCCGGTCAGTGAGATCTGCATTCCTGTCGAATCAGTGCCATCGATCATGCCGCTCAGCGCGGTACTGGATGCGCTGCGTCAAGGCTCGCAAATCGCGATTGTGGTTGACGAGTACGGCGGCACCGACGGTGTCGTGACCCTCGAAGACCTTGTTGAGGAGATCGTGGGCGAAATTGAAGACGAGCAAGATCGCCCAGTGTCGCGGTTCAGAAAACTTGGAGCGGGACGTTGGTCGCTCTCAGGGCTTTTACGCCCTGATGAGGTCACGGACATCGCGGATATTGAGCTGCCCGAGGCCCGCGAATCTGACACCTTAGGCGGACTGATTACCGAACAGCTCGAGCGGTTCCCACGCGTGGGTGACGAGGTCGAGCTCGAGGCCCGCGACCACGCTCACCGGGACGAGGACGACATCCCCACCCCAGTCTTGGCACGACTCACCGTGACACGTTTGGATGGGCATCGCGTGGACCGCGTGATTGTCGAGGCCTTTGACATGTCTGATGTTGAAGGTGCCGCAGCCTCCCCCGGCGCTCCAGGCGCTACCTCAACTCCTCAGGCAAGCGAGCCCAAGGCGGTGTCCGATGTCTGATCTCACCGCGATCTTTATCGCCATCGCGCTACTGGCGGGTAACGCATTCTTTGTGGGAGCCGAGTTCGCTCTCATTGCGGCCCGCCGCACCCAGATCGAACCATACGCCGCGCGAGGGTCCTATTTTGCTCGCATCACTGTGCGCGCCATGGAAAAGGTCTCGCTCATGATGGCAGGCGCGCAACTGGGTATCACCATGTGTTCGCTGGGCCTAGGCGCGATTGGCGAACCCGCCGTCGCGCATCAACTCGAGAAGCCGCTCGCCGCCATTGGAGTGACCGGGCCCTGGCTTCATGGCATCGCTTTTGGTGTCGCACTGATCATCGTGGTGGCACTTCACATGGTGCTCGGTGAAATGGTGCCCAAGAACATTGCGATCGCGGGTCCGGAGCGCTCCGCGATTGCTCTTGGCCCGCCCCTCTACGTCATTGTGACCATTCTTAAGCCGCTGATTTGGTTCTTGAACTGGGTTTCTAACATGGTGCTCCGAATGCTCAGGGTCAAACCGATCGACGAAATCGCATCGGCATTCGATGCCAACCAGGTCGCTGCGTTCGTCGCCCAGTCGCGCGACGAAGGCTTGCTCGATGAAGAGTCCCACCGCGTCATGGCCGCATCAATATCACTATCGTTCGAGACCGTCCGAGATGTACTGACTCCACTGTCAGAGCTGGTGACATTGCCCCAAGACGTCACTCCTCAACGCGCTCAGAAGGAATGCATCAAGACGGGGTTCTCCCGCTTTCCACTCGTGGCCGAGTCTGGCGATTTTGTGGGCTACCTGCACCTTAAGGACTTTGTCCAAGTCCCACATGGAACCGCGACCAAACCCATACCGGACGATGCGGTGCGGCCGTTGTCGTTCATCGATGCCGATGCATCGCTTGAGCAAGCATTGACAGCGATGCAGGCGCGTGGCACCCACATTGCGCTCGTCAGCGAGATCCGTGCGGGCCGCGATGGCAGAGAAATCATTGGTGCGGCAATGCTCGAGGATGTGATCGAGCGCCTTGTAGGTGAGGTCGTCGATGCGGC
>CAZHTO010000003.1:9584-16474 GCA_964535845.1 uncultured Demequinaceae bacterium | reverse complement strand
TTGCGCGAACGCGAAACCCTCGCCCGCGCCCGCGAGTATGAGGCCCGTACCGAGGCAGCGCTCGCCGCAGAGCGCACGGCTATCGCGCGCGAGCTTCATGACATTGCCGCTCACCACCTGTCCGGTATTGCGCTCATGTCGTCGGCCATTTCTCAGCAAATCGACACTGACCCTGAGGCGGCAAAGTCGTCCTTGAAGGATGTGCGCACGCAGACTCGCACGCTGTTGGATGAGCTCCGTGCGCTCGTCGCGTTGCTACGCCAGGATGAGGGTGCCGCCATCGAAATCGAGTCGATCGCTGCCATCGAACCGCTAGTGGTGACGGCCAAAGAGCGGGGCCTCGACGTCACGTTGTCGATCGATGCTGGCATGCCAATCGAGACCGTGGCTTATGGAATTGGCCCTCTCGGGCAGTTTGCGGCCTACCGGACAGTTCAAGAGGCCCTCGCGAACGCGGCAAGGCACGCTCCCAACGCCCGATGCGCGGTCGAGTTGCGAGACGCGGGCCCTCACCTGGAGATTGTGATCACCAATGGTGCGGGGCCAGCGGTAGATGCTCGCTCCACTAGTAGCGGGTTTGGGTTGCAGGGCATGACAGAACGGGCCGCGCTCACCAGATCGCGACTGACGTATGGTCCCACAGAGACCCAAGGCTGGCGCGTGGCTTTGAAAGTGCCGCGGGAGTCGATGGACGCAGGGTTGACTACGGCCAAGGACGCCTCATGATCAGGGTGATGATTGCGGACGACCAAGCACTAGTGCGCGCGGGGCTGACTGCCCTTCTGGGAGCGATGCCTGACCTCGACGTGGTGGGGGTCGCGGTCGATGGTGACGAGGCGGTCGCGATGGCCCATGAGCTACGCCCGGACGTGGCGTGCGTGGATGTGCGCATGCCTGGCCGCGACGGCATCAGTGTGGCCCGCGAGTTGTGCGGCCCAGACACGAACCCACCGATTCCGGTGCTGATCCTCACCACATTTGCGATTGACGACTACGTGTTCGCTGCCCTCGAAGCAGGCGCCTCGGGCTTTATGCTCAAAGACTCCGAACCAGACGACATTGTGGCCGCGGTACGAGCCGTGGCAGCCGGGCACGGCACGCTCGACGACTCGCTCACCCGTGTGGTGATACGCGAATTCTCGCGCCGCCGCCAAACTCAACCGGTCACCGTGGCACAAGGCTCAGACGTACTTTCGCCCCGCGAACTCGACATCTTGTTGTTGCTCGCGCAAGGGATGTCGAACGAAGAAATCGCTCGCGAACTTGTGCTCGAAGTGTCAACAGTGAAGTCCCACGTGTCACGAATGCTGCCAAAAATCGGCGTCAGTTCACGCTTGCAGGCCGTGGTGTGGGCCTACCAGCAAGGAATTGTCGCTATTGGCTGACGCTGTTGGCTGGTTCTGCGCGCATGTGATCCCTCATGACACATTGCATCTAAAGATGTAACCGTCGCAATAGGCACTTTTGCCGCTAGAGCGTGACCCCCTCATTTTTCTACCTTGGTTGTTGTTGGCGCACCCCGCGCCAGATCAATAACAGGGAGAAAATCATGAGCGACTTCACGACCGTCATCGCCCCACCGCGCACTGCGGTGAGCCTTACGAACGTCCACAAGACCTACCCGTCTGGCGCACAGCCGGTCCACGCACTTCGCGGAGTGAGCCTGACGATTGAGCAGGGTTCCTTCACCGCCGTCATGGGCCCGTCGGGCTCAGGCAAGTCGACACTGCTGAATTGCGCCGCCGGCCTAGACAGCGCCACCTCAGGGCGCATCGTTATTGGCGAGACGGACATTAGCGGCCTCTCCGCAGATCGCCTCACTGAGTTTCGCCGCCGCCGCGTGGGATTCATTTTCCAGGCCTACAACCTGCTCCCCCACTTAAGCGTGTCAGAGAACCTGCGCCTCGCATGGTGGCTCGACAACCGCACCCCCAACCTGGCCCGTGAGGCCGAGCTCCTCGAAGCGGTGGGCCTCACCGGACTAGGAGACCGCCGGCCCGCACAGCTGTCCGGCGGACAGGCACAGCGCGTGGCTATTGCCCGAGCGCTCGCCACCAAGCCTGACGTCGTATTCGCAGACGAGCCCACCGGGGCGCTCGACTCCCACACTGGCGCCACCATTTTGAAGGTACTGCGCGACGCGGTCGAGGAGTTCAACCAGACTCTCGTGCTGGTCACCCACGACCCGCGTGTTGCTGCAGCCGCTGACGAAGTGGTGTTCCTTGCAGACGGCGTAGTCGTGGACCGCGCTATTGGCGAATCTGCCCAGCAAATCTCCGAGCGCGTTTTGAACTTGGGACGGTAAGTAACATGCGACAGGTATCCCTCCGCGCGTTGCGTGCCCACTGGCCAAGCGCCACTGGAGTCTTCCTCACGATGCTGCTTGCAGCCGCCCTGGTGTTTGCCGCGGGCACACTGATCGAGTCGGGATTACGCGACGACGATCCCTTCTCCCCCGCGGCAACGATCTTGCCGTCGATGATGATGTCCTTTGGCGGCATCGCAGTCATGATCGCCGTCTTCGTCGTCTCCACCGCCTTTGCCGCGGCGTTGCGCGACAGGCAGCGCGAGTTCGCGCTATTACGTGCAGTCGGTACTACTGGCCGGCAAATTCGCGGCCTGGTCACCACCGAGGTCATGCTGATCTCTGTGTTGGGTGTAGCCGCCGGAAGCCTCGTGGGCTTCGCGGGTGCGAAAGCCATCGTTCCGTTGCTGAAAACTAGCGGGATTGTCGAAGCGGACTTCACCCCCGTGGTCTCTGCTTGGCCGCTCCTGGGCGCCGCTGTATTGCTCTTGCCTGCCGCTTGGGTTGCCGGCCTCTTGGCTGCCCGTGAAATGGCACGCCTGAGCCCCACCGCAGCAGTCAGCACCTCTTCTGTTGACTCGAAGCCGCTGGGTAAAGGCCGCATCACCGCTGCCTGGATCTGTGCCGTTGGTGGTGCGCTCGCCACGCTGAGCCCAGTGTTTGTGCCCGGCACCATGGGCGGTGCCACCGGGGCCGCATCGGCCATACTCTTCATCTGCGCAGTCGCGCTCGCTGGCCCTGCCCTAGTGTTGCGCGGCGCCACCTGGGCCTCGGAGCGCAAGCTCCTACGCTCGCGGGCTCCGTCGTTGCTCGCGACAGTGAATGCTCGCGGCTACTCGCGACGTCTCACTGCCGCTGTAGTGCCACTCGCGCTGCTCGTGTCGCTCGGCTCTATTCAGACCGGAATGAACACCGTCATCATGAATGCAGCAAAGCAGCAAATAGAGGATGGGCACGGAGGCGACTTCATCTGGGAAGGCGACGCGACAGGCTTTGGCGACGTGGAGGCTACACTCGCGAGCCTGCCTGGCGTCACCGCAACCGCCTCTACCGAAGTCTCAATGGTGCACGCCAGAGTTGAAAACGCGGGCGGTGTGGACCCCGCAGGGCTCACCTGGGAGCCGTCATCACTACGAGTCATCAATGCCGACTCGAACCCCGAGCTGATTGACCCCGTCGTCACGGACGGGAGCCTGGACGCGCTGAAAGGCCGCGACACCATCGCGGTCGCCACTGATGCGCTTGGCTTCACCTTCAAGGGCGTTGGCGACACCATTGGGGTGCGCTACCCGGACGGAACTGAGACAGAGCCCACCATTGTCGCGGTGTACGACCGTGGGATGGGCCTTGGTGGGCTGATTGTGAGCCCAGAAGGGTTTGCGCCCGCGGCCGTTCCAGGGGCCTCGCCCACAGTCGTGATCGAGACGGCCGAAGGTGAGCAAGATGCGGTGCAGCAAGCGGCCACAGAGGCTGGCCTGGTACTCACCACTCCGAAAGAATATGCGGAGGCTGCCACCAACACCGAAGGTGGCGACAACCGCCTGGGCGACACGATGTTGCTGGCACTCTTGGGCTTCATCGGCATTGCCGCAGGCAACGCCCTGGTGATCGCCACCCGTGCTCGAGGGAACGAGTTCGCACTGCTGGGACGGATTGGTGCGACCAAACGCCAGATGTGGTCCATGCTCGCCATCGAAGGTGGCCTCGTGGCAGTCGGAGCCGTCGTCATTGGCACGCTCATGGCACTACCGGGCCTCGTTGCCGCGCAAATCGCCCTGGTGCGAGGGTTCAGCCCGGTTCTGGACCTCACTGTTTATGGCGGGCTCGCACTTGCCGCTACCGCAATCGCGTTCGCCGGGCTGTCCGGGGCGCGACTGAAGGTCAAGGTGTAGCCACCCGCAACGCGCCCTCAGTGCGGTGGCCCAGGAGCGAACTTTGCTCCTGGGCCACCGTCATCTTTTTGTCGTGGCGTATTCACTTACCGGCCACGTAATGTTCTGCTCGCGACCATGTTGCCTCGGTTGACTGTCGGTGTTCGTTCTCCCCTGGCGGTGCTTGAACGCCGCCCGAAAGGTCACCTTCATCATGCATAGATCCGTTCGAACCAGTCTGAGCGCAGCGGGCCTCGCTGCACTCGTCGCCGGCGTACTCGCCGCGACTCCTGCTACGGCAGACACGACCGAATACCTCTCATCTGCCACTACCCAGTGGTCCTACCTCGACAATGGTGTGGACCCTGGCGATCCTGACAACGTCTTTGCCTGGACCGTTCCCGGCTACGACGACTCCGCGTGGAAAACAGCGAAAGGTTCGTTCGGCTCGTTGCAAGGCGAGCACGTGGACGTAGGTGGCAACGCCGTGACCACGCACCTCACTCAGTACTACGAGGGCACCTCAACCAACCACGAGGCATTCTTTTTTCGCACCAGCTTTGCTGTCGATGCGGATGCCTTGAGCGAGATCGAGTCGCTGCGGGGAACCGTGCGCTTCGATGATGCGCTCTCCGTGTGGGTCAACGGCGAAAAGGTCGCAGGCTTTATTGACGAGGACTTTGACCCCGCCTTGGGTAACCTTCAGTACTTGGGCGTGGGCAACAGCTCACCGATTGTGCGGGAGGTATTGATTCCGGCCGATGCGCTGGTTGCGGGCGAGAATACCGTTGCGGTCGCGCTGTATCAGGACCGGGACACCAGCTCGGACATCTACTTTGACTTCGAGTCTTTGGTACCCCAGGCTGCCGCTTCTGAGCTCGCGCCCGGGCAGTACATCGCTTCCGATGTCACGGAGTGGACCTACCACGACCGTGACGCTGACCCAGCGGGCAGTGGCGACACCTTCTCTTGGACCCAGGCTGGTTTTGACTCATCTGGCTGGAGCATGGACCGCGCTCCCTTTGGTGCGCTGCGGGGTGAAATGAGAGACGTGAGCGGCTTCCCAGTTCGCACGCTACTCCAGCAGTACAAGCCGGGTACCTCGACCAACATTGAGGCGTTCTTCTTCCGCACCTCGTTCGAACTGACGGCAGCGGACCTCGACGACATCGCCATGCTGATGGGAACGGTGCGTCACGACGACGCCCTAGCCGTGTGGATCAATGGAGAGAAGATCGCGGGCGTGCTCGACGAAGACTTTGATGCCGATCAAGGCAACATGCAATACCTGGGAGCAAGCGGCGGTGCGCCGGAACTGAGCACTGTCATTGCAGACCAATCTGTGTTGCAGGAAGGCACCAACACCGTCGCGGTTGCGCTTTACCAGGACCGGGACACGAGCTCGGATATCTACTTCGACTTCGAAACCCTCGACGCAGTGTCTATGAGCGCCCCCATCTCGATCAGTGACCTCGTGCTCAACGTGGGCGCGACCGAGGCCGAGCGAAACGTCGTCTGGTACACCAACCTGCCAACTGACGGTGAAGTTCAGTGGGCCCCCGCATCGGCCGTCTCCGGCGAGGCCTTCCCCGAAGAGGGTGCGCTGACAGCAAACCCCATCGAATCGGGAGCAAGCCACGACGGTCGCGGCTACCACCACGCGACCATGGACCAACTCGACGAGAACACCGCATACGTGTACCGCGTGGGCAGCGAGCGTGGTTGGTCTGACACCTACTCATTTGTCACCGGCGACTTTGGTGCAGACACGTTCGAGTTCCTCATGATGGGCGACCCGCAGCTAGGCTCGTCCGGCAACGTCGCATCGGATGCCAGGGGTTGGTACAACACGCTCGATGTCGCTGAGGACATGTTCCCCGACACCGATTTCATCCACTCCGTGGGTGACCAGGTAGAGCACGCTGGTGCCGAGAACCAGTACGACGCACTCCTGGGGCACAACCGCCTCAAGGAAGTACCGTTCTCAACCATCAACGGCAACCACGACGTGGCCTCAACTGCCTACCGCACGCACTTCTTTATGCCTGGCCTCGACGAGTCGTACGGTGGCACCTCTAACCCGAGCCACTCGGGCGGCAACCACTGGTTCATCTACAACAACATGCTGGTCATCGGACTGAACTCCAACAACATGGACGTTGCCACTCACGACGCGTTCGTGGCTAAGACACTCGCCGAGCAGGGCGATAAGGCCGACTGGCACGTGGTGTCGTTCCACCACTCAGCGTTCTCGGTGGCGAACCACTCGACCAACAGCCGGATTGTGGAGTTCCGCAATGCCATGGCACCCATGCTGAGTTCCCACGAGATCGACATGGTGATGATGGGTCACGACCACTCATACACTCGGACCCACCTCATGGACGGGCGCCTGCCCGTGCCCACACAAGACTCGAGCGAACTTACCCCTGACGTGGGCCAAACCCTGTACGTCACCGGTAACTCGTCGTCTGGAAGCAAGTACTACGGGATTCGCGATGCGGCACAGATCGGGAACGCGGACCCCAACGGCTTCAACTACGCGGACGTAATGTGGCAGGGACGTGTGCCCAGCTTCTCCAACATTCAGGTCGAGGGCGACACGCTGACCGTCACCTCGTATCGCACAGACACGCGTGAATCCTTTGACCAGGTGGTACTACACCGTGCTGGCGCCGAGGACGAGCCGGTTGATCCAGACCCGACTGACCCTG
>CAZHTO010000003.1:7690-9484 GCA_964535845.1 uncultured Demequinaceae bacterium | reverse complement strand
ACCTCAACCCTGAGCTCGAAGACCTCGTCTCGGTCGATGGCGATGTTGTGAGGGGCCAGCCCGTGTCAGTCACGGTCGGGTCACCTTATGAGGGTCAGTCAGTGTCCGGCGCCTTGTTCTCTGAGCCACTATCACTGGGTAATGCTGTCGTCGCGAATGGCACGGCGTCGCTGTTAGTGCCCGCCGATGCGCCGCTTGGGGCGCACCGGTTGGCGATCTACAACGCGGACAGCGAGTTAGTGGGTTGGACCGAGGTATGGGTCGTGGCTGCGGTCCACGACACAGACCCCGCGGCCGACGCTGACCAGATCCCTGTGACAGGCGAACTCTCCCTCACGGGTGCGGGTGGCTTTGGGATGGCTGTTCTCGCACTGGGCCTCATCGGCCTGGGCGGCGCGGCAGTAGTCGTGGCTCGTCGCCGTCACGGGCTCGCGCACCACACTGTCGCCTAATCGCCAGTAGACCCCCGCTTGATCGGTGGGCTGTCCGAGTACACCGCTCGGACAGCCCACCTTTTGCGTGAGCATTCTGGCCGATAAGGACTTTGTCACTTCCCCATGTGCAATGTCGGTGCTCTCAGGTACGGTTCTGCCAGATGTGACCCGCTACGGGTCCGGTGCGATATCCACGCTAAGAAATGGGGAGAGATCGGGTGACGTTCTATCCCGACGGGCACACGAGCCAGCCGCAAGTGCCGCGTCTTCCGCCGCCTGGATGGTTACCTGACCCGAGCGAAACACGACTCGAACGTTTCTGGGATGGAAGCCGCTGGACGTCTCGCACCCGTGACCGGGTCACGAAAGTCGAAAACTTCCCACCCGCATCGGCCGGCTATAGCCCTCATGAGCCGGCTACGCGCCCACGCCGGCGTTCTCGGTTGGGGCGGGTGTTGTCCACGGGCCTATTCATTGTTGTGGCGCTGGGTATTGGCTACTACTACCTATCGACTCCGTTAGTGACTTCTCCCGACGCTCCTTCGGTTGCACAGCCAACTGCGCAGGTAGTGGAGTCCCCCGAGCCACTGCGTGAGCCCGCGTTCGCACAGATCGATTACCCAGTCTTCGGCTCTACTGAGTTAGTCAACTACCTTGAGACCGCCATGGTCGCGCACGAGGAGTCCATCGACGTGTCTTATTGGATGCAAGAGATGGACATCGAGCAGATTGGCGACGCGCTGCTCGAGGCCGGTAGCCAGAACCCCTACATTTTTGTCGACGGGTGGGAGACCATGCAACAGGGTTCCACCACGACTGTGACAACCAGTTACGTCTATGGGGAGATGGAAGCGGAACGGCGCCGCGCGGAGACCTATCAGGCCGCGGTGAGCGCGGTCGCAGACATTGGCGCCGATGCTGCAAGCGATGACCGCGAAAAGGCCAAACTCATTCACGACTACATCGTGGAACATGCTGAGTACGACATGGGCGCCTTTGACGCCATCGAGGCGGGCGAAGTGAGCCCGCGCGTTCACCAGTCTCAAGAGGCCTACGGGATCTTGGCGATGGGCACTGCGGTGTGCAACGGCTATGCCAAGGCATTCGCCGCCATGGCTCACGAAGCCGGGCTACCAGTGGTGACCGTGACCGGGTCCGACTCCAGCGGCGAAACCGGCGGTAGCCACGCATGGAACAAGGTACGCATCGATGGCGAATGGTTGCTCGTCGACACGACCTGGAATGACCCCGTCAACGCAGACTTAGTGCTCTACGACTATTTCTTGGTTGAAGATGGGGACCCCATTCTCGACTCTCGGGTCACGGGCGACGAATGGGTCGTTGATGAGAACCTGGACCT
>CAZHTO010000003.1:0-7590 GCA_964535845.1 uncultured Demequinaceae bacterium | reverse complement strand
AAGACCTGGTTTGGCACGGCCATCTACCCGGTCAGCGGCGCGATCATTGCTGGGCTGGTGGGGCTTGTCGGCACTAGCGCAGCACCCGTGTTCGAGCTCCCGTGGGGCATTGTGGTGGGAGCCACCGTTGGGGCGGCTTATAGCGCCGGAGAACTCGCAAACTCATTTGTGAAGCGCCGGCTAGACATCAATCCGGGCCACGAGGTGTCTACCCGCTGGCGTTACCTTCAGGTGGCGGTGGATTTAAGTGACGGCATCTTGTTAGCAAGCGTGGTTTACGCGCTGTGGGGCGTGCCTGTCGCGATGGCTACCGCACTCTTCATTTTTGGCGTGGCACTCCATGTCAGCACCGATGTGCTCATGCGCAGGCTGTCACTCAAGCGCCATGAGCGCCGCGGCACAGACCGCGGGAATGGTGAGGTTGTCGAGACCATGAGGACTGAACCGTTCGACGGCCGCTAACACCACTGCACCGACTGCACCCACGGCGACCCCATAGCGCGTAGCCCACAACACGACCGCGGCGACAATCACGAAGGCGAGCGTTCCGCCCCAGGTCTTGGTGAGACTCCCCCGCGCATCACCGACCAGGCCCGCAGCCACATCGGCCAAGCCCAGCACGGCAACCGCGGCGATGAACGCCTGCTGGTTGTCGCCCGTGATCAACGCCGCGACGCCAAGGCCAAGAGGCATGTAGACCTCGCCCCACGTGGTGCGCCTGGTGTCATGAATAGAGCGCAATAGGCGCATGAGTTTTGACACCGTCATCAGGACAACGAACGTGCCAGCCACGGCAACGAACCCCCACAGCGGTAGCACCGCATGGATGCCGATTGCGTAGGCGCAGGCCGCGACGTGCGACACGCGCCGCCCGTTCTCAGACTGGAGCGCACCCGCGCGCACGCGCCACTCGAGCAGCCCGAACACAGCCCCCAGCGCCAGGGTGAAGATCACAAACCACGTCACGACCCTGCGCCCTCCTGCAAGGTGTGTGCCTGGTTTGGTAGCGCCTGGTTTGGTAACGCCTGGTTTGAGAGCCGGCTCTCGAGGGCGGGGTCAGGGTCCCGCACCAAGTACCGCGGCTGCGCCGCACGCACATGCCCCACCGCTGCTCGTAGCCGCCACGGCGCAAGCCGCCTTACCAGGAACATGCCTCTCGACGCCCGGACCATGCCGCCGAGGGTGGTCTCCCTGAACCCCCAGTCGGCCAACAACCAGCGGGCGAAGCGGCCGTCCATGGTCACCACCACTGAGCGGGGCGTGAGCGCCAGCCCGGCGCGCGTGAGTTCCCGCACGACGAGCCCGTCACGGTGTGCAGGAACCACGTAGAGCCCGCCCAATTCCGTGGTGGTACGCGTGCACGGCTCCGATAGCGCCCACCCCGCCAGCTCACCGTCCACATGGGCGGCAAGCACCAAGCCCTTGCCCACCGCACGTTCAAGCCAGCGGCGTGAGCGTGGGGCAACCGTCGCATCGGCCGCTTGCACGGCAATAATCGCGTCTATCAGTGCCCCCGGGTTGGCGTGCGTCGCAGTTACGGCAACCACAGCACCGCCCCGACGGCCAACGGGATCACCAGCGAGGCCCAGAGCGCTTGGCGGCCGGTTTTGCGCATGCGGAAGCCGGCCAGTTGCGCCACTGCGAGCACGCCGAGCACCAGCAGCGAAACCCATGCGGGCACCTCGACGAGCTGGGCGACAATGAGCAACACCATCGCCGCAAGCGTCAGGTGTGGGGTCACCACGCCGCGGTAGTAACGAATGGGCCCGTCGTCAAAGCCGTCGACGCTAAACCGGGCAAGCCGGATCGCTCCGCCGGCCACGATCAGCCCGCCCACAACCCAGCCGGCCACGCCTGGCGCAAGCCACAGCGACACCGCGAGCGCGGACCACACCGAGTAGTTGACCAGGTCTGCAAGAGAATCAAAAATGCGTCCAAAGTCTGAGGTGGTGCCCGTGCGTCGGGCCACAAAGCCATCGACGTTGTCGAGCACAAAGGCGACCAACGCGGCGAGCACCGACCAGCGCAGTTCCCCTGCGACAAGCAGCCCTATTGCTGCCCACGCGACCCCGATGCTCACAATGGTGATGGCGCCGGCGGGACCTATGCGTTCCCACCACGCGCGCGCTGAAAATGGGCTAGCTGTCACGCTGCACCTCCCCCGTCGTTCCGTCGACAGTCACGGTCTCACCAGACTGGAGCGCGGTAAGAGCCCCGGTAGCCGCCACAATGACCGGAATGCCAAGCTCCCGGCCAATGATCGCGACGTGTGACAGTGGGTTGCCGCGTTCCGTGATGATTGCACCCGCCGCCACGAACAACAGCGTCCACCCGGGGTCGACGTGGGAGGTGACGAGCACCTTTCCACGTACGTCGGCATCCGCATCAAACGCCGTGAGTGTCAACACCTCGCCTGTATATACGCCCGGTGCGACGCCCTGGCCCGCGACGTCGCCCTCGGCTGGCGCGGCAGGGAACGCAATGTCACGGGGCGGGATCACGCCTGAGCCTGTCGCCCGCCTGCTCGGCAGCCCTTCGCCGTGGTGGCTTGCGCGCGAGCGCCGGTGCTCGACTATTGCGGCCAGGTCGGTATCCCACGCGTGGCCAAACACCGCAGCGTCGAGCTCTTCGACGGTGAGCCAGAACACGTCGTGCTGCTGTTCGATGGCGCCCGATTGCGCGAGCAAGTCCCCCACGCTGAGGTATGCGTCGCGCGCGAACCCGAACACTTGGGCGCGGTAAAAGCGGAACCGTTCGCGGTGGTCAATAGCGCGGCGCACGTGATGGCCAATAACTCGCTGCGCGAGCGTGCCACGCGGCCGATGCGCGGGCTGGGGGCGCTGCGGAGCCTGGGCGGCGGTGAGGGCTAAGGCGACTAGCCCGGCGGTGTCGTCGCCAAGCCGGGGGTTCTCGAGCTGCAACTCGTCAGGGGCGCGTCCACCGTGGGTAGCGAGGTAGTCGTCCACGAGTTGGCGTTGCGGTGAGGTCAACTGAGCCCCCGCATCGGCCACTCCTTGGGCCTGTAATGCCAGCCCAAGTTCGCTCAGCGCGGTGAGCGGCGCCAAACTAGCGCGGTCGGTCAGTCCCGTGAGAAAGGCCAGGTAGTCGCTGTGCCATTCGGCACCAAAGGTGCGCCGCAAAAGTCCATGCGTGATCATGAGCCGCACGTCGTTCAAGATGGGCACTGCCCACATAGCCAACAAGTCGGTGCGGATGCGGCCCAACGTTGTCAGTGCCGCATCGGCGGCAAGTGCCTCGAAGCTGATGGCGTTGTAGCGGGCGTACTTGGCGCGGTAGCGGCGCGCGAACCTACGGGAGCGGCCCTCGGCAGTCGCGAGCAACCACACTAGGCGCAGCCCGCCCCAGCCAAGCGCTATCGCGCCCAGGACTGTGGGCCGTGCCTTGGGCTTGACCTCGCCCTCTTTGACAGGTTGCAGCATCGCGGCGAAGAACTCTTGGTTAGCCTCGCCCCCGGGCAGCATCGCGGCCATCTCAAACCAATTGTCAATGCGGTAATGCACACGCCCGCCTACATAGCCGAGCGCGTTGCGGAACACGTGGTCGTGCGCGCGAAGCTGGCCGTCGGAGCGGCCCAACAAACGGAAGAACGACGGATACACCTCGCCGTATACGCCGCGGATAAACGAGTATGTGAGCGGCAGCGTAATGTCCGGGTAGTTCTCGCCAATGTTGGTGGAGTCCCACGCAGCGCTCGACGTACGGTCGGTGACGGTGATGGGTCGCGCTTGCAGCAGCCACACGCGCCGCCCGCTGGCAGCAAACTCGACATCCATGGGCCCCCGGGCGGCATGGAGCTCGCGGCCAATCTCGAGCAGTCGCTGCGGCACTGGCGCACGGCGCAGTACATGAGCAAGGCGCAATACAGGAGCACGGCGCGGCACCGCAGCGGTTGCATCCAGACGGAAGGTGCGAGCATTCTCACCCGACACCACCGCATCAGGCCCTGCGCTGGAATAGGCAACCTCGAGTTCACCGGCGCCGGTCTCGGTGAACATCACGCCAGCGATGCGGCCGTGGACCATGCGTTGCACAATGACCGACCCGCCAGGGGCAGGAGCCTCAACCTCGTGGGCCGCGGCGTAGGCAAGCACGCGCTCCCCCGTCAATGACGCCACGCACGTCGCGATTGCCTTGAGCTGCGCAGCGGGGCTGACATCGAGAACAGTCTCGAACAACCCCGCAAACGACTGGTGTTCGCCGTCCTCGCCAAGTGCCGACGTGCGGACCGCCACCACTGGCCAAGCCGCGGCTTTACCTAGTAACTGAGCGACCGCATCGGCCGCCAACTGTATTGGGCTGCCAGAACTGATGGCCTCGATGCCGCCCACCACAATGTCCTCGAGCGGAAGGACTACAAATTCGGGAACCAGATCGCCGTACGCATCCCGCAACGAAATCAAGCCCTCAGCCTTGTTACCAAGGCTTGTCAACGGTGCCACTTAGATCACCATCGCGATGGCGAGGAGCGGCACGTGGGCTCCGGCGCCGGCCATGACCCACGTGTCCGACTGGTGGCGCACCGCAATGACCACCCCGGCGGCAATAGACACCGATAGCGCGAACCAAGAGCCCACTGCGAAGTGCGCGAAGGCTCCGGCCGCGACCACCAAGGCGATGAGGCCCATGAGCGCGAGCCGTCTGCCCCACACTGCCCCGTACGTGTCAGCCACCGTGCCGCCCTGTGCGGAGGTGCGAGGCTGGAACTTACGCACCACTTCCGCAGAGATAAACAGGCTCGAAGCGGCCGCAATGCCCCACCACGTCGAGGCATCAGTAAGCGACGCCCCAAGCGCAACTGCGGCCCATGCGAACATCGCCGGATACACCAACTGATGAATCACAAACGCAATAGAGAAGTGCCGTTCAAAGAACTCTCGTGCACCAAAGTCAACGGCCGTTCCCACCGTCAGTGCGGTCACGATCGCGTACAGCGGCAACGCATGCGCCCCGCCCAGCAGCCACGCAAGCGAGAACTCGACCACCACAGCCGTGACGCCCAGCACCGCTAATACGCGTGGAGTGATCGCCCCGCGCTGCACAGGCCGGTCCGGGTAGTGGCGAGAGTCGTGACGGAAGTCCTTCCACTCGTCCACCACGCGGTAGCGCAACAGCAAGGCGACATACAGCACCGCAAAAAGCGCGAGGTGGGCGTAAAGGCCAATATCGGTGGCGTCCCATGGCCCAAACAGCGCGACGCACGCGGCACCGAAGCTGACGGCGAGCATAGTCACGAGGTGAGGCGGGAAACGTTCCTGGAAGTACCCCCAGAGCGTGCCGCTAGGGTGTGGGGCATGGACGTCGCCGGAGTGGTCTTGGCCTTGCTTGCTGCCATGTTGTTGCTGCACCAAACCGCCCTTCCCCTCATCCGTGGACGCGCCGCCCTGTGGTGTGGCCGCCAAGCGCTCGCGACCACAATAGCCCTCATCGCTGCCCTCGCCACTCAATGGTGGCCTGCCGCCTTCTTGATTATCGTCGCTGTTGTGGTGGCGTGGCGACGCGGCCCGTGGGTGGCGTGGGGCGCCAACGCTGATGTGGTGGCGGCTTGTGCCAAACGGTCGGCATCAATGGTGCGGGCGAGATTCGAACCGGCCGATGCGCCGGCACGGCAAGCACGTATTGGCGGCGCTGCCACGGTGCGGGTAAGGCGGCTCGCACCTCGCGTAGCACTCGTGACCTTGAGCGGCACCCGCACTCCCAAAGTGAAGTTGTGGCGAAATCTGTTCCGTAAACAAGTCCTCAACCAGCGCTTACGTGTACGTTGAGGAAAAACTGTTAAGAAAGGTTGTCACCGTGGCCAACGCTTCAGGAGAAGTCATCATCAACAAGCCGCTTGCAGAGGTGTTCGATTACACCGCATCGGCCTATAACGGACCTGCGTTCATCCCTAATCTCAGTGAAAACACCAACATCACTCCGGACGAGCCGTCCATCGATCAGACATTTGATTGGCGCTTCAACATGGCGGGCGTGGACCTGCGGGGCAAGGCGTCGGGGCTCAACTATGAGATCAACGAGCGCGTGACGCTCAAACTTGATGGCGATGTGGACGCCACGTGGGACTACCAGTTCTCGGCTATCGACGACAACACCACACGCATCTATAGCGAGGTCATTTACGACGTCGACGCCTCACGCATGCAACAAATGGTGAACGTGGCCGTGCTCGACCGCATCAACCAGCACACCCTGGACCAGATGCTCGCGAACCTCAAGCTCATTCTCGAAAGCGACGAGTAACGCTCGCGCAGAGTGGTCACTGGCACTAGACGCACCAAGGGCGAGCACGATGCGGAAATCGCAATCGTGCTCGCCCTTAGACGGTCAGTTTGTGCCTAGCGGATTAGAAGTAATGCGCCCGGCCGCCAACGGCCCTGCCAGACCTTCCTACAAGTAGCAGAACCAGACCGACGACGGCGAGAATGATACCGACGGTCTGCAGAACCGGGATCGATGCCAGAAGGCCGATCAGGAAGAGGATGAGTCCGAGAATAATCAAGGTATATCCAATCTTTGTGGGCCCTCGGAAGGGCCGTTTTGCAGTTCGGTCACTATCGGTAACGTGAGCAACCTCACATAAAATTCCTGCCTCTGAAAGGTTTTTTTGAATGTCGTGGTGGTGGGAGCTTGCCTCGCTCTGGTCACCCCTACTGCAATTCGACTGAAGCTTCTCCGGTATCGCTGATCACTACAGTCGCGCTCCCCCTGGACCTTGTGCTCTCAATGGGTTCGTCTCTAGTGGCGTCGATCACCACGCTCCCACTCCCCTCGCTGCTTGTTTCAACGCCGAAGGTTCCTGCAGCAGGCGACACCCCTAAGAGGCCGTAAAACTCACTCCAGCGTTCGAGGTCCCACCCCACATCTAGGGTCTCACCCTGGGTAATCACGTCGCGCTCAAGTTCGAAAGCAGGGAACGGGACCCTCACTCCCCCTGTTTCTGTATTGCTGGCGAGCACAAACTGGGCCTGTAGCACGTACTGACCGTCAGCTAACGGGGCGAGCACAAAGATGGTTCCGTCCACCGCTACGGCCCACGTTCCGTCGGAGGCCTCGCTGCCTTCGGGGTACTTGCGCTCTACTTCAGCAATGAGTTCATCCCATTCGAGGTCGGTGTCTAAGATGTAGCGCGACCCTTCAACTGAGACCGGGTTGTGCGGTATCTCGACCCACAACCCCTCACCGAATATCCCGTGTACCCAGACTTCAGTGGCGCGCTGGTTCCACCACATCAACCCCGCAGCCGCCACCAGTCCCACCAAGAGAACAACGCCGGCCACTACCCACGTGGCGCTTCGCTGTCCGCGATCTTTACCTTCGACCAGCGCCGCGTCTGCGAGAGCGGTCATGGCTTCACCTCCACCGTGTGGGTGGTGCCGTGGTTTCACCACCGGACCATCACACAAATTGTGCCGAGTACCGGATGGTTCCGGTGGGCTAAGAGTAGAGCCGGAGGGGGTGCCTGACAATAGCCGATGCGCCGGCTGGGCCACGCTCGAGGGTCGCGTCAACTCTTCAAAGTAAGCAGCCTGCTCTGCTTGCGTACGCGCGGCTTGCGCGTTGAGCCCTACGGAC
>CAZHTO010000002.1:15737-42457 GCA_964535845.1 uncultured Demequinaceae bacterium | reverse complement strand
CCGCTCCGTACATGATGGTGCGCGGGTTGTCGCTCATGCCGCCATCGACCGCGACGTATTGGCGGATTCCGCCGTCCTCAAGGGTGACATTTTTGACCACGCCTACCTCATACAACGTCATTCCAGCAGGGCCCGCTATCGCGCGGCCGGGCTCGATCGAAAACGCAGGCCAAGAACCGCCAACCGAAGACAGCGCCTCAGCCACCGCATCGGCAATTTCGCGGGCCGCAACGGACGGGTCCAGGGCCTCGTCGCCGGCCGTGTAGGCGATGGCGTAACCGCCACCCAAGTCGACCTCGGGTACTTCAAAGTCCGACTGCGCAGCGAACTCAGCCCGTAGACCCAGCATGCGTTCTGCAGATTCGCGGAAGGCCGCTACCGACATGATTTGGCTGCCGATGTGGGTGTGGATGCCCTGCAGATCCAAGCCGGGTGCAGCGTGGACCTGGCCCATCGCCGCGAGCGCGGCACCAGAGGCAAGCGACAGCCCAAACTTTTGGTCCTCGTGCGACGTAGCGATGTATTCGTGGCCGCCGGCATGGACGCCCGTCGTGACACGCACCAACACCGGGGCCACCTTGTCAAGCGATGTGGCGAGCTCGTTCAACACGTCGATCTCGGTCACGGAGTCGACAACAATACGTCCCACTCCCACGTCGAGCGCGCGGGTCAGTTCCGCATCTGACTTGTTGTTGCCGTGGAGCGTGATGTGCTCTGCGGGCATGCCGCCGCGCAGCGCGATTTCGAGCTCTCCCCCGCTGGCCACGTCAATGCGCACACCGTCTGCGTGCATCCACGCGCTAATGCGCGAACTCAGCAGTGCCTTGGAGGCGTAATACACATCGCATGTGGTCCCGTACGCGGCAAAGGCCTCCCCAAAGTGGCGAGCGAAGGCGCGGGCACGGCCACGCATGTCTGCTTCGTCCACCACATATAGCGGCGTGCCAAAGCGGCTGGCGAGATCGCGCACGTCGATGCCACCAACGCGCATGGCCCCGTCATCGTCGCGGTCGTGTGTGGCGGGCCATACCCTTGCGGCCACCACTACATCCGCTCCGGCGCGCTCACGCCCAGCAAACGCAAACCGTTGGCGAGCACCTGGCGCGTGGCGTCGTTGAGCCACAGCCGCGTGCGGTGGAGGTCGGTGACCTCTTCGTCACCTAGCGGCGTCACGCGAGTGCGGTCGTACCAGCCGTGATACATGCCAGCCAGGGTCTCTAGGTAGCGGGCCACGCGGTGCTGCTCACGGAACTCGACAGCTTGAGTCACTACGCGCGGGAACTCACCGAGCAAGCCCAGGAGTTTGGCTTCCCACTCGTGTTCGAGCAGGCCGCCATCAAAGCCGTCTTCACGACGAATGCCGTACTCGGCGGCGTTACGCGCAACCGAACTCGCCCGCGCATGGGCGTACTGCACGTAGAACACCGGGTTCGCATTGGACTTCGAGGCAAGCAAGTCAAGGTCGATGTCGATGCTCTGGTCTGCGCTCGAGCGGGCTAGCGAGTAACGCGCGGCGTCCACTCCCACAGCGTCGACCAGGTCTTCCATCGTGACCACTGTGCCTGCACGCTTGGACATGCGCACGGGAGCGCCGTCCTTCATAAGGTTCACCATCTGACCGATGATGACCTCGACAATGCTTGGGTCAAAGCCCAGCGCCGCGGCAGCGGCTTTGAGCCGGGCGACGTAGCCATGGTGGTCTGCTCCGAGCAGGTAAATGCACAGGTCTGCGCCGCGCTCTTTCTTGTCTCTGATGTACGCGATGTCGCCCGCGATGTAGGCCGCTTGTCCATCAGACTTGATGACAACGCGGTCTTTCTCATCTCCGTAGTCGGAGCTACGAAGCCACCATGCGCCGTCCTCTTCATACAAGGCACCCGAGGCCTTAAGTTCAGTGAGGGCCTGCTCGACCTTGCCGGATTCATGGAGCGAGTCCTCATGAAAGTACACATCAAACTCGACGCCGAACTTTCGTAGTGACTCTTGAATCTCGTTGAACATCAACGTCACGCCACGCTCACGGAAGAACTCGATGCCTTCTTCACGTGACCGTTCAAGGGGGTTATCGTCCCCAGCAGCCATCGCCTCGACCATTACCTGGTCCGCGATGTCCTGAATGTACTGACCCCCATAGCCATTCTCCGGAGCGTCTTCTCCGGCCACCACGGCATACAGCGACTTCGCAAAGTTGTCGATCTGGCTACCGTGGTCATTGAAGTAATACTCACGGATCACCTGTGCGCCATGGAACTCCAGCAAGCGAGCGAGCGAGTCGCCTACGGCTGCCCAGCGTGTACCACCCAAGTGGATGGGGCCGGTGGGGTTGGCGGAGACAAATTCGACGTTGACTGTTTTGCCGGTGAATGACTCGCCCCGGCCATAGTCGTCACCGAAGTTGACGATGCCACGTGCGAGCTCCCCTGCAGCCGACTTGACAAGGCGGATGTTGATAAACCCTGGGCCGGCGACCTCAGCCGACTCGATGCCCTCGACGTCTGCCAAGCGCTCCACCAACGTGTCTGCGAACTCGCGCGGGTTGGTGCCCGCTTGCTTTGCCAGTTGCATCGCGATGTTGGTTGCCCAATCGCCATGCTCGCGCTGGCGGGGTCGCTCGACCTTGACATCTTCAGGTACGTCAAAGGGAGACAACTGAAAGTCGCTGTCGTCAATACCTTCGAGGAGGGCGACACGGATCTGGGATGAGAGCTCTTCTGGGGTCACCCGTCGAGTCTATCGGCGCATGGAGGTCACGCGAGTTCATCCCGAACTCGCTGAGGCACTAAGGCGCGTACCAAGGCATAGCCCAACTCGATCGATTCGACATCGCCCCCGCGACCACTATTTACTCGGTGGGTAACTCGCAACGCTGCCCGCGCTCAAGCATGGTGAGGCGCTCACGCTGCCCCGCATCGTCAAACCACGCGAGAAGGTCTTCGCCTGACTCCCGAAAGTGGGCCCAGTCGTCCGTGTGCACCGGCACCAAGGCCGCGCTTGGCCACAAAAAGCCAATACGTATAAGTCGCTCCGCATCGACCGTCAAAAGTACGTCGCCCAGCCGGTCCACCTTTGCACCACCAGCAAAGACAATCGCAATGGCGACGTCGGGGAAACACTCGGCAACCTGGGCAACCTTCTTCACCGAAGAGTTGTCACCCGACACATATACGGTGGGCCAGCCCACAGCCTCAAGCACAAATCCCGTCACTTTGCCGGTGAAAGGCGTGACCGCTTTGGAGCCATGTTGGGCAGGAACTGCCGTCACGGTCACCGGGGTGCCACTGTCCGCAGTAGGGATGACTACTTGCTCCCAGCGCCGCAAGCCTTGCGCGTACGCAAGCCTGCGACCACCCCCGGGAGTCGTGAGCACACGACCTACATCGGCAAGCATGGCGCGACCGGCCACGTCCAAGTTGTCCTCGTGTTCGTCGTGACTGAGCAGCACCACGTCGACGGGACCCACTTGCTCAGGAGTGAGCGCGGGGCCTTTCGTCTTAGTGAGGTTGCCCACTTGTCCTGGTGGGTCAAACGTGGGGTCGGTGAGGAACGTCAGCCCCGCGTATTCAAGCAGGACTGTGGGTCCACCAATCAATGTGGCGGCTGGAGTTGCGGTCATGGATTGACGTTAATGGACGGTGCCACGTGGCCGCTAGCCTTCGAGATTTTTTGGGAAACTTGACATGTGAGGATAGGTCTATGACCACCATTGTTGTTGAGGACATGACGGCTCCTGCCAACGCGATTGCTGAGAAAGATAGAGGCGCGCCTGCCGCAGACGTGCCAGTACGGCTCTACAGACCGGCCGATGCGCTTTCACCTCGCCAGACTGGCGCACCTAGAACTGGAGTCGTGTGGGCCCATGGTGGCGGTTTTGTTGCGGGCGACTTGGATATGCCTGAGGCGGACTGGGTGTCGCGCCGCCTCGCTGAAGCGGGTCATGTGGTGCTGTCCGTTGACTACCGCTTAGTGCAACTCGATGACCCTTGGTCAGGGGTCTTCCAGGAGGAAGCTGCTCACCGGTTCCCCGCCGCCCATGACGACCTTCACACTGCACTGACCTGGTTCGCTAGTCAGTCCTCGGCCTGGGGGGTTGACCCAGAGCGCATAGTCGTGGGGGGCGCGAGCGCAGGTGGCAACCTCGCCACTGGGGTGGCGTTGCGCCTCACCCACAATCCCAGCAGTACCGCGCTTGCGGGCCTCATGTTGGCGTACCCGCTATTACACAACGTCATTCCTGAACACAGTGCGGTGGTGGCTCAAGCGGTGGCGAGCCTTCCTGCAGACAAGCGGTTTCCGCCCACGCTCGTCGCAGGCCTCAACCTCAACTACGTGGGTGACGAGGCCGCACTCAAGAGCCCTTATGCGTACCCGGGTGGCCATGACCTCACGGGCCTTCCCCGCACCATCATTGTGAACTCCGAACACGACGACCTCCGCAGTAGTGGCGAACTGTTTGGGCGGGAGCTGGAGAGTGCGGGGGTCCCCGTTGATTGCACGTATGAACCTGACACCGTGCATGGACATCTTGATACCCCTGAACTGCCTTATGGGGAACGCACCGTGAGTACGTTCTTGGCGTGGCTCGGCAGCCTCACTACCTGACCGCTCTTGGTGCGCGAGCGGCCTTTAGCCGCGGCGCCGTCCTGGTAACCTTGGGTCTCGCGGGTTGATCCCGCACTGCCCTCGTAGCTCAGCGGATAGAGCACCGGTTTCCGGTACCGAAGGTCGCAGGTTCGATTCCTGTCGAGGGCGCGTCGCATGCTCGCGACACTGAAGCCGGAGGGCACGCTGAAAGGCGTGGCTCCCTCCGGCTTTGTCGTGTCTGCGGTGAATACTTCGTAGCTGAGTCGACACTCAGGTGTGAGGACCGAGTTGCGGTGCCAATAGGCTAGATGCCGATCTGTAGCGTCGTGGGAGGCAATACATATGACCAGTCCAATCCGCATCGGAATTGTCGGCTACGGCAATCTGGGACGCGGTGTCGAGACCGCCATCGGACTCAACCGCGACATGGCCCTGGTGGGAGTTTTCACGCGCCGCGACCCAGCGAGCGTTTCTACAGTGGGCTCGGATACGCAGGCATTCGCGATGACCGACCTCGATCGAGACCGTGACGACATCGACGTGCTCATCCTGTGTGGCGGCTCCGCGAGCGATCTGCCCCACCAGAGCCCAGAGTTAGCCGCGCGCTATTCGATTGTGGACAGCTACGACAACCACTCGCAGATACCCGCGCATTTTGCTGCAGTTGATGCAGCCGCCCGAGCGGGCGGCACCACGGCAGTGATTTCGAGCGGTTGGGACCCGGGACTGTTTTCGATCAACCGCCTCTACGGCGAGGCCATTCTTCCTCAGGGCACCACGTATACGTTCTGGGGCCGCGGGCTTAGTCAGGGCCACTCGGATGCGCTGCGCCGGGTGCCAGGGGTAGCAGGTGGCGTGCAGTACACCATTCCCTCTGACGAGGCGATTGAGCGCGTGCGGGCCGGCGAAAACCCCCAGTTGTCTACGCGTGAACGCCATGTGCGCGAGTGCTACGTGGTGCTAGACGATGGCGCGGATGCCGATGAGGTCCACACGGCTATTGTGCAGATGCCCGCCTACTTTGAGCCCTACGACACCACCGTGCACTTTGTGACTGCTGAGGAACTGGCGCGCGACCACCAGGGCATGCCCCACGGTGGCTTTGTGATCCGTAGCGCCACCACTTCGCCTACGCAGTCGCAGGTCATCGAGTACGGTCTTACCCTCGAGTCGAATCCGGAGTTCACCGCGAGCGTGCTCGTCGCCTATGCACGCGCGGTTGCCCGAATGAGCCGTGCAGGCGACCACGGCGCTAAGACTGTCTTCGATGTGGCTCCGGGCTTGCTGTCCCCACGTTCTCCAGCAGATTTGCGAGCCGATCTGCTGTAGCCGGCGGGGGCCCTAACTATCGAGAATTGCCGCGAGCGCCCCGACCTCTTCGTCGGTCAGTTCGATCTCGCCGGCTCCTGCCGAGTCCAAGATCGAACTGGGGCGTGACGCACCCGGAATAGGGATCATCACCTCTGCCAATGACAACTCCCAGGCCAAGACTGCTTGCTGCGGGGAGATGCCCCGCGCATCGGCCACGTCTTGGAAGGGCTTGTGGTGCGTGCCTACGTCTGCCGCGCGGGCGATGCCGCCCAAAGGGCTGTAAGCCAAGAAAGCGACTCCCAACTCCTCGCAGAGTTTGAGTTCGTCATAGCTCGACACAAAGCTGGGCGAAAACCTGTTCTGCACGCTCGTAAGGCGGCCGCCAAGCACCGCGTGTGCTTCGCGGATCTGGTCGACGTCAGCGTTCGAGATGCCAGCGGCTTGGATGACGCCTTCATCAAGCAGTTCGGCGAACGCTCCCACCGAATCTGCGAACGGCACTTTGGGGTCTGGACGGTGAAATTGGTGCAAGCCGATGCTGTCGACACCTAGCCGTACAGCGGACGCTTTGGTCGCTTGCTTAAGGTACGCAGGGTCGCCGTTGTGATACCACGTGCCGTCGCCCGGGCGTAATGATCCCGCCTTGGACGCCACGAGTACGTGGTCCTTGTCGACCGGGCCCGAGTAGCTGGCGATTGCGCGGGCAATCAGCAGCTCGTTGTGGCCAGTTTCGCCAGGGTTCAGGTGATACGCATCCGCAGTGTCGATGAGAGTCACGCCAGCGTCGATCGCAGCATGAATGGCTGATACTGCGCGCGCCTCGTCGGGTCTGCCTTCAATCGACATGGGCATACCGCCGAGTCCGATTGCGCTGACGGTGCGGTCTCCGAGTGTGCGCTGTTGCATTACTTTCCCCTCACGTTGGGTAGACGTCCATGTCCGAACGTAGCGCCTGTGCGCCACAACGCAACTTCCGGCCGGTGAGGCGAGGTGGTCTTACTCGGCTCCAGCGGCCACAAAAGGCCCCACCACAACGCTGTCCTTGTCAACAGCACCCTGACTGACGGTCGCGGCGCATTGTGCGTATTTGTCATTCTCGAGACGCCACACAAGCATCACCAGTCCGCCCCCACCATCAACGTAGCGGGCCGCAGCCGCATCCCACTCGTCGGTCACTTCCACGGGCACCTCGGCGAGCGGCGTGGGAACTTCGCCGTGGATCTCCGCGAAAGCGTAGTAGTCGCGCATCTCGTCCGGTTCGTACACGTCGCCAGCCGCGATGGGGGTGCCGCCGCTGCGCGCATACTCTGCCTCACATGCGGCAATGGTGTCTTGTTCGATTTGGCTGAGTCCCTGGCCAAACACTGTTGCCCAAAACGCGATAATGATCACTATGGCACCTGCCGCCCCTGCTCCAGCGATAGGCAACCAGGTGCGCGGCTTGTCTGCGGGCGTCTCAGAGTCGTTCGACATAGACATCAGCCTACGATGACAATATGGACCTCCCGCACGACTTACGCACGGTCCCTCGGTTGGGCCTCGCGTTAGGTGGAGGCGGCGCGCTTGGCGCCGCTCATGTCGGGGTGTTGCAGGTTCTCCACGAGCGCGGCATCACACCCACGGTAGTGGCGGGCACGTCGGCTGGCGCGATTATTGGTGCCGCTTATGCGTTTGGGCTCGATCCATATGACCTTGAAGCCCACGTCACCGGTGCATCGTGGGGCCATTTTGGTACGTTCACACCCCGCCCTGGCCTGGGATTATTGACGGCCGATGCGCTCCGGCAGACCGTGCAAAAAATCGCGGGTGACGCTCACATTGAAGACTTGCCGGTTCGCTTCGCTGCGGTGGCTACGGATATTGAGACGCGCGACGCCGTAGTGCTGGAATCGGGTTCGCTGGCCGATGCGATCGCCGCGTCTATCGCTGTACCAGGCGTTTTTCGGCCAGTGCGGGTGCATGGACGCATGCTCATTGACGGTGGTGTCGCCCAGAACCTGCCCATCGAGGCGGCTTTCGGGATGGGCGCACAGGAGGTCATTGGGGTACGACTCGCCGCTGAGTGGGATGGGCTCGGAGCGCACGACACCACGCTCGAGGTCCACACGTGGGCTATCCGAGCCGATGTCACCATGGTGAATCCCCTAGTGGAAGACCGGTCACAGTGGCTGGCGCGAGACTTGCCTGGGTTAGTGGTCCTAGGCCGTGAAGCCGCGGAACGGGCGCTTGCCGATTATCCAGTTGTTAACCCTCCGCCTGAGCATCGACCGCTCGCGGAGCCACCGGAAGATGAGGGAAGGCTCTCGCCACTGCAGGGAGTCGCACGCTTCCTCCACAGACGTTGAGCCCTCGCGCCAAGGCATTACTGGTGTCAATCGCTTTCTCCCAACCACTCGCAAGGTCGTGGACGTAGGGAAGAGTCGCGAGAGTGAGGGCCTCCGTGGCAGTGGCCCCGACTGCACCAGGCATATTGGTGACGCAATACAGGCGCACATCACCTACCTCGTGGATGGGGTCTGCATGGGTGGTGGGGCGAGAGTCTTCAAAGCAACCCCCTTGATCAATAGCGATGTCCACCAGCACTGCGCCAGGGCGCATTCGCATCAAAACATCATGGCTCAGAAGAACTGGGGCGCGCTGGCCTGGTACCAGCACGGCCCCGATTACCAGGTCAGCTTCGAGCGCCTCTTCCTGAGCCACTTGGGGCGTAGACACCCGGGTGCGGATTTTCTCGCCGTGCAGTTCACCCAGTTCTGCTAACCGTTTCTCGTCGACGTCGAGCACCACCGCATCGGCCCCCATCTCGACTGCCTGGGCAAGTGCGTGTGAGCCCGCCACTCCCGCTCCGATGATGACCACGCGTGCACCTTGTACCCCCGGCGCACCGCTAATGAGGACACCCCTCCCGCCATACGGGCTCATCAAGTGGTGTCCGCCTGCGAGCACCGCAAGCCGGCCAGCGATGGCGCTCATCGGGGTGAGAAGCGGCAGGGTGCCGTCGTCGAGCTGGACAGTGTCATACGAGAATGCGGTCGTGCCGGCTGCGACTAGAGCTGCGGCTAACGGCTCATTCGCGGCCAAGTGCAAGAAGGTGAACAGCACGTTGTCGCGCAACAGTGGGTACTCAGACTCGAGGGGTTCTTTCACTTTAAGAACCACATCGACGTCCCATGCACCGGCGACGTCAGTGAGCCGCGCGCCTGCGTCTACGTAGTCGTGATCCGGTAGGTAAGCACCGTCACCCGCACCGGCTTCGACAACAACCTCATGCCCGGCTTCCACCAGACTACGGGCACCCTCTGGGGTGAGCGCGACGCGGGCCTCGCCGCTCTTGATCTCTTTAGGAACTCCTATGCGCATGCTGCCTCCTCGTAGAGCGCGCGGGCCCCGAGCTGGCATGTCGGGGATGCGTCTCACCTGTAGTCGAACCGGGTGGTCGCGTCAGTGTCTCTAGGGTGGCGTAGACGAGGCTCGGGTGCGAGAGGGCGCGCGGGCTATTGCGACGACGAGCGGAATGCGTCCGTGTTCTTCCAGTATCCCGAGCCAGAGCGGTAAATACCGAGGTGGTCGGTGCCAGGCTCGTACTCGAAGTGCCAAGGCTCATACTTACGCCCCTTGGCCCAGCTGGGATTAACCCATCCCCATGTCCCGCCGTGTTCTTCGAGCCACGCCTTCGTTGGCCCGCGCGAATCTGAACTGCACAAGTCAATCGCGAGGCCCCAACCGTGGACCGAGGTGCCGGGTGTCGCGGCGAAGAAGCCTCGCGAACCCTTAATCGCATACTGGCTAGAGAGGGAGCGGTAGCTGTCGACAAGACAAATGTCCCGGCCAAACTCGTCTTTAAAACGGCTGTTCAGTTCGGCATACGCGACTGCAGCGTCATTACGCAACTGCTCATTACCTGGGATGTCACACAGTGATGCCTCAGTAAGCCGACCGTTGTACCCTTCCCAGCCTAGAGACGGGTCACATTCGGGAAGATGTGAGCTTACGGAGATCTCGATAGAGGTCGCGATCACCGCTGACGCATCGACTTGGGGCAACGGCAACTCTGACGGCAAGAGTTGCGGGCCACCACCGAGGAGCGCGCGAGCTGTTGATGGGCTTTCCCCTGCGACTACTCCTGGCACCGACTCCACTGCTCCCGCATATGGCGTCAATGTGCCCATGACGGGATACACCACCATCGCGAGAATAAAACCTGCGAGCACACCGCCACGGGTGAGGACTTTGCGGCGGCGATGCGTCTGCCGCACCTGGATTTCTTGGGTCTGCTGGAGGCGTCGCTCACGCCGCGAGTTACGCGGCTGAGCATGCATCAACGCACGCGAGCCTGTGCTCACACGAGCCTCCAGTTGCCATCTGAATGATCCACTCGGCCAAATATTCCCTCATTGGCCACATCCGATTGTAACCATTTGGTTACGGTGCTGGCTAGCCGGGGCGCTGTCGAATTCGTCACGCCCCGCCTTCCGCAGCCAGATCGGAGCCAAACGGGTCGTGAGTCGCCAGGCGTGAATGTTCTCGTGCCATCGAGTCGCGAACCTCACCTACAAGCTCTTCAATAATGTCCTCGAGGAACACCAAACCCGCTGGCACACCGCTACTTTCGACGGAGGCAATATGCGCGCCAGAGTTCCGCATGAGCGCGAGCACGGTCTCGACTTCTGCTGAGCTATCGACCACCGGCAATTCGCGTACTCGCCATTCAGGAATGGGATCGTCGCGTTCAGCTGTCCTGACAAAAAGGGTGTCTTTCACATGCAAGTACCCCACGTAATGATCGCCGCTGCGCACCGGTAAACGGGAATAACTGTGTTCGCTTACCGTGCGTTCGAACTCGTCAGCTGTGACGCCCACGTCAACACCCACGACGTTGTCGAGTGCCACCATCACGTCCCCTGCCTGTTGGTCAGAGAACTCGATGGCGCCTGTCAGTAGGCCCGCTGCGTCAGACAACGTGCCTTCAAGGCTGGACCGCTTGACAATTGAATGCACCTCATCAGCGGTGAACGCACTTGTCACTTCTCGACGGGGTTTGATTCCCACCATGCGCAAGAACAGATTCGCAATCCAGTCCAGGGACGCAATCAGTGGTCGCACCACCCGGGCGATCCACACCAATGGCGGGCCAAAGATCAGGGCCGCGCGGTCCGGGCTCGATACTGCCGCGTTCTTGGGCACCATCTCGCCCACCACCACGTGGAGCCCCACGACAATAATCAGTGCGATCACCACCGCCACCACATGGGCGGCCTGGGGTGGCAGTCCAAGCGACTGGAAAGGCCCTTCAAGTGCGTGGGCGATCGCCGGCTCCGCCACTACCCCTAGCGACACCGAGCACACCGTGATGCCCAACTGGGCACAGGCAAGCATGAGCGAAACATTCTCCATGGCCCACAGCACGGTGCGTGCCGAGCGAGAACCTGCCTCTGCACGCGGCTCTATCGAACTACGGCGTGCAGAGATGATCGCAAACTCGGCTCCCACAAAGAACGCGTTCACCAGCAGCAGCCCGACGACCACCCACACCATTTGCGCGCTCATCAGGCACCAGCACCCGGTTCGAGTGCGGTGAGTCTGACCCGATCAATACGCCGCCCGTCCATGCGCTCAACTCGGATACGCACGCCAGCGTGTTCCACCTCGTCTTCCACATCTGCAATACGACCAAGCTCTGCCATGACGAACCCTCCGACCGTCTCGTAGACCGACGACTCCGGAATCTCTACACCAGTGGTTTCTCGCACTTCGTCAGGGCGCAGGTCACCGGGCACCAGCCACGCGTCATCAGCAACTCGCCGTACAGAACTCAGGCCGCGATCGTGCTCATCGGCTACTTCGCCGACAAGTTCTTCGACCACATCTTCAAGGGTCACCATGCCTGCCGTCCCACCGTACTCATCCACAACGATCGCGCATTGCGGCCCTAATGCACGCAGTTCGATCAAGAGTGGACGCATGGGGAGGGTCTCAGGAATACGAGGCGCTTCGACCATGAGTGCGGCCACGGGGGTGGTGGCACGGTCGTCGAATGGCACCGCCACCACAGTCCGGAGGTGAACCATGCCCACAATGTCGTCGGTCCCCTCACCGACCACGGGAAACCTCGAATAGCCCGATGCGCGTGCGACCTTCATGACATCAGCGGCGGTTCCATGGTGGTCAACCGTGGCTAGCCGCGTGCGGTCAGTCATCACGTCGACTGCCGTGAGTTCGTCGAGTTCAATGGTGTTCTTAAGCAAGAGTGCGGTGGACGGCGCAAGAGTGCCGGCTTCAGCACTGCGACGTACGAGCGCCGCAAGTTCTTGCGGCGAACGGCCACCCGAGAGCTCTTCGCGCGGTTCGATACCCATACGGCGCAAGATGGCGTTGGCGACGTTGTTAAGGCTAGTGATGAGCGGGCCCAGGGCCGTCGTGAACGCCATCATCGGGGGCGAGACCACTCGCGCGGTACCCATCGGGGTGGCAAGGGCCGCATTCTTAGGCACCAACTCTCCAAAGATCATGGAGAACAAGTTGACGAGGATGAGTGAGAGCGCGCCTGCAGCGCCACCCACCGCGCCCCGGGCCAGTGGCGTCGCCTCTAACGGGACCTGCAGGAGTTCCATTAGCGCAGGTTGGGCGGTGTATCCGAGTAAAATTGTGGTGAGGGTGATTCCGACCTGGGCGCCCGACAACTGGGTCGAGAGCCGCTTAAGAGCTCGACGCACGCGCCTTCCGGCTCGGTCGCTGTCGTCTACGTGGGCGGGGTCTAGTGCCACATAAGAGAACTCGGCGGCAACGAAAATGGCGGTGCCTACCGTGAGAAGTACACCGAGACCTACGAGCAACCACGCGGTGATCATGGAGTGCGTCTGTCAACGTCCATAGTGGCGACAAGCATACCTACCCTGTGGTTGATATCGTGCGAGTCGACCCATCTGGAGGATGCATGCCAGCACACACCATCGAAGTCGAATCGCTCACCAAGCGATATGGCGACATTCACGCCGTCGAAAACTTGAGCTTCACCGCTGAACCTGGCCGCGTGACGGGCTTCCTTGGCCCCAACGGCGCGGGTAAGTCGACCACGCTGCGCATTCTTGTGGGTCTCGTGGCAGCGAGCTCGGGGACAGCGCGCATTGGGGGCCGCTCGTACGCCAAACAACAGCGCCCGGCCTCGCTCGTGGGCGCTCAATTCGAAGGTAATTTCCACCCTGGTCGCACCGCCCGCCACCATCTGCTCAGTTATGCGCCTCTTGTAGGCGCAGACAGTGCCCGGTGCGATGAGGTGCTTGCGCGGGTGGGGATGACGGAGGCCGCCGACCGGCGAGTGGGTGGCTATTCCTTGGGAATGCGACAACGGCTGGGACTAGCAACTGCACTCCTTGGTGATCCATCCGTCTTGGTGCTAGATGAGGCCGCGAATGGCCTGGACCCGTCAGGTATCAAATGGCTACGCGGGTTCTTACGCACCTTCGCTGATCATGGCGGCACTGTGCTCCTGAGTTCCCACATGTTGAGCGAGGTTGAGCAGACAGTCGACGATGTCGTGGTCATCTCACGCGGCACTCTTCGTCACCAGTCCACTCTCGATGAGCTGAGGTCGCTTGCCCAACCCGGCGTCGTGTTGAAAAGCCCTCGGGCCGATGCGCTGGCAGATTTTGCTTCCAAGCGTTTTGCCGATGCGGCAACGGTTGAGAGTGCCGGCAAAGTCCGAATCCTTGGCGCCACCGCAGCTCAAGTGGGAGCCGCGGCTTTCGCCGATGGGCTCGAAATTCACGGGCTTGCAGACACAGGAGAGAACCTGGAAGACGTCTTTTTGCGGCTCACCGAGGCGGGGGTCACAGCATGAACGCAGCAATCACATCAGAGCTACGTAAAATCCGCAGCACCCGCCTGTGGTGGATTCTGCTGCTAGTCATGATCCTTACCGTGGCGGCATTTACCGGCTTTGTCGCTCTCGCCATGGTGTTTGGATCGCAAGACCAAGGCTTGCCAGGTGCCGATGAGCGCACGATGGTCACCATGATTTACACGATGAGCGTGTCGCTTGCATATGTGTTCCCGGTCGTGCTTGGGGCACTCAGCGTCACGTCAGAGTTCCGTCACCGCACCATTGATGCGACCTTGCTCTTCGAACCCAGCAGACTGCGGGTGATCATTGCGAAGTTCATTGCGGTGATTCCGTTTGCGCTCTTGTACGGCGTCGTCGCAATGATCACAGGGGTCTCAGTGGGCGCGCTCGCGTTCGCCATCGGAGATGTCCCCCACTTGCTCAACGAGGGCCAGATGTGGCGAACCATAGGACTGGGCGTCGTGGCCTTGGCCACGTGGGCGCTTGTGGGTGTGGGATTTGGCACAGCACTCACTAATCAGGTGGTGGTGATTGTGGTGCTGCTTGGCTGGACTCAGTTCATCGAGCCGATTCTGCGTGTGGGTCTGGGATTCGTGGAGTCACTCACCGGAGCCGCCGCGTACCTGCCTGGCGCCGCTGGCGAAGCGCTTGTGGGCACCAGTTTCTACGCGGTATCGGGCGGAGTGTCACTGTTACCGGCGTGGGGTGGAGCCCTGGTGTTATTGGGCTACGCACTCCTCGCGGCAGCGATCGGCTGGCTTACAACGTTTCGAAAGGACATTTCGTAGGGTTTGACTCCGGTGTGGGGAACCACGAAGCGGCGCAAAGCGTCTAGGCTGGGTAAGGAAGAACATCGACGTCCTCGAACGACGCACCTGCGCCAAGAAAGTGAGCGGCCCCCGACGTGTCCACCGACACCAGCGCGCCAGACACTGACCGCACCTCTGTCACTCGTGACGCCGGAGCACCCTCCGTCGCGTCACTGATTCTCGGCGGCGCCACGCGCGCCTCCGCAGACGACAAGGGCCCGGACAGCGAGTCCGCGAAACCCAGCCCTGCCCACCCGTCCCCTGAGTCCACATCCCCTGAGTCCACATCTGCTGAGCACCCGTCCGCTGAGTCACCGCCTACCGCGAGTTCGGCCGCCGCTGGCGACACGACAACAGCCGCTGACGCCGCATCGGCAAGCCCAAGGCAGGCTGCGACTCCCCCGGCCGCCCAGGCACAGAGCCCTGCCCCACCTGTCGAAGACGACAGCGAAACGCCAAAGCCTGAGCCCACCCGCGCATCGGCCGCTAAAGCGGTGCCCGCCGCAACCGTCGCCGCTGACACCGGACCCCAAGACCAAGCCGCTGACGCCGACGAGCGCGCTCGCCTTGAACAAATTGCGACGCAACCCATCGCGACTGCACAGGCTCCCACTGCGGCTTACCTGCAAAAGCACGAACACCAAAAGCTCGCAGCCAAGGACGTTGACCACGGCCTTGAACGTCTGCGGGGAGCCGCTGCGCGTGTGGTCACCAACATGGAGTCGAGCCTCGAGGTCCCCACTGCGACCTCGGTGCGTACCATCCCAGCGAAGTTGCTGACCGACAACCGAGTGGTGATCAACAACCACCTGTCCCGCACCCGCGGAGGCAAGGTGAGTTTCACACACCTCATTGGCTACGCCATCATCGAAGCGGTTGCCGAACAGCCCGCGATGAACGTCGCGTACGCACTCGAGGACGGCAAGCCCGCACTGCTCACGCCCGAGCACATCAACTTTGGGCTCGCAATTGACATTGACAAAGGTGACGGAGTGCGCCAGCTCCTGGTGCCAAACATCAAGGCCGCCGACGAGATGGACTTCGCAAAGTTTTGGGAAGCGTACGAGGCGGTGGTGCGCAAGGCCCGCACCGGGACACTGCAAGCGGCAGACTTCCAGGGCACCACCATCACACTGACCAACCCCGGCACCCTCGGTACGGTCCACTCCGTGCCACGCTTGATGAAAAACCAGGGCACCATCATTGGCGCGGGTGCCATGGACTACCCCGCCGAATATCAAGGCGCGTCTGACGAAACCATCGCGCGTATGGGTGTGTCCAAGGTCCTCACGCTGACATCCACCTATGACCACCGTGTGATTCAAGGCGCACACTCTGGTGAGTTCCTTGCTCTCATTCACAAGAAACTCCTTGGTCTCGACGGGTTCTGGGATCGCGTTTTCATTGCGCTACGGGTGCCCTACGAGCCCGTGCGCTGGGTCCAAGACTCGACCACGGACAGGGACACCGAGGCCGCTAAGCCCGCACGTATCGCTGAACTCATTCATGCGTACCGCTCACGCGGCCACCTCATGGCTGACGTCGACCCGCTCAGTAACCGTCTTCGCAAACACCCCGACCTGGACGTCCAGACCCATGGACTGACCCTCTGGGATCTCGACCGCGAATACGCGACCGGTGAGTTTGGTGGGCGCAATCGCTGGAAAATGCGCGAGGTACTGGGCCGGCTTCGCGACGCATACTGCCGCACCATTGGCGTCGAGTACATGCACATCGCGGACCGCAAGCAACGTGCGTGGCTACAAGAGCGCCTGGAAAGTGGCTACACCAAGCCCTCCCGTGACGAGCACCTACGCGTACTGCGCAAACTCAACGCGGCAGAAGCCTTCGAAGCCTTCCTCCAAACTAAGTTCGTGGGCCAAAAGCGGTTCTCGCTTGAAGGCGGAGAATCACTCATTCCACTTCTTGACGCAGTGATGTCAGAAGCCGCAATCGCGGGCATCCAAGAGGTCTGCATTGGAATGGCGCACCGTGGACGTTTGAACGTGCTGACAAACCTTGCGGGCAAGTCATACTCGCAGGTGTTCTCGGAGTTCGATGGCACAGCAGTGCCAGGCTCCGTCCAGGGATCGGGTGACGTGAAATACCACCTCGGAACCGAGGGCGTCTTCACTGCAGAAACCGGCGAGACCACCAACGTGTACCTCGCAGCAAACCCGTCCCACCTCGAAGCCGTGAACCCCGTGCTCGAAGGTATTGTGCGCGCAAAACTGGACCGCCTTGGTGCGGACCCGGCAACCGATGGCTACCCCGTACTCCCCGTCTTGGTCCACGGTGACGCTGCGTTTGCTGGGCAAGGCGTTGTCACCGAGACCCTTAACCTCGCAGGCTTACGCGGCTACAAGACCGGTGGCACCGTCCACGTGATCATCAACAACCAAGTGGGCTTCACTACTGGCCCTGGTGACTCGCGCTCCACGCGCTACTCGACTGACATTGCCAAGGGATTCCAGATCCCCATTTTCCACGTGAACGGCGACGACCCTGAAGCATGCGTGCGAGCCGCACGCCTCGCATTCGAATACCGCGAAGCGTTTGGCAAGGACGTCATCATCGACCTGGTCTGCTACCGCCGCCGTGGCCACAATGAGGGCGACGACCCGTCGATGACGCAACCGCGTATGTACGACCTGATCGAGGCCAAGCGGTCGGTACGTCACCTTTACACCGAGGCGCTCATTCGTCGCGGAGACATCACCGAAGAAGAGGCAGAAGCCGTCTCGCAGGACTACCTGGCGCAACTCGAACGGGTGTTCATCGAGACCCGCGAGAACTTCAAGGGAACCAAGGCAGAGTCAATCTCTGGTCTTGAACTACCGGCCTCACAGTCGAGCGACGCAGGCATGATGGTCGGCTGGCAAACAGCTGCTACTCGGGCCCAAATCGAGCGCATCGGCGCAGCTCATATGCGTCCCCCGCAAGGGTTCTCAGTTCACCCCAAACTCGCCAAGTTGCTTGAGCGACGTGAACTCATGAGCCGTGAAGGCGGCATCGACTGGGGCTACGGCGAGCTCATCGCATACGGCTCACTCTTGCAAGAAGGCGTCCCAATCCGATTGTCTGGACAAGACTCCCGCCGTGGCACCTTTGTGCAACGACACGCCGTATTCCACGACCGCGCCACCGGTGCCGAATGGGCGCCGCTGCGGTATTTAAGCTCGCACCAAGCGCAACTGCACGTGTACGACTCGTCGCTCAGTGAATTCGCTTGCTTGGGCTTTGAATACGGCTACTCGGTTGAAAGGCCCGATGCGCTCACCCTGTGGGAAGCCCAGTTCGGTGACTTTGTTAACGGCGCGCAAACCATCATCGATGAGTTCATCTCGTCTGCTGAGCAAAAGTGGGGGCAGTCGTCGTCAGTGGTGCTGTTGCTCCCCCATGGCTATGAGGGACAGGGACCGGACCACTCGTCTGCCCGAGTCGAGCGCTTTCTCCAACTGTGTGCAGAAGACAATATGATCGCCGCGATGCCATCGACCCCCGCGAGCTATTTCCACCTGCTACGCCGACAGGCTTACGTACGCCCTCGCCGTCCGCTCGTGGTGTTCACTCCCAAGTCGATGCTCCGCCTGCGCGCTGCGCAGTCAGCGGTTGAGGACTTCACCTCGGGCACCTTCGAACCGGTCATCCCCGACACAAATGCCCCAGCTGAGGTCACCCGAGTGTTGCTGTGTGCTGGCAAGGTCTACTACGACCTCGCTGCCCACCGCGAAAAGACTGGTGACAAATCCACGGCAATTGTGCGCCTAGAGCAGCTATACCCGCTTGAGCCTGAGCGACTTCGCGAGGTTCTTGCCACCTATGGCGACGCTGAGTTGGTCTGGGTGCAAGAAGAGCCCCACAACCAAGGCGCATGGAGCTACTTGTCGCTGGTGTTACCGTCCATCCTCGACACACCAGTCACTGCCGTGACCCGTCCATCATCAGCCTCACCTGCTTCAGGGATGAGCTCACGCCACCAGGCCGAACAGGCAGAGCTCGTCGAGAATGCGTTCGCCACATGACCAATGTGTTCTTCGTAGGCGACGAGCTGGTCGCAGGCCACGGTGACCCCAAAGCGCTTGGCTGGGCTGGCCGTGTCGCGGCCCGGACGTTGCCGCTCGCTCCGCATTTGCGCTTTCACACGTTGGCCGTGCCAGGTGAAACCACCGGCGAACTGGCCAGCCGCTGGGATGAAGAAGTGCTACGGCGGGTGGGCCCGGAGGGCGCTGCCGCGACCACCAACTATGTCCTATTCGCGGTTGGCCGTCACGACGTTGCCCGCGGAATATCCCCCACCATGACCCGGCTGCATTTAGCAAACATGCTCGACCGCGCATCGGCTCTTGGCTTTAAAACCATGCTCGCTGGGCCACCCCCGATCGATGTGGGTGAAAAGCGACCGATCTCGGAGTTCGCCGCGCTGTGCGAAGAGGCGGCCGTGAGGCGCGACGTGCCCTACATCGACATGTACGGCCCACTTATTCGCCACGACCAGTGGGCAACAGACATGTCGATGAGCGGGGGCGAGCTACCGCTCCAGGCCGGCTACGGCCTGATGGCCTGGCTCGTGTTGCACTCCACCTGGCATGACTGGCTGAACATCGCTCCTACCGCGCCGTCCTCATAGCCGCATCCTCTACGTAATCACGCCTTCGTTTCTCAGCGTGACCTGGAGGTCGTGCGGACGCGAGGCGATCGCCACAGCATCGTCTAGTGACACCACGTTGTCCCGGACCAACTCATACAAGTGCTGGTCAAAGGTCTGCATCTTGTAGTACTCGCCTTCCGCAATCAGGTCGGCAATAGGCGGCTGGCTCGCAGGGTCAACGATTGCTTCTGCAATTCGTCCATGGTTCACCATGATCTCTGCTGCCAGGGTCCGGCCTGACCCGTCGCCCCTGCGTACTAGGCGCTGAGAAACGATTCCGCGCAGTGTCTGTGACAATGTGGCCCGCACCTGGCTCTGCTCGTGCGGAGTAAAGAAGTCAATAATGCGGTTGATCGTGTCTTGAGCATCCACGGTGTGAAGGGTCGCGAGTACCAAGTGACCCGTTTCGGCTGCCGAGATCGCGGCTCGCACGGTCTCGATGTCTCGCATCTCGCCAACCATGATGACGTCGGGGTCCTGACGCATGGCACCACGCAACGCAGCGGTGAAATCGAGCGTGTCGGAGCGCACCTCTCTTTGAGAGATGATCGCCTTCTTATCTTGGTGCAGCACCTCGATGGGGTCTTCGATGGTGATGATGTTGACTTCACGGTACGTGTTGATCAAGTCGATCATCGAGGCAAGCGTGGTGGTCTTTCCAGACCCAGTAGGGCCGGTCACGAGCACCAGACCACGCGGCTCCAGTGCGAGGTCCGCGATAACAGGCGGTAAGCCCAAGTCCTCCATGGGTGTAGCGCCCACTGCTACGCGCCTAAAGACCAGGCAATCAGTACCGCGAGCAACATAAGTGTTGACTCGGAAGCGGCCCACGCCCGACAGCGAGAACGCGAAGTCGGCCTCATGGGTGTCACGGAACTGCGCCACAAGATCTTCAGGCAACACTTGCGCGACCATATTGCGCGTGTCTGACGGGGTCAGGGGTGGTACCTGGAGTTTGCGCAAACGCCCATCGACGCGGATACGGGGCGCTGATCCCACCTTGCAGTGGAGGTCAGAGCCTCCCGTCGAGGCAAGGGCATGCAAGAACGGGATGACTGAAACGGATTGATCGCTCACACTTACTCCATCGACAGTTAATAGACGGTCCTTGAGGGAGACTAAGCCCCCAAGACGCTTACGGGAAGCCCAGTGTGGGAAGATAGGTAGTCGTTTCCCGTCAGTGACCGCAAGAAAGGGGGAACCCCATGAGTAAGCGAGGCCGCAAGCGCAAGGCGCGCGCCAAGAGCAGTGCAAACCACGGTAAGCGCCCCAACTCTTAATTCGTGAGCAACAAACGAAGCCGCATCGGGTAATCCCGATGCGGCTTTCGTCATCTCAGGCTGAGTCTTATCTGACGCGTTTTGGCGTCAGGGCGACATGACCACTCGTCATCAAGTGCTTTGGCGAGCACTACGGATCGACTCGAGAATGCGTCCCCGCAACTCATCAGGTGCGACTTCGCCGCCACTGAGCGCTGTCAAGTTCTTAATCTTCTCTTTGATCCGGTGCTCCGCCTCGCATGGCGGGCACGTCTTCAAGTGCTTGCCAATGCTTTGCAGATCATCGTCCGGTAGTTCTTGATCGATGTACTCAAAGAGCCGGTCAAGGGCCTCTTCACATTCTCTACCTGGCACGGTGCACCTCCCCACTATCCTTTGATGCTGTCGAGCGCTTGTCATGAATGCCGCGCTCGGCTGCATATTCCCTCAGCTTCTCGCGAAGCAATTTTCGTCCACGGTGCAGACGCGACATTACTGTGCCAACGGGAGTATCCATGATCTCCGCAATCTCCTTATATGCAAAGCCCTCGACATCAGACAAGTAGACAGCCATGCGGAACTCTTCTGGGAGTTCTGCGAGGGCCTCTTTCACCTCAACGTCACTAATTTGGTCGAGTGCCTCTTGTTCGGCAGATGCGAGGCCAGAGCTGGTGTGTTCAGCTGCGGCAGCAATCTGCCAATCCTCAACTTGCTCGGCATCAGACAGCTTGGGTTGGCGCTGCTTCTTCCGATACGTGTTGATGAAGGCATTCGTCTGAATGCGATAGAGCCACGCCTTAAGGTTGGTGCCCGGCGTGAACTTGTCTTGTGCCGCAAACGCTTTCGCATACGTTTCTTGAACCAGATCTTCCGCATCGGCCTTGTGGCGCGTCATGCGGAGTGCGGCGGCATACAACTGGTTCATATATGAGAGCGCTTCGGTCTCAAAGTCCAGCGTGGTCTTGCTCATGTCGAACGAGCCTACCGTTGCGTAGGCGTCGTCGGAACCCTTGTCGGACGAGAGACTCAAAGTTGCCATCATGGTGGTGGAACAACGGACCAATCGGGCCCATTCCCTTGGAGGTCTGCCTGGGGGCACTCCCTTGGCCTGCGAGATGCGCGCCAAGGTTGGTAGCGTAGGAACATGTTCCGTGTACTCGCCAGACCTTTGCTCGCCACGTGGTTCGTCTACGGAGGTGTGCAGTCCGTCCTTGAACCACACGTACGTGCGCAACGCGCCGCACCTGTAATCGAGCCCGCCCTTAAAGAGGTGGGACTCGAAGATGTGAAGACCACCGATTTGGTGAAGTTCCATGGCATTGCCACAGTCGCGGCAGCCTCCATCCTTGCGTTGTCGCGCACCCCCCGCACCGCCGGGCTGGTTCTCGCAGGGCTTGCCGCCGCAAAGGTCGCGGTAGGCCGGCCCTTCTGGCTCGAGACTGATGAGCAGCGTAAAGAAGAACAACTCGAACTGTTCCTTAAGAACGTCTCGCTCTTCGGTGGGACGCTTCTTGCTGCCACGGTGGGCCACAGTCCGCGTAGAAAGAAACGCGCGAAAGCGAAGAAAGCAAAAGTGAAAGCCAAGAAAGAAGCGCTAGGCGGAGTCTCGGTCAAGGCCTCAAAGAAGTGACCACGAGTGATCTGTTGCCCGTCGGTGTAGGTCCAGGCGAAGTATGGGAGGCACCGCGGGCATACCGTTTGCTTGACGCCAGTGTCGAAGTTCCGGGCTCGAAATCCCTCACAGCCCGTTACCTGGTGTTAGCTGCGCTCGCAGACCAAGGCGTCAACATTCGCGGCGGCCTACGCTCGCGCGATAGTGAACTCATGATCGCGGCTTTGCGCGAACTGGGCATCACCATTGACGATGCGGGTGCTGAGTGGCAGGTCACGCCCGGCCCATTGCGCGGAAACGCCGACATTTTTTGCGGGCTCGCAGGCACCGTCATGCGGTTTGTGCCACCCATGACGCTCTTGGCTGATGGTCCACTCACTTTTGATGGCGACCAGGCAGCGCGGGTGCGGCCCATGGGGCCTTTGCTTGATGCATTGCGCGCTCTTGGCGCCAAGATCGACGACGATGGCCGGGGAACGTTGCCCTGCAAGGTGACCCCGAGCCAGCACGTCCCTGCTGAGGTCGACGTGGACGCATCGATGTCGTCACAATTCGTCACGGCCCTGTTGCTGGTCGCGCCGCGGTTGCCCCACGGGCTCACTGTCCGTCACGTAGGCGAGCGGTTGCCGAGCCTCCCGCACATCGACATGACCTGCGCCAACCTGCGTGAAGCGGGTGTGCGCGTAGACCAGCCCGACTCGACTACGTGGGTGGTTCACCCTGGCCCTTTGCGTTTCGATCAGGTGCGAATTGAGCCCGATTTGTCCAACGCTGGACCTTTCATGGCGGCGGCACTGGTGGCCGGCGGCGTGGTCCGTATCCCCGGTTGGCCCACTGAGACCACGCAGCCAGGCGCGCTCTACCCCGAACTGCTTGAGCGGATGGGGGCGCTTTGCACCCTCGATGGCGATGTGATGACTGTGCAAAGCGAGGGAACAATCCGCGGCATAGACGCAGACCTCTCTCCCGCTGGTGAGATCACGCCAACAATGGCGGCATTGTGCACGTTGGCAGAAGGGCCAAGCCGGCTTACTGGCATTGGTCACTTGCGTGGGCACGAGACCGACCGGCTGGAGGCGATTGTGCAGGCGGTGCGCGCGGTAGGCGGTGAGTGTGAAGCTGGTGACGATTGGCTGTCCTTCGGTGGCCGACCCGCCGCTGGGTTCAATGGCGCCGTACTCGAATCTCACGAAGACCACCGCATGGCGACTTTCAACGCCATATTGGGGCTCGCGATCGACGGCATCAAGGTGATCAACATCGGCACCACGTCCAAAACCATGCCAGCCTTCCCCGCGATGTGGAAGGCGATGCTCGACGCGTGAGGCGCGAGTACGACGAGTCTGACGCCCGAGTGCGTCCCAACCGACGCGGCTCGCGACCACGGTCCAAACGTCGTCCGGCTCATGAGGACGCGGTTCCCGGCACAGTGATGGGCGTGGATCGCGGCAGGTTCGCTGTCCTCCTCGATGACGGAGTGCGGCTCACCGCGGTCAAGGCCCGCGAACTGGGACGCCGAGGGCTCGTTGTGGGTGATGTCGTGGCTCTCGTGGGCGACACGTCAGGAACCGCAGGCTCGCTCGCCCGCATTGTGCGCCGCGAAGAGCGGGCCACCGCACTGCGCCGCACGGCAGACGACACTGACGCTGCCGAGCGCGTAGTCGTCGCGAACGCGCATCAACTGGGCATTGTGACTTCTCTCGCGGACCCTGAGCCCAACGCCCGCATGATCGACCGTTGCCTTGTTGCCGCCTTCGATGCGCGGATGGACGCACTGCTACTCCTCACCAAAGGGGACTTGGCATCGGCCGATGCGCTGCGGGCCACGTATGAGCCATTGGGTGTCACTGTTCTCACCACCACCATGCGCCTTACGGATGATGGTCACGACATCACGGGTTTGGTAGAGGTACGCGAGGCGCTCGCCGAGCGAGCGACGGTGCTGGTGGGGTATTCGGGGGTCGGTAAATCGACGCTCGTCAACGCCCTGGTACCCGACGCAGATCGGGCCGTAGGCGTAGTGAACGACGTGACGGGACGTGGCCGGCACACATCAACGTCGGCTATCGCACTCGCGTTACCGGGCGGAGGCACCATTATTGACACGCCGGGTGTGCGGTCGTTTGGGCTCGCGCACGTGGATCCAGAACACTTCATCGCGGCCTTCCCTGACGTCGCTCAGGCTGCGGCCCAGCATTGTCCCCGTGGCTGCTCGCACGACTCGACTGATCCAGGCTGTGCCCTCGACGAGTGGGCTGATGGCGACGAGGACCGTAAAACACGCGTGGACTCGATTAGACGGCTGCTCGCATCACGCGCCGAGGGCGACGCCTGGTAGATCTGCACACCGTAGATCTGCACACCGTAGATCTGCACACCGTAGTTCCGTACAGCCCTGCGCGCGAGCACGGCCGTGAACGTCCGTTGAGGCCCGGACTCCCAGTAACCTGGAGCCATGCAGCCACGCGGACAATACGCCTCCGACCTGGTGCTCGCGATGAGCATCGCAGATGACGTCGACGCGCTCACCCTTCCCGCCTCGGCCGGCACGCTTGACGTCGAGCTCAAGCCGGACGACACCCCGGTGACCGCTACCGACCGCGCTGCTGAACAGCTGATTCGGAAAGCTCTCCAAGAACACCGCCCAGAAGATGCCTTTGTGGGCGAAGAGTCCGGCACTGCTGCGGGCGGTAGTCGGCGCTGGATCGTGGACCCCATCGATGGCACTAAGAATTTCATTCGTGGCGTTCCCGTGTGGGCTACGCTCATCGCACTCTTCGATGGCGACGTGCCGGCCATGGGAGTGGTGAGTGCTCCCGCGTTGGGCCGGCGCTGGTTCGCAGCTGCGGGAGACGGCGCATGGCGAGGCGTCTCGCTCGACAACAGCGAGCGCATACAAGTCTCAAAGGTAGATTCCTTTGATCACGCGAGCCTGTCATACTCATCGCTTTCGGGTTGGGAAGAACTCGGGCTCCTTGAGCCGTTCCTTGACCTCACGCGAGACGTATGGCGCACAAGAGCGTATGGCGATTTTTGGAGTTACATGATGGTCGCGGAGGGCGTGGTCGACGTCGCGTGCGAACCGGAACTAGAACTCTATGACATGGCGGCCCTGGTGCCCATTGTCACCGAGGCAGGCGGCCGGTTCACGGCTCTCGACGGCACCGTGGGGCCCTTTGGCGCCAATGGGCTCGCCACCAACGGTCTACTCCATGATGAGGTTCTCAAGCGCTTAACCGGGTGACACTTCTCGAGAACGCGGTGCCCCGCTACTCGATCGCGTCGATCTCGCTCACGTCGTACCACAGCAGGTCACGTTGCTCCAGCCGTGCAAATGCCTCGACGTCGCCCTGAGCAGCGAGCTGGCCGTCCGTCACCGCTTCTGACTCGTCGACAAAAGCACAGACCACCGAGTCTGGCCGAACCCGGCCCACAAGTGTGACCGCCGCGGGATGTTCACCCCTCACAGGCTCGACATCCGCTCGTGGATACTCGACCACGATCACGGCCCGGCGCGGCGAGCCGAACTCAAGCACCGCATCGGCCGCTGCCGCGTCCCGCACTTGCTCGGCAAGCATCTCGTCGTCGTCAGCCGCGGCGATATCAAGCATGGTGGGCGTCAGTGCATAGCCAACGGTGGGCTCCCATGACCCAGACAGGCTCTCGCCAATGAGGTCAATCTTGATGGGCACGTAGACGCGCATAGCCTTAGTCTCCCACTCCGGCGTGAACCACGCGGACTGGACGCGGCGGTGCAGGCACTTCAGGGAGTACTTTGAGGCCGTGGGCGATACCGGTCATGGCTCGGCGAACTTTCGACCGTGGAGCTCGCTCTTTGAGCGTCTCGCCAGCGAGAGTGGCAGCGTCACACGCGAACGGATCCCACGGGATCATCCACGCGTTCGGAACCTGGGCGAACCGCAGCAGGGCGTCTGCAACAGCCTCTTCTGGCCGGGGCCCAGCGACATCGCTACGGACCCTATTGATGACCACCACCGGATCTGCCTCACTCAGCTGTCGCAAGGCGGGCAGCGTGTGTACAAGGCGCTGGATGCCTAACGGCTCTGCGGTACCCACGGCGACGACCCGCGTGGCGTGAGCAAGCGCCGCCAGAGTTGCCCCGTTGCGCTGCGGAGCGTGGGTGTCGTACACCAGCTCCTCGTCGGCTTCAAGCGAGAAACCGCAATCCACCACCGTGACATCAGCCCAAAGTTGTGCGGCACGCCATATCTCTTCGAGCGCGGTGCGAGGTAGCTCGCCCCACCGCTGCGCCCGCGTAATGCCGGTGAGCACGTGGAGACCAGGAGCAAGCACGAGCGCATGCCGGGTAAGGTCTTCAGGCCCTACGGAGCCATGTTGAGCGATACGCGCTACCGCCGCGAGCCCTGGCGACTCATCGGTAAGGCCGCACGCCTGAGCAACCGCGCCACCGTACGTGTCCGCATCGACCAGCAACACTCGTACCTTCTCGTCAGCCAGTTCGGCAGCGAGGTTGACAGCGACGGTGGTACGTCCCGGAGCCCCTGCGGGTCCCCAAACCGCAACCAACTCACCTGGGCGCTTAGGCTGCTCCCGGGCGTCACCGCCAGCAGGCAACCCGGTTGCATTCGCACCGGGATCGCCGTGCGGCCCTGTTCCGTAGTCGCTCTGAGAACCG
>CAZHTO010000002.1:0-15637 GCA_964535845.1 uncultured Demequinaceae bacterium | reverse complement strand
GCCGTGCGCGGTCGGGAGTGTTTCGCTAGTGGAGCGCTCATTGTTATTGGTGCCGCGCGCAGCCGCAATCGCGGCCTCGACTGCTGAGGCGACCTCCACGTTTGCCACGCTTGGGGTCACAATGGTGTCAATCCCAATGGTCCGCAACTGTTCCGCGGCTTCTGGGGTCGTGGGCACCCCCACGATTGCCACTCCTTGATGCACAAACTCCGCGAGAACTCCGCGCGTGAGGTGAGGCTGGTCGGACACCACTACTGCCGAACCTAAGCCAGCGCTTGCTGCACCTGCCGCCTCTGCTAAATCCGCGCATCGGCGAACCACTGTGAGTCCTGGAGCGGCATCGATTGCCTGAACCACTCGGGATTCGACTGGTCCCGAGACTGCGATGATCACACCGTGAAGGGCCATCAGATATCGCCTGCGCGCCCCACCACGGCCACATCGCCGTCTACGGCAAGTGCTTGGAGAAACGCCGGCAAGCCGTCCTGGGCAACGATCACATACACAGTGGGTGTACGTGCTGTGGAGAAAGCACCTTCTTCTCGTACAACATCCGCGACCGTGAGACCATCCCCCACCAGTGCGGTGGAGGGCGCGCCTTCCGCATCGCTCACCGTCATCCATACGTCCACGACGGAGCCGGGCTTGACGTCGAGCGAAACGGGCAAAGACGCGTCTACGGCAACGGGCCGGCCGTCGAAACTATCTGCCCCCGCGAGGGCCGATGCGGGCACCAACTCGCCCTGTTCCACCACCCTGGTCACCACGAGGCCCCATGGCTCCGTCTCTGAATCCACCGCCACATACGAACCTGCGTCAACACGCACACGAGCCACCGAGAGATCGCCTGGCTCGAGCACTGTGCCCGGCGTCAGCGTGCTATCCGCGGTGTAGTACGGGACGGTGCGATCTGCGCCCTGCACAATCGCGGTCACTCCCACGATCGAGATGGCGATCAAGAGAATCCCTATGAGCAACCGCGGGTCTTTCCAACCAGGCCTGCGTAACCGTCCCGCCACTGGCGAGCGTTCATTCATTTTTCCCCCTGGGATTGAACATGGGCTCTAGACTGCCCAATCTTGCTCCATCACACAAGGGCCTGTGGAAAACGCGGACGCCGTGCGGGCTTCGTGTCACAATGTCGCCATGAGTGCGCGGTTCCTAAAGCTCGAGGATGTTCAGCAAATCCTCAACATCTCTTCGCAACAGGCCTACACCCTGGTGCGATCCGGCGACCTGCCCGCTATCCAGGTAGGGGGCCGCGGCATCTGGCGGGTAGAAGCGAGCGAACTCGAGGCATATATCGAGCGCCAGTACGCTGCAGCCCGTGAGAAGGCAACGCAACCTCAGTCAGAACTCGACGCGTGACCGGCTGCGCACGTTAGGCGCTGACGACCTCTACGATCTGTGCAAAAGGCACGCTCGTTCGTAACGGCCCATCACCGGCTACATCGATGTGATCGGCTTGCACGGTGGCGATAACACCGTGCACCTCCCCGCCCACTGTTCTGACCCTCACCCGCACGCGATCGCGGCTGAGCACGCGCAACACGTGACTTAAACCGAGCCTGCGCTCCACCTCAGACAATGTGCGTCCCACGTGATCAAGACCCCGCACCATAGCCACGGCATGCGCCGGGACTAGATGCTGCCGGTGGCCTAGGTCGACGATCAACAGCCACGTGTGGGTGCAATCGGTGAGTTCGCCCTTCAGCATCTCCCCGTCGAGGAGCGTAAGGAATACCTCACTCCCACGGGCCGCCATCACCCGCGCCGAGAGCTCAACCGCGCCGCGCTCGCCGCGGGTGCGTTCTGCTACCTGTGCGCGCCAATCCTCCTCTTGTGCAGCATTCCACTGGCCTTCGAAGTCGCTGAACAAGTCTTCCCAACGCATGAGCACACCGTACGGGCTCACGTTCTCCACAGGCCTGACGACGTTCCGATGGACTAACAGAAGACTTCCATGTATACCTATCACTATCAAAACGCATCAAACACGAGCGAAGGACACCGTTGTGCATCGAAAAGCCCTACTGGATTCACGTGGCGTCACGCCTGGCCTCACACATCGGCTCGCCGCGATTGTTGCGCTAGCCGCGACCCCGTTCGTGGCATACCTCTTGGCACTCATGGCATGGGAACAAGGCAACGAGCTGTGGGCGCAAGCGTCTCGCCTTTCACTCAGTGCCCCATCGAGCCTGACACTGGGAGCAGTGCTCAGCCCAGCCGCCGCCACTATCGGAGCCCTCATCGCCGGCTACCTGACACTCATCACCATCGCCATGCTGGCCGCCCCGCGGCGCTCGCGGCTGCGTGCCCGCGCCGCATCACTCACCCCTGCAGGCTGGCGTCGCTTGGTCGCGATCGCAGCCACGGGCACACTGTCCGCTTCGCTCGCCATGCCTGCCATGGCAAGCGTTGAGGTATCTGACGCCGGGTGGGTGACGGAACCAACCGCCGTGACCGCTCCAGCCCATGAGCCACCGCGTACCGCAGTCGCGCCAGCCGCCACTCCCGCGCCTGGCGATACGTCTGCACCGTCCAGCACCTCCGTGTCGGTCGCCGCGACAACGAATGTTCTTGCAGGCGACAACGCACCAAAAGAGGTAGTGGTGCAGGCTGGCGACACTCTCTGGGATATTGCCGCGCAGGAGAGAGGGCTCGCGGCTAATGATCACGCAGCCATTGCCGCGGCATGGCCGGAGCTCTACGAGGCGAACCGGGACGTGGTGGGTTCTGACCCAAGCCTTATCGTGCCCGACCAGCGTCTCACCGTTCCCACCAAGTGGACCTCATGAGCATTCAGCCACTCACCGTTCCAACGGCACTGCCCCAAGCCTTACGGCGCAAGCAACGCACTCTAGGTGACCCCACTCCCCTGGCTTGCACAGTGGGCAAGGCTGTCATGGAAGCGCTTCTGGGCGGAGACTCCCTTGAGTCGTACGCCCGCTGGATTGAACCGCAGGTCGCAGCTCAGCTAGCACGTCAGCGATCGCTGGCTCGTCGGGCAGGCCTACGCCGCACCACTCCGGTGGGGGTACGGCGCGCACGGGTTTCCAGGGTGTCAAGAACGGCCGCTGAAGTTGCTTTGGTGGTCGACGACGGCGAGCGGTGCCGAGCAATAGCAATGCGCCTCGAAGACCACGCAGGCCATTGGCTCGTGACAGAACTCCACGTGGGCTAGTGCCGACCTAGGCCGACACTAGCCGTCCACTACTACTGACGCAGAATGATTAAGCCTCGTTCTTGCCGTGGCACATCTTGTACTTCTTACCCGAACCGCAAGGGCACTGAGCGTTCTTTGGCGTACCCGGGAACGTCGCACCATCATCGGAGGGCTTAGAAGCAGCCTTGGACGCAGTCTTCTTCACTGCTCCTGTTCCGTCCTTTGCCGGCCCCGAATACGACAGTGCGCCCATGTTCGACTGCATCATGGCTCCTGGCGTTGCAGAAGCTGTGCCGACTACTCGGCGCGGAGCTGCTGGCGAGCCCGACTGAGTTGCACCAGCACCCTGACCAGCACCGCCACCCTCTTCTTCCCCAGGCTCCTTTGTACGCTTCTCTACGCGATACATGACCTGCAACGACTGCTCCTTGATGGAGTCCGTCATCGCCTCAAACAACTGGTAACCCTCGCGCTGATACTCAGTGAGCGGATCACGCTGGCCCATGGAGCGCAAACCAATGCCCTCTTTGAGATAGTCCATCTCGTACAGGTGCTCACGCCACTTAGCATCGAGCACTTGCATCACAACCTGGCGCTCAACCGTACGGGTGAGATCGACACCAAGCCGCTCTTCTACAGCCTGGTACTGGACCTTCGCGTCTGCAACGAGTTCCCTCTCGAGGAACTTGGCCGTGAGCGCACTAGTCCCACCGGCCTCCTCAATGATCTCGTCAGGCGTAAGCGACACTGGGTAGACCGTACGCAAGTCCTTCCACAATGCGTCCAGGTCCCAGTCCTCAGCCGAGCCGACGACCGTGGCGGCACGCACATACGCGCCCACAATGTCTTCGGCAAAGGTGATCATCTGGTCGTGGAAGTCGTCACCATCGAGCACGCGGCGGCGTTCGGCATAGATCACTGTGCGCTGAGAACTCATCACATCGTCGTACTTGAGGATGTTCTTACGGATTTCAGCGTTGCGTCCCTCGAGCTGCGCCTGAGCAGAGCGCACTCCACGGGTCAGCACCTTTGACTCGATTGGCATGTCGTCAGGAAGCGCCGATGAGTTCATCATCGTCGCGGCAAGGCCGGACTGGAACATACGCATCAGGTCGTCTTCGAGCGACAGGTAGAAGCGCGATTCGCCGGGGTCTCCCTGACGGCCCGAGCGTCCACGTAGCTGGTTGTCGATACGTCGAGATTCGTGCCGCTCGGTGCCGAGCACGTAGAGACCGCCCGCGGCAAGCACGACTTCGTGCTCTTCTGCCACGGCAGCCTGTGCCTGTTCGAGCACCGAGCTCCACTCGCGCTCGTATTCCTCAGGCTGCTCAATGGGGTCGAGCCCGCGCTCGCCCATCGCCTGCACCGCACGGAACTCGGGGTTACCGCCAAGCATGATGTCGGTTCCACGGCCCGCCATGTTGGTCGCGACCGTCACCGCACCCTTGCGCCCTGCCTCAGCAACCACTGAGGCTTCTTGCTCGTGCTGCTTGGCGTTCAACACTGAGTGCTTGATGCCGTGCTTGCGCAACTCTTTGCTGAGTCGCTCAGACTTCTCGACCGAGACCGTACCGACCAGCACTGGCTGGCCGTTCTTGTTGCGTTCGACGATGTCTTCAATGACTGCGTTGAACTTGGCCTGCTCCGTCTTGTACAGGAGGTCAGACTTGTCTTCGCGGATCATGGGCATATTCGTGGGAATCGGCACCACGCCCATGCCGTACGTGGCATTGAGCTCCGCTGCCTCTGTCTGGGCGGTACCCGTCATGCCTGCGAGCTTCTCGTACTGCCGGAAGTAGTTCTGTAGCGTGATCGAGGCGTACGTCTGGTTCTCTGCCTTGATCGGCACGCCCTCTTTGGCCTCGATCGCCTGGTGCAGGCCCTCGGAATAACGCCGGCCTTTGAGAAGACGGCCGGTGTGCTCGTCGACAATGTCGACCTCGCCACCTTGCACCACATAGTCACGGTCGCGTCGGAACAGTTCCTTTGCCTTCACCGAGTTGTTAAGAAAACCAATCAGTGGGGTGTTCGCAGGGTCGTACAGGTTTTCAATCCCGAGGGCCTTCTCGACTTTGTCGATACCTGGCTCGAGCATGCCGACAACACGCTTTTTCTCTTCGACCTCGTAGTCCTCTTCGACCTTGAGCGTTTTCGCGATTCTTGCGAACTCGCCGTACCACTTCATGTTGTCGCCCTGAGCGGGGCCAGAGATGATGAGCGGCGTGCGGGCCTCATCGATCAGAATCGAGTCAACCTCATCGACAATCGCGAAGTGATAACCGCGGTGCACCAACTGCTTGGGGTCAAGCGCCATATTGTCGCGCAGGTGGTCAAAGCCAAACTCGTTGTTGGTGCCGTAGGTGATGTCTGCGGCGTACTGCTTTTTGCGCTCCTCTGGCGGCATGCCCGACATGATGCAGCCGGTCTCCATCCCGAGGAATCGGAACACACGCCCCATCAGCTCGGACTGGTAGCTCGCCAGGTAATCGTTCACGGTCACGACATGGACGCCGCGGCCCGTAAGCGCGTTGAGGTAAGCCGGCAACGTCGCGACCAGCGTCTTACCTTCACCGGTCTTCATCTCGGCAATGTCGCCAAAGTGCAGCGCACCGCCACCCATGATCTGCACGTCGAAGTGACGCAGTCCTAGTGTGCGCCGCGAGGCTTCTCGCACCGCTGCAAACGCTTCGGGCATGAGCGACTCGAGCGCCTCACCCTCCGCGTGGCGCGTGCGGAACTCTTCTGTGAGCGCCTTGAGCTCGTCGTCTGACAACGCCTCATACACGCTTTCAAGCGAGTTAGTGAGGGTGGCGATCTTGCTCAGGCGGCGCAGAGTGCGTCCCTCGCCCATGCGGACAACGCGATCGAGAATTGACACGTAGCTCTCCTAGCCGTTCGGATCCGTCAACTATCGTAGGCGGTCCGCGGGGGGTGCTGAGTTCGTCTCGCTGTGGGCGCAACTGCGGCGCGCCCTTGCGCGCACCCGTGACTACCAACGGCGCCACGGGTGCGCGGTGGCCTGACGACTAAGCGGTTTCCTCAGCGTCGCCTGTTTCTTCGCCGTTTTCTTCGATACGGATCACGCCATAAGTCCAGCCCCGGCGGCGGTACACCGCTGAGGGAAGCCCGGTATCCGAGTCGATGAACAAGTAGAAGTCGTGGCCTACCAGCTCCATTTGGTCGATTGCCTCAGCAACCGTCACTCGAGTGGCGGGGTGCGTCTTGGAGCGAATAACAATGGGAGTGCCGTCAATGGGGACCTCTTGGAGGTCCTCTTCAGTGGCGCCCTCCCACGCCTCAACGCTCTCTACCCGGCCTTCGTCTTGCGAGTGGTCTTGCTCTCGGGGAGGCTCGCCCGGAACAGCGGCCAGATCCTGGGAGACCACTGTGTGTAGCGATGGCTTGTTGTTGTGCCGCTTGCCGCGACGTTCGCGCCGCCTGCGCAGCTGCTCAAAGACGCGCGCCGAGGCGAGGTCGAGCGCCGCCATGCGGTCTTCAGCGGTAGCTTCTCCGCGAATAACGCCGTTGGCGTGAACTGTGATTTCCACGCGCTCACGATCACTTGCAAGACGCGGGTTACGCTCATGCACCACGTTTACCTCAGCCCGCGTCGCACGCGGCGCCAACGACTCCACCTTTTCCATCTTTTCGGCGATCTTGAGGCGTGTATCTTCAGAAACCTTGGTGTGGCGTCCGACGATGCTGATGTCCATGATGCAACTCCTTCTTATCAACGGTCTTGGCCGCATGTCCGCGGCAGGGTGACGGCGGCGCCTTGTGCGCCTGTGCTATCACCTCCTCTACCTCGAAGGAGCCGACTATAAAGTCGTCTGGTCCCTCACCATATCTCGCCCACGCGGGGTGTGCGTACATTAACAACCGATGCCGCGGCAAGCGCTCCGATAGGAAGGGCTCCGCCCCGTTCAAGGGCAACGCAACACGCCGCCAGGGTGGCACCTGTCGTCACAACATCGTCCACAAGTAACACGGCGCCCACGGCCGGAGCCACCATCCGCACAGCGCCCTGAGCACCCCGCCAGCGCGCCCGTGCAGAACTGCCGCGGGACTCACCTCTCCCAATCCGTAAGGCCTGCACTTGGTGGGCAGAGACACCCGCCGCTTTCAGACCTTGGACCGTTCCGCGAGCCAAAACCGCAGGCAGGTCTATGCCTCGCCGACGAGTACTTGCGGCGCGCGCGGGCGCAGGCACCACGGTCACCTCCGGAATGTCCCCGAGTTGCGGCGCCACCACCTGAGCGGCACGTTGCATCGCATCAGCAAGCCAGCGGTCCAGGTCACGCCGGCGACCGTCTTTCCACGCGCGCACCAAAGACTCCACGCTGCCGTCGAGCGCTGCGATTGCCCATACCGGTAGACGCGCGGTGCCCTGGATATCAAGCCTCGGAGCCTCCGACTCGACCCGCAGTGGTGATTCCCACCACGGCGCCGCGCACTCGCCGCAAAGCCGCACATCGACGCGCGCGCAGCCTGCACACTCGACAGGCACAATGAGTCGCGCAATGTCCGTAGCCGCGCGCCTGATTACGGATGTGGCCATAGGCCCATGGTGGTAGCAACAGCTGGGCCGATGCGCGAGTGAAGTCCGCGCCCCGTGGAAAGTGGGTAGCCCTCACCGCGATGGGGACAGTCAGGGTTAACCGCCTGGGGTGGCGTCACTCACCCGGAGTACGTCAGGTCGCTGACACCCTCAAGAACCGTGGCCCACGCCGACCCGGATCTTTCGTCCACACGCCCCTCGGTCGAGACCACCACCATCGACGTCTCGCCTACTCGTACGGCAAGGGATGCCGCATCGGGTTGAGTAGTGATCATTGATGTTCCCCCACCTACCGTTATCAACCATAGAGGCGAGGGGGACCCGTCGACGGGCTCCCCCAACACGGCGACAGTGGAATCGTCTTCCCACACCACGTCAATCCCTGCGCCCATGCCTGTTCCGACGGTCATGGGATCACCCAAGCCCATAGGCGAACCGTCCGGCCCCCTATGGATGCTGGCCACTTCTACAACCGGCTGTCCACCAGAGCGGGACAGCACGGCGACCAATGCTCCGTCGCGTGACACCGACAGTGCGATCGTCGATCTTGCCCTGAGCCATTCGCTCGGGAAAGCAAGAGTGTCGCCTTCGGGGCTCACCGAAATCAGTCCGCTTTCAGCTGTGGCACCGACGGTCCACAGATAGCCCAGGCGATCGAAGCTCGGAGCCACCAGTCCGGGAGCGGTCACCACGGCAGTTGCTGCGACTTGCTCAGTGAGCGCCAAGGGCTCTTCGGGTAGTTCGACAAGACCGTCGCCCGCATCAGCCAAGGCCGTCGTAATCATGAGGTCATCACCATCGATGTATGCGACCCGCTCACGGTCGTATGACATCGCGAACCCGCGGGCCTCGGCGCTCAATCCACCGACCTCATCGGCGGTAACCAACAGGGTTTCACCATCCCAGGTACCCAGCCTGCCCGCCGCGATTACCAAAGCCTGGGGTGCCGGCACCGGGGCAACTTTCAAGTCCACCCGATCACCCTGAACCATGGGCAGACCACCTATCTGCACTTCCACAGCAACGACCCCGGGTAGCGCAGTAAGCGTTGCGCGCATTTGCTCCGCCGCCAATGCACGGTCTTCGGTTGTACCCGCTGATTGCGGCGTCACGTCTACCGTGGCACGCCCTTCGGCAACCACAACCGACTCGACCGCGAGCGCAGCAGTGGCGGGGAACCCGGTATGCACCGCGTCGGCGAGCCATGGCGACGGACCCTGCACAAGTTCGCGTGCTGCCGCTGTGACCACGTTGTTGTCTGGAAGCCATCGCAGTTCAGGAACGATAGTGGTGCGGTCAGCGCTAGCAAAAACTAAGTCAACGGCTCTGAAGAACCTTGTGAAGTTGGCTTGGGACATCACCACACCGTCTGCGAGCTCCGAGATTCGCCATAAGCCATCTGCGTCTTGCTCAACGGTGAAGACTACGTCTGTGACGGTGCCGTCAGTGGAGTCTGTGCGGCGTCCCGAGTCGTCGATGACCGACGCGAGGGGGAACTCATACGACACCGTTCCTGCCTGCTCGTCCCATTCGGGGTTGACCGCGCCTGAGCTGTACACAAGGGTTTGGGCACGCGGGTCCCATGTCGCAGCAGCCTCGGGCGTGAGAAATTCCCGCGCAACTGCAAAGTCTGTCGCCACGCCACCGGCCGATGCGTTGAGAAAGCCCGTCACAATTCTCGCCGGGTCATCAGATGGGCTTGGGCCCTCCTGAATGGGCTGAAGCGGCTCAACTGGTAGCACGTCGGCGTCGCCCTCCATGACGGGGCCTTCGAGCGGAATGCTCGCGCAGCCAACGAGCACAGCCGCGCTCGCAAGGAGCAGTGCGGTCAGGCGACGGGTCACGCGCACCGGGCGACGAGCGATCATGATTGACCTCGGTTTCCACGGGGAGTCACAAGTGGCGGGCCAAAGTCAACGCGCCTGCCGACCATCGCAATGTCACGCTCGCGCATCATGAGTGGCAGAGCCGGGTTCGCTCCCAGCCCTTCTGAGGTACGGGGCAACAGCAAGCGAAAGCTTGCACCGGCACTCGGCTGGCCCCACACCTCAAGGCGACCGTCGTGCAATTGCGCATCTTCTCTCGCGATCGATAGTCCCAACCCAGTGCCACCCATAGTGCGCGCTCTGGCCGCATCGGCCCTCCAAAAACGGTCGAACACACGCTCCAACTGATGCGAGGTGAGACCTAGCCCATAGTCACGTACCACGACAGCGACGCTGCGTCGGTTAGACCCGACCGCGACGTCTACCGGACCTTCGTTGCTGTGTTCGACCGCATTGGCCAGCAAGTTGCGGACAATACGGCCCACGCGAGGTCGGTCGATCGAGGCCGTGCGACCCAACGGCGCCATATGTAGACGAATCTCGACACCTAGGTCCGCAGCAATGGGAAGCATCGCTTCTACCTCATCACGTACCAGGTCGCCCAAGTCGACTTGTTCGAACTCCAGCTGCGCGGCGCCTGCGTCGATACGCGAGATTTCAAGCAAATCGCCCAAGAGCGCTTCGAACCGGTCGAGCTGATTGTTCAAGAGCTCAGCCGACCGCGCTACATGCTGCGGAAAGTCTTCGCGGGCATCGTGCAACACGTCATTTGCCATACGGATGGTGGTCAGAGGGGTACGTAACTCATGCGAGACGTCGGACACAAAGCGGCGCTGTAAGCGGGACATCCTCTCCATGCGGGTAATTTGCCGCTGGAGGGATTCGGCCATTTCATTAAATGTCTGCGCCAACGTGGCCATCTCGTCGCGCCCACGCACCTTCATGCGCTCGGACAACCGACCATCGGCGAGCCGCGACGCTACTCGCGCAGCCTGACGCACTGGCCGTACCGCTTGCGCCGTCACAAACCACGTCATCCCCACCACGAGCGCCACGAGCACACCCGCGCCGATCCCTAGCACTCGCTGGATGAGACCAAGGGTGGCCTGCTCGCTCGCAAGCGAATAAACAAAGTAGAGCTCGTACGCCCCTGCCACCTGTATGTCGAGAGGAGTGCCCGTGACTAGACCCGGATCACCAGTCTCCGGTAACTCGATAAATTGCCACGGTTGTACGGTGCCGGCTGCGACCGCGGCGCGCATCTCACCTGAGATCACGCCCCTCAGCCCTGCCTGGGACTCACCGATAGTGAGCGGAACTGAGGAGACATTGCTGGGGCTGCGCAAAATGACTTGCCCGCGCCCCTCACCGCCGAGCGCACGCAGCTCGATCCACAACTCGTTCACAAACTGCTGAAGATCTTGCGGGTTGGCTGCCGTTGACGCGTCGGCACGCTCTTTCGCGGTCGCTGCTGCACGAGCGCTTTCTGCGAGGACATCTTCGACGCGGTCGTTCACCAGGCCGTCACGGATCTCGGTAGAGACATAAGCCCCCAACAACACCACCGTGCCGATGCCTACGACAAGGGTGGACGCCACCACCCGGGTCGACATGGAGCGCCTCCAGCGCTGCCATCCACGTCGAAACGGGGCAGTGATCACGGCTCGGACAGATCGCGGCGTGACCTTCATGCTCCGAGCCTCACGTCACTCGTCTCACTTCTGGACTCTCACGGCTGTTGGGCGCCCGCCTTGTACCCCACGCCTCGCACTGTCTGAATAATCTCTGGGTGCTCAGGGTCGCGCTCGATCTTGGCGCGCAACCGTTGGATGTGAACATTGACCAGACGGGTGTCCGCTGCGTGACGGTACCCCCACACGTCTTCAAGCAACACCTCACGGGTGAACACTTTCCCCGGAGAGCGCGCGAGTGTCACGAGTACGTCGAACTCGAGCGGGGTAAGTGGGATGGTCTCCCCGGCACGGGTGACTCGGTGACCAGTGACATCGATCTCGAGGTCTCCGATACGCACCGCACCAGCGGCGGCATTGTCGTTTTGGCGTAAGCGGGCCCGCACGCGGGCGATAAGTTCGCGTGGTTTGAAGGGTTTCGGAACATAGTCGTCTGCTCCCGACTCCAGCCCAAGCACCACATCAACCGTGTCTGACTTTGCCGTCAGCATGATGATGGGGACACCCGATTCTGCGCGAATCTCCCGACAGATCTCAATACCGTTCTTTCCAGGCAACATCAGATCCAACAAGATCACGTCCGGGTCACCATCGCGGAACGCCGCAAGCGCCCTGTCCCCGTGATCGCAGAATAGAGGCTCAAACCCGTCGCCGCGAAGAACGATGCCAATCATCTCCGCAACTGCTGGGTCATCGTCGACAACCAGGATGCGTCCCGTCATAGAGCCATCTTGCCACGCTGGGCGCACAAGGGGAGTAACCCGGAGCACGTGAGGCACCAGGCATGGCAGGATGGGCCGAGTGGACGAAGGGGAAAACATGGCTGAGGACCACAGCGCTACTCCGCCTACAGGTGACGGAGACCCGAGCCCCAACTCGGACGGCCGCGTGACACCTGAATACCATCCCGGGGCACCCGAGTGGGTGACCCCCGGGGCGCCCACTACTGCGCCATCCACGCCCGTGCCAGGCTATGCGCCCCCAGGTTATCCATCCGACTCTCCTCCACCTCCGCCACCAGGTCCACCCACCGGGCCCGCGTACGGGGCTCGAAGCCAACCTGAGCAACTCAACGCAGCGCCCTCGTTCCGCTCGTGGCAGCCAGGAATCATTCCCTTGCGGCCCCTGTCTTTTGGCGACTTCCTCACAGTGCCCTTTAAGGCCATCCGCTATAACCGCGCGGTAGTCCTTGGAGCGCCACTAATATTCACGCTGTTGTCCACGATTCTCGTGTTGACCACAGTGTGGGTGGTGCTCAACGACCCACAATTGGGCCTGCTCAGCCCGTTCATAACGCTCTCCGGCATCTCGGCGCAGAGCCTCACCATGATTGTGGTGTCCTTGCTGGCGGTGTTGCTCGCGGACATGCTTTCTAGCTCGGTGATCGCCCCCGGCGTAGCCCGCGCAATCCTAGGTGAGCGCATCAAAATCTCGCTAGCATGGAAGCAAGTGCGCCGCCGCTTGGGCTCACTGCTACTCCTCTACATAGCCAGTGCCACAATATTGATGTTGCTGCTAGTGCTGGCAGTCTTACCTTCGATCAGTGCCGTGGTCGCGCAAGAGCCCGAAGGAACAGGGAATTCCTTGACGCTGGTGCTCGTCCTCACAGTGTTCTTTCCGAGCGCCCTGCTCGTGACGCTGTTTCAGGGTGTGGCGCGCGCGATGATCGTGCTCGAGGGCATCACTATGTCTGCGGCGCTCGCGCGTGTGCTTCGCCTGATACGGGGGCGGTTCTGGTGGTCCATTCTCATCGTGCTCGTCACCGGAGTGCTCATCAACATCGTGTCTTCAGTTTTGCAATCCGTGGGCCAGTTCGTCACTCTTATCGTAGTTTTAGTGAGTCCCGCCAGTCTCACCGCCATCGCCATCTCCATCATGGTGGTCGTCGGACTGACCTACGTAGTGTCGCTCGTGATTGTCTACTCGTACTTGGGCTCAGTGTTCGCGCTGCTCTATACCGATTTGCGCATGCGCCGTGAAGGATTTGACCTCGACCTTGCACGAGCTGCTGAGGAACGGGCAAGGCGCTAACTCATGCGACTCGAGATTCCCGTGACGCCAGACGCGGAGACGGCACAAGAATGGGCCCGCGATGAGCTCGCGAAGCCGGAGTATGCAGAGCAAGGAACCAGCTGGTTCGAACAGTTCGTGGAGTGGGTTCGTGGACTTTTCGACACCGTGGGAAATCTGGGCAGCTCCGCGAACTCCATAGGGACCATCGTGATAGTTCTTGTCGCTATTGCCATCGTGGTAGTCGTGATGTGGCTCGTCTTGGGCCCACTACGGCGGGCACGCAGGGCGACCCTCAAGGCCGGCATGCTCGACAACGATGCTCGGTCATCTGCACAAATGCGAGAAGCTGCGCTCGCTGCGCAGGCGGCGAAAAACTGGGATGTCGCCACCATGGAGTGGTACCGCGCGAGCGTGCGGAAATTGGAAGAACGTGGCCGCATCGCAGAACTTCCTGGGGCCACTGCTCGCGAAGCGGCTATCTCTATTGGTGCCGCTGTCCCTGCCGTCGGGGGTGACGCGGTTCAAGTAGCCAACAACTTTGATGTTGCCCGCTACGGCGCGGGAGGGCTCGTCGAGGCTGACGCCGCGCACGCTCGTGGCACATACGAAGCTCTTGCACGTCCACTTTCCCCCAGTTCTCGTGAAGCCGATGCGGGGGCAAAGGTATGACTCACGCTCCCCCGGCTACGTCGGCCGTGCGGACAGTTGCTCCAACTACGGCGACTGGCGACTCTGGCGCGACCTATCACCGGGCCACCCAACCTGCCTCCCTCGCGCGCCGTGTACGCGGCCGGCCTGTGGTAGTAATCGCTGCGGTGATGTTCGTGGCGCTCATTGTGCTCTTGGTCTGGTCGTCACGCCCACAGGACTACACGCCCATGTCGACCAACAATTCGACCCCCACGGGAACACGGGCCGTGGCGCAAATTTTGCGTGCACAGGGAGTTGACGTGCGACAACCGTCCTCGCTGGCGGGAGCGCGCGTTCAGGATCCACAGAACACGACTGTGGTGGTTGCCAACGCCGCCGCACTAGTGACTTACCAGATCGAAGCCCTCCAGGAGTATCCCGGCGATTTAGTCATCTTGGAACCCTCGCAACGGCTCATCGACTATTTGGCACCTGGCCTGACACTGGGGAACCCACTCGACAGCTCCCTCGTCAACGCCCAATGCGACAACCCCGATGCTGTCGCGGCAAAGAGCGTCCGCGTGATCGGATCTGGGATATCCGGCAACCTGGAAAGCGACGACGACGAGTTGGATGGCCAACTGTGCTTTCCCAACGATGACGGCCGGCACGCCTATGCAGTCATCGATGATGGCGACCGTAGTATCACCATCATTGCGTCGTCGGATCTGGTCACCAACGCCCGGCTTGCCGAGGATGGAAATGCGGCGCTGGCACTCCATGCGCTCGGCAAACATCCCACTGTGGTGTGGACCATGGGCGACGCCTTCGACCCGTCAACCCTCACCTGGTATGACCCGAACGGGGCCGCAAAGGGCGATCGTGCAGCGCCACCCACGGAGATAGAAGCGAATCCGGATTTCTTACCGCCAGGCACCGGCAGTGCTTTGTACGTGCTCGCAATCACCGTCGTGATTGCCGCGTGGTGGCGGGCCCGGCGCTTTGGCCCCCTTGTACGCGAACCACTACCTGTCATTGTGCGAGCCTCAGAGGCCACGAGAGGCCGGGCACGCCTGTACCGCCGCGCGCGGGCCAGTGGACGTGCAACTGCCGCACTGCGCGGCGCGGCCGCACTGCGCATGGCTCGTCGGCTAGGGGTTCCACGTGCCGCAGGCCGCGAAACACTCGTTCCCGTTGTCGCACGGGCTGCTGGACGTTCACCTGCGGACGTCGAGCGTATTTTGTACGGGCCGCCTCCGGCCGACGACACCACCATGATGACCATCATCGAGGAACTCGACAAGCTGGAAAGCGAGGTTCACCACACGTGACCGACTCCCCTACCTCCCCACTCCCCGATGAAGGAGGCCCTGACACGGCCCCCAGCAGCGCATCGGCCGTTCCCACGCCAGCCGAGGCCAGCAACACTGGTGCGGCCCACGCCCCCGCGGCCCACGACGAGAACGCCAAGATCGCTCGAGAAGCACTCTCCCGGATTCGTACCGAAGTAGGTCGCGCCGTGGTAGGCCAAGACCAGGTGGTCACCGGGCTAGTCATCGCCCTGCTGTGCCGCGGTCACGTACTGCTCGAGGGTGTCCCAGGGGTCGCCAAGACCCTCATGGTGCGCACTCTCGCGCGCACCATCGGTATCGACACCAAGCGTGTTCAATTCACCCCCGACCTCATGCCGGGCGATGTCACCGGCTCGCTCGTGTATGACGCGCGTACGGCGGCGTTCTCGTTCCGGGAAGGT
>CAZHTO010000001.1:44176-61061 GCA_964535845.1 uncultured Demequinaceae bacterium | reverse complement strand
AGCCCGGGACGTCGTTGTCTACGAAGTCGTAGAAGCCACAGGTGCCTTTGTCTACGAAGTAAGGAACGATGTCCCCGCCCATGTCGTGCTTAGAATCTTCGTTCTCTGCATCGTGCTTGAGTGCTTCGAGGAGCGCGTCTGCGGAGGCAACATAGTTGCCCATCGATGCGAGGATTTCGCCGGGGGAGTCCGGGAGTCCTTCAGGGTCTGTGGGCTTTTCGAGGAAGGCTTTGATCATGCCTGGGTTGTCTTTGTCGATGTCGATGACACCAAACTGGTCTGCCATTTCGATGGGCTGGCGAATGCCGGCGACCGTGAAGTCGGCACCGTTAGCGATGTGCGAGTCGACCATCTGCGAGAAGTCCATGCGGTACACGTGATCCGCACCCACCACGACAATGTAGTCGGGTTGTTCGTCTTCGATGATGTTGACGGTCTGATAGATCGCGTCTGCACTCCCCAAGTACCAGTGCTTTCCGCGGCGTTGCTGAGCAGGCACCGGCGCCACGTAGTTGCCAAGTAGCGGGGACATCCGCCAGGTGCGTGCGATGTGGCGGTCCATGGAGTGTGACTTGTATTGGGTGAGCACGACGATGTGCAAGTACTGCGAGTTCACCAAGTTAGACAAGGCGAAGTCGACAAGTCGGTAGGTGCCGCCAAAGGGCACAGCAGGCTTGGCGCGCGAAGCGGTGAGGGGCATTAGACGTTTGCCCTCACCCCCGGCGAGGACGATGGCAAGTACTTTGTGCGCAGGCATATGCCCAGCATATGTCTATGACTCAGCGCGTGCGAGAAGACGCGACGGGAGAAGAGCACTAGCGTGGTGGTTATGAGAGTAGATCTGCTCACCCGCGAGTACCCACCACACATTTACGGCGGTGCCGGCGTTCACGTTGCCGAGCTTGCCGCTGTGCTTCGACGCCATATTGACGTCGAGGTCAGAGCGTTTGATGGTCAGCGCGACGAGGCGCACGTGACCGGTTATGAGGCGCTCGGTGGCGGAGTGGGGGATGCGTCGCTTGACGTGCTTGCCCACAACCTTGCGATGGCCAAGGACTGCGCTGGCGCCGATGTGGTTCACTCGCACACCTGGTATGCGAATATGGCCGGCCACCTTGCCTCCCAGTTGCATGGCGTCCCGCACATTTTGAGCGCGCATTCACTTGAGCCGATGCGGCCGTGGAAGGCCGAGCAATTGGGCGGCGGTTATCGCGTGTCGTCGTGGATTGAGCGCACTGCCTACGAGGCGGCCGATGCGGTGGTGGCGGTTTCTGGTGGCATGCGGGAGGATATTTTGCGCAGTTACCCCACTATCGACCCCGACAAGGTCACGGTTATTCATAACGGCATTGATGTCGATGCGTGGGCGGCACCTTCGAGCGATGAAGAGCGGGATAAGGCCGATGCGGTGGTGGCCCGGTATGGCATCGACCGGTCACGTCCGGCATTAGTTTTTGTGGGGCGGATCACGCGCCAGAAGGGCTTGCCTCACTTTTTGCGAGCCGTTGAGCAGTTGCCTGCAGAGATCCAGGTGGTGCTGTGTGCGGGTGCGCCAGACACGAAGGAGATCGCAGCGGAGGTCTCCGGCTTGGTCGAGAAGCTTCAACAAAAGCGTGACGGCGTGGTCTGGATCGAAGAGCACCTGCCGCGTCACGAACTGGTGGCGGTCCTTGACGCATGTACGGCGTTTGTGTGCCCGAGCGTTTATGAACCGCTTGGCATTGTGAATCTTGAGGCGATGGCAGTGGGCCTGCCTGTGGTCGCTACTGCGACGGGAGGAATTCCTGAGGTGGTGATGGATGGGGAAACCGGCACGTTGGTTCCTATCGATCAGGTCCAGGACGGCACGGGCACACCTACTGATCCGGACGCTTTTATCGCGGACTTGGCGGCGGCTTTGACCGACATGACTGCTGACCCTGAGCGGGCGCGGCGGCTAGGAGCTGCCGGGCGCACACGGGCCGCTGAACACTTCTCGTGGGAAACCATCGGGGAGCGCACCATTGACCTTTACAACGACCTCCTCCGTTAGGCTCTGACTATGACTGAGGTGTTGCGTTTCGAAAACGTCAACCTGCGCCGCAACGACAACGCGATCTTGTCCGACATCAATTGGACGGTCAACGCTCACGAGCGCTGGGTTGTGCTGGGTCCTAACGGTGCGGGTAAAACGTCACTGATGACTATCGCATCGGCCCGAATGCACCCTACGAGCGGTGAGGTGACTGTTCTAGGGGAGGCGCTGGGCCAAGCAGACACACAGGACTTACGCACTCGGGTGGGGCTGTCGAGTGCTGCGCTCGCTGACCGAATTCCTGACGACGAAACTGTCCGCGATGTGGTGATGACCGCCGCCCACGGGGTGACGGGCCGTTGGCGCGAAGAGTACGACCAGATTGACGAAGATCGGGCAGAGGCCTTGCTGGCGGCCTTTGGCATGATCGGTTTTGTCGACCGTGAGTTCTGGACGTTGTCCGAAGGAGAGCGCAAGCGGGTCCAGATTGGCCGTGCGCTCATGACCGACCCTGAGTTGTTGCTTCTTGACGAGCCGGGTGCAGGGCTTGACCTTGCGGGCAGGGAGGAACTTCTCTCGGCACTCTCTGAACTTGCAGGAGACCGGCGCTCACCTGCACTGGTGCTCGTAACGCATCACGTTGAAGAGATCCCGCCAAACTTCACACACGCAATGTTGCTACGTGATGGCCACGTCGTGGCTCAGGGCCCTTTGCGTGACACGCTCACGTCAAGGAACTTGTCGACTGCTTATGCCATGGATGTGGAGCTTCATGCTTTTGGTGGACGGTGGACTGCGCGCGGCGCTTAATTTTCATCCCCACGGACGACGACACAGCCCTATTGCCCCTGTTACGTTAACTTTCAGGAGGTGGACCATGGAATCTCTATGGTGGTTCGTAGGCGCAATGGCGCTGGGAATTGTTGAGATCTTCACGCTTGATCTCACGTTTGCGATGCTCGCGGGTGGGGCAGTTGCAGGTGGGACAGCAGCATTACTCGGTGCACCGTGGTGGCTATGCCTGATCATCGCGTGTGTGGTGGCATCACTGTTGGTGTTCGCTTTGCGTCCATACCTATTGCACTCGATTCGTTCGCGTACCGAGCTCATTGAGACTAATGTGGTGGCGCTTGTAGGTCGTCTTGCGCGCACATTGTCGAACGTGACTGAGCACGCAGGTCGAGTGAAACTCAATGGGGAAGTATGGTCCGCACGCACCCAGATAGATGCTGTGGCTATCCCGGAGGGGGCTGAGGTAGTGGTACTCGAAATTAGGGGGGCGACAGCGATCGTCTCTCCCGAAAAGGAGAAGTAAATATGGAGCCCATTCAGGTAGTGCTGATCATCGCGGGAATCATTTTCGCGATCTTCGTCATTTCGGCGATAGCACGATCTATCCAGATTGTTCCCCAAGCAGAAACGCGCGTTGTTGAGCGCCTGGGGCGTTACAAAAAGACCATGCAGGCAGGCATGCACCTGCTGGTGCCGTTCATTGACAAGGTTCGCCAACGTGTAGACATGCGTGAGCAGGTCGTGTCCTTCCCTCCGCAGTCAGTGATTACCTCGGACAACCTGAACGTCGAGATTGACACGGTGATCTACTTCCAGGTGACTGAAGCGCGCGCCGCTGTTTATGAAATTGCTAACTACATCGTTGGTATGCAGCAGTTGACCGTCACCACCATCCGTAACGTCATCGGAACCATGGACCTCGAGCAGACTCTGACGAGCCGTGACCAGATCAATGGTCAGCTCCGCGCGGTGCTTGATGAGGCGACCGGCAAGTGGGGCATCCGTGTGGGTCGTGTCGAGCTCAAGGCCATCGACCCGCCAGTCTCGGTCAAGGACTCGATGGAAAAGCAGATGCGTGCCGAGCGTGACCGCCGTGCTGCGATTCTGACCGCCGAGGGTGTCAAGCAGTCAAAGATTCTGACTGCAGAAGGTGAAAAGCAGTCGGCGATTCTGACCGCAGAAGGTGCGGCGCAGTCCGCAATCCTGCGTGCAGAAGGTGAAGCGCGCGCCATTCTCCAGGTGTTCGACGCCATCCACGAAGGTGACGCCGACTCGAAGCTGCTTGCGTACCAGTACCTGCAGATGCTCCCCGAGATCGCCAAGAATGAGTCGAACAAGGTGTGGTTTGTGCCCACCGAATTCACCGGTGCACTCAAGTCGATCAGTGCCGCGTTTGGTCAGGAAGAGGAGAACGAGCCTCTCCAGCGCGACCACGCACGAGGCGAGGGCAGGGCTTCACGTATTACCTCCGCTCTCACCGACCCGGCAGAAGCGCTCCGGTTGGCGAAGCAGGACGTTGAGGACGCGACGTCTGACGCGACCGACGCTGGCACCAGGTCCGGACGCGGCTTCGACCCGAACGCTGAGAAGGGTCAGTAGTAGGTCAGCAGCAAAGTCACAGCAAAGCCCCGGAGGTTAAACCTCCGGGGCTTCGCTGTTTGAGACAATGGCGCTCATGCCCGTCATTCACATTGAGGATCCCGCAGACCCCCGCCTCACAGACTTCCAAGGGCTCACTGACGTGGCCTTGCGGCGCACGCTCGAATCTGCACGCGGCCTCTACATGGCTGAGGGCGCAAAGGTGATTCGCCGCGCTTTAGCGGTAGGCCACGAACCTAGGTCCGTACTACTGACTGAGCGGTGGCTCTCGTCTGTAGATGTGCCCTCGGACATTCCTATTTATGTGGCTGCTGAGGAGGTTCTTGAGCAGGTGACGGGCTACCAAGTGCATCGAGGGGCCCTCGCCGCAATGGAGCGCCCGCAGTTGCCGTCGCTGGCGAGCGTTGTCGAAGGCGCGCGGCGCGTGGTGGTGCTCGAGAACATCGTTGACCACACCAATGTGGGTGCGATATTTCGCTCCGCTGCGGGCATTGGGGCCGATGCGATCATTGTGGCCCCGCAATGTGCCGACCCGCTGTACCGGCGTAGCGTGAAGGTGTCCATGGGCACGGTGTTTCAAGTGCCGTGGACGCGCGCTCAGGAATGGCCTGGCGCGCTCGAAGAGCTGCGCACGTTGGGCTTCACTGTGGCGGCCCTGGCCCTTGCGGACAATGCGATAGGGCTCGACGAGTTCGCCGCCGCAGGCCATGAGCGGGTAGCGCTCGTGATGGGCGCGGAAGGTGACGGTCTGACTCACACTGCACAGCAATCGGCCGATGCGCTGGTCACCATTCCGATGGCAGGGGGAGTGGACTCGCTCAACGTTGCGGCCGCATCGGCCGTCGCTTTGTGGGCGTTGCGCTAAATAGGCGTAGAGACGGGCGGGCTAATCCAGTTCGGCTGTCGCCATGTGGGTGGTGGGGTCGTAGCGGAACGTCGCTGAACTGTCGGCCGCAAGTTCTACCCACATGTTCGGTCCGTCCGCGGCGCCGCCTTCGCCATAGTTCTCCGTCCATGCGCCATCGATCGCGATCTTGTACTCGTGCGATCCGGCGGGGAGGTCGACCGAGAGGGTCCATTCGCCCGCTGCCTCGTCGAAAGTCATTGCGACAGCTTCGCAGTCGGGTTGCCAGGCCTCGGCGCAGCCGACAATTTCGTTGAAGCTGCCGGGTACGGACGGACTTCCGGCTCCTTGCGCTCCACCAGTCTTCGCAGAAATTGCCGACGTGGTGACGGTAGTCGAGCCTTGCGTCACGGTCGCTCGGTAGAGAACCTCGGTGCCTATGGAGATCTCGGCCAGGTCGTCGAGTACCGCGAAAGCGCTTGATGACGTGTCGATTGCGATGGTCTCCCAGTCGCCGCCTGGCAGGCGCCTTTCAAAAGTAACGCTCGTGTCGGCGCGCACCGGCGCCACTTCCGCAACGATCAGTGGCTCGAACGCGAGCGTATCGCCAGGGGCAGGGTACGCAAAAGAAATAACCGGGTCAGGCACCGTGGCTGTCACGGTCTCACTAGTGGCCTCGAGGCCCACCCCATCGGAGACCACTGCCTGGTACTCAACGGAGGTGCCGGGCGCAAGATCACTCACCACGTCATATACCTGGTAGGGCGCAGAGTCATCAGTGCCAATGTGCTGCCACTCACCGCCGTCGGCGCGAGCCCAGAACGACACCTCGGCGTAGCCCTGACCAGTCACGTCAGCCACAACCGGCAGACGACCAGGGTCAGTTTCGCCACCGGTGACCGCGTTCCAACTGGTGGCAATCGAAACTGACACATTGTCACGTTCCTGAATGGGCGCATCGGCCGTAAAGACAACGGTGCCGAAGGCGGGAACTGCCAAGGTGATGACGCCGTCTGCATCGGTGCTGACAGTGGGATCACCGTCGCCGGCGACCAAAGTGAAGTCACCTTGGCTCCAGGTGGGAACTCGCACGGTGCGGGGCTCGGGCGCAGAGTTGAGTGCGACCACGGTCTCGATGCGCTCATCACGGTCTATGCGCGAGAAGGCGTAGATCCCTTCGCCATCCTCAGCGACACGGTTCTGGTGAGCGCCAGCGGTGAGCGCCGCAGAGTCCTCAACCGCAGCAGAGAGCTCAGAAATCCACTGGTAAAGCGGGTGCTCGGTGTCGTAAACCGCATCGGCAAGAGTCGCGTCTGTGCCAATCAGCGCATCGTCCACATACTCGTCAATGCTGGTGCCAAAAAGCGGTTGGCGCGACGCCTTGTCCCCGCCATCGCCAGTAAGGCCTTGCTCGTCGCCGTAATAGATGACGGCGTTGCCACGGCTCAGCAACATCAGTGCGTGGGCCAGCTTGTCGCGCGAGAGCAGCTCGGCGTCGTCGGCTCCGGGATTGTCGTCGAGCAGCATCGACCCAAAGCGGCCCATGTCGTGGTTGCCCAAGAAGGTAGGCAACTGTGCGGCAGAGGAATGCGGAGCGGTGTACCAGTCGTCTGCCACGAAGAACTCGGCGAGTTCCGCAGCGTCGCCTCCAGTTGAGGCGTATTCACGGGCAGCGGCCTGGAACGGGAAGTCGAGCACAGCAGGCATGCCCAGCTCCGTGGTGAAGCGTGACGTCACTGCTCGCGAGGAGTCGTAGACCTCCCCAAAGATAAAGAAGTCATCAGTGCCGTGTGAGGCTGCGGCATCGAGCACGGCGGGGACGAAGGCCTCCCAAAACCCATCGTCAACGTGGCGCACAGTGTCGATGCGGTAGCCGTCAATGCCGGTGGCTGCCCAGTCCGAGTAGATCTCAATCATTCCATCGACCACATCCGGGTGCTCGGTCCACAAGTCGTCGAGCCCATAAAAGTCGCCATAGAGGGAGTCTTCGCCGGTAAAGGTCGTGTTCCCACGGTTGTGGTACATCGTCACATCGTTGAGCCATGCGGGCGTCTTCGCGTTCTCTTCGCCTGGTTCAAGGACGGGTGTGTAGGGGAATGAGGAGTCGCTAACCTCGGGGAAATCGCTGGCAGCTGCGGCACGATCATCGAAGGGCTCACCTTGGGCATCGGTATAGGGCACCGCGTCGGTGGGGATGTAGGGAGGGCGGTCGCCTTCGGCGTAGCCAATGACATCGGCAGTGTGGTTGGTGATGATGTCGAGGAACACCTTGAGGTCGCGCTCGTGAGCTGCCTCGACAAGGCTCTCGAGGGCTTCTGTGCCACCCAAGTGAGGGTCGACTGAGGTGAAGTCGGTGATCCAGTAGCCGTGATAGCCCGCAGATGAGTCCTCGGGCTGGACGGGCTTGTTGGTGAAAGGTGGGGTGACCCAGATGGCGGTGGCGCCCAGGCTTGCGACGTAGTCGAGCTGCTCTTCGACACCGGCAAAGTCCCCGCCTTGAAAATAGCCCGAGTCTGTGAGGTCAAAGCCTGAGACCTGTGGGTCGGGCCCCAATCCGCCATCGTCGTTGGTGGAGTCCCCGTTGGCAAAGCGGTCAGTCAGTAGAAAGTACAGCGTCTGGTCCGTGAGGGCCTCGCGTGCAGGAGGCACTGCATGAGGTGTCACCGGGCCGGTGATGCGTAGTGCGATGCCGATGGCGACCGCAATGAGCACCACGATGGCGGCGATGACCGCGAAGGTCCGGGTCCGGGAGCGGGAAGTGGCGGGCATCGTCATTGATGGTTCCTCGGGGTCGAATCACAGAATGCAAGCGCTTACACCATACATCTATTGCGACGTCAGCTGGTAGACCAGGTGCGTTGGACGATGTCACAGGACACTGCAATACTCGAACATATGTTCGAATGCGAGCGCCTCTCGCAATAGCCCCAGGAGTGTCATGTCCACCGAGTTGACCCCGGACGTCTCGTCGACGTCGGATGTCTCGCAAGAGCAACGGCTCAGCCGTGCCCGTGCGGCGCTCAAGGGTGTCGAAATGCGTATTGGTGCTGCTCGGCCCGCATGGGATCAGCCCGCCTTGCCTTTGGCCAGTGAACTCACATCATTACTCCCAGAAGGTCTCAAACGCGGGCAAGTCGTGACGGTGACAGGCGCCACCTCGTTAATGCTCGCTCTCGCGGCACAAGCCTCTGCGGCAGGTTCGTGGACTGCGGCTATCGGAATGCCCACCATTGGGGTGGTCTCAGCGGCCCGCAGAGGTATCGCTCTCGAACGACTGGCACTGATTCCTCATCCCGGAGCCCAAGCGGTGCAGGCGGTCAGTGCCTGTGTCGAGGGGGTTGACGTGGTGCTACTGGGCGAGCGCCTCGCGTTGTCCGACACAGATCGGCGCCGCCTGGCTGCGCGCGCTAAAGAGCGAGGCAGCCTCATCGTGGCGGCTGGACCGTGGCAGGGGGCGCATGTAAACCTCACAGTCGAACGGTCTGTGTGGAGAGGCCTTGGCGCAGGGGACGGGCGATTGCGTTCGCGAGAGCTGACTGTCGCCGTGGGCGGGCGCAGGCAAGGAGCACTACGGCGGGTCAGGGTTGTTCTCGACAGTGAGCCAGGCATGGCCTTTGCGCACCAGGGCATGCGCGCCGACGTAGATAAGGGGGTCGCATGAGCGCTACAGAGGCATGGGGTAGCGACAGCGCCTCGACGGCATGGGTTAGCGACAGCGCATCGAGAGCCGATGCGCGGGCTGGCTCCCCCACACGGCCCACGCCACATGCGGCATCAGAAGGCCCAGTTCACACAGTCCGGCGGGCGGTGCTGTGGGTTCCGGACTGGCCAGTAGTCGCCGCTATGAGCGAAGCGGGTATGCGAGCCGATGAGCCTGCTGCAGTGCTTCACGGGCGAGGCATGATGGCCGTCTCAGCAGCTGCCCGTGCGGCTGGAGTGCGCCGCGGCATGCGCAAGCGACTCGCACAACGAGCGTGCCCTGAACTCGCTTTGCTTCCCCACGATGAGGGACGCGATTCGCGACGCTTCGAAGCGGTCGCAGCTGCAGCAGAAGAGGTTGTTTCTGGCGTTGAAATCTCTCGCCCAGGGTTGCTGATGATCCCTGCAGACGGAGCAGCCCGCTTTCATGGGTCTGAAGAGAGTCTGGCAGAGGCGCTAGTAGAGGCCGTCGCTCAGCACTCAGGTTATGAGTGTGCCGTGGGTGCTGCAGATGGATTGCTCGCTGCGATCTTGGCTGCCCGTGCATCTGAATTGGTTCCGGTCGGCACCTCACGTGAATACCTTGCAAGCGCGCCTATCGACGTGCTCTCACTTGCCGCCATGGAGCGTCGGCAACGAGAGCGGGTCGAAGATCTCGTGAGCGTACTGGCACGGCTAGGCCTCACCACCGTGGGTGACTTCACAGCGCTACCCGCAGGGGATGTCCTGGCACGGTTTGGGGCAGTCGGAATGTGGGGATACCGCATAGGCCGCGGGGAAGACGTGCGGCCGCCGGTACTGCGCCGCACTGAAGAAGACATCGCAGTGTTTTACGAGTTCGACGAGCCCGCTGAACGTGTCGAACAGCTCGCTCTCGTCGCCAGCCACGTGGCAGAGCAACTTGACGCGGCATTGCTTGACGCAGGGGTACGTTGTGGGCGAGTCCGTATTGGCGCCACGACCGAGCGTGGTGGCACGCTCGAGAGGGTCTGGCGCACCGACGTGGGCTCCCGAGCCGGGGCCTTCGCCAAGCACATGAGTGACCGCGTGCGATGGCAACTCGAAGGGTGGCTATCAGGGCTCGCCAGTGGCCCAGAGCCAGCCCCACTGACGCGACTCGAATTAGTAGCAGAAGACGTGGTGCCGCTAGGAAACGAGCAGGCATACCTGTGGGGAGGGGTTTCCGGGGCCGATGCGCGCGCTCACCGCACCCTTGAGCGAGTGCAGGCACTGTTAGGGGCCGATGCGGTGCTCGCCGTACGCGAGCAAGGCGGCAGGTCTCCACGAGACCGGGCACTGATGTTGCCCTGGGGGCAAGAGGTTCAACCAACGCGACGCATCGAACATCCGTGGCCAGGTCGCATTCCTGACCCTGCGCCCGCCACGGTGCTACCGGTACCTGAGCCGCTCGAAGTGCTGGATGCAGGTGGAGCTCCGGTGCGAGTTGATCGTCGACTAGCAATGAGCGCCCCACCCACGTGGGTGCGGCTACAGGTTGACCCGCGAGATGAGCGCGCTGCCGCCGCTCGTCGCCACCCTTCAACAGGGTCATCAACCTCAAGCGACGGGCCCACTTGGGGGCTTCCTCAGCCAGTCGAGGAGTGGGCTGGCCCATGGCCCATTGTGGAGCGATGGTGGTCAGAAGATGCCTCTAGACGGGCATGCGTGCAGATATCGCTGCGGCAACCAGATGGCAGTCCTGGGGCGGCGCTACTCGCCGCCTTTACGGGCGGCACTTGGGTGTTAGAGGCGATCTATGACTGACTGCATTGAGTACGCCGAACTACACGCCCACAGTGCTTTCAGTTTTCTTGACGGAGCAAGTCAGCCAGAAGAGATGGCGGCTGAGGCGGGCAGGCTGGGGCTCAGCGCGCTCGCGATCACGGATCATGACGGTCTCTATGGCGCTGTGCGATTCGCTAATGCAGCGCGTGCTATTGGTCTACCTACGGTGTTTGGAGCCGAACTGCATATGGGTGCACCAGAGACGCCGGGCGGGCCCCCGGTCCTGGACCCGCCTACTGGAGTGCCCGATCCGCGTGGAAGCCACCTAGTGGTGCTTGCGCGCGGGCCAGAAGGCTATTCACGGCTGTCGCACGCCATCGGCATGGCTCACCTTGCCACAGGGGAGAAGGGGCTTGCTCGCTATACCTTGGAAGATTTATCTGAGACGGGCGCGGGGCAATTCTTAGTGTTGACCGGTTGTCGAAAGGGAGTGGTGCGACGGGCCTTGGCGGGAGTAGGTGTTCCCGGCGCAAACGCGCTCGCGGGGGCCATCACGCCACAAGGCTTTGCTGCCGCACGGCGAGAAGTCGATCGACTTGTGGCACTGTTTGGCCGCGACAATGTGGGTGTCGAGATCACCGACACGGGTGATCCTTTGGACTCTGACCGCAACAACGCCCTCGCTGACTTAGCTTTTGATGCGTCATTGCCACTTGTGGCGACCTCAAACGCCCATTACGCCACGCCACGTGACGCAGATCTCGCAGGAGCACTTGCGGCAGTACGGGCGCGGCAGTCTCTCGACGACATGGATGGGTGGCTACCAGGCGGCGCGGGTGGCCATCTGCGCTCTGCTGCCGAGATGATGCATCGACACCGACGTCACCCGCAGGCCGTCACCGCCACGGCGCGGCTTGCGGCCGAATGCGCATTCGACCTCAACCTGGTCGCGCCCAACCTGCCTCCATATCCCGTGCCTGAGGGACACACTGAGGCCTCATGGTTGCGTGAGCTGGTGCGTCGCGGCGCATATGAGCGCTACGGCTCGCCCCACGCTGAGCGTGTGCCCGGTGCGTGGGCACAACTCGAGCACGAACTCAACGTTATCGAGGCACTGGACTTTCCTGGGTACTTTTTGATCGTCCATGACATCGTGGACTTTTGCCGAAGGCAAGACATCCTGTGCCAAGGGCGGGGATCTGCCGCTAACTCAGCCGTGTGCTTTGCGTTGGGGGTGACCGCGGTAGATGCGGTCACCCACGGGCTGTTGTTTGAGCGTTTTCTTGCTCCCGAGCGGGATGGCCCACCAGACATCGACGTCGACATCGAATCTGATCGCCGTGAAGAGGTGATCCAATACGTCTTCCAGAGGTTCGGACGTATCAACGCGGCCATGGTTGCCAATGTCATCCAATATCGGCCTCGCTCCGCTATCCGTGACGCCGCTAAAGCGCTCGGCTATGACGTGGGTCAGCAAGATGCCTGGTCAAAGAGTGTCGAGCGGTGGAGCGCCCTGCGAGTTCCCGTGCAGGCCCAGGAGGAGTGGGCCGCAAAGAACCGCGATTCGACATGGCCTGAACCGCCGCCCACGCCATCGCAGGGGCTCGAACACATCCCCGATCCGGTGCTGGACCTCGCGGATCGGTTAACGCGCCTGCCGCGCCATTTGGGCATCCACCCGGGCGGCATGGTGTTGTGCGACAGGCCTGTCATTGACGTGGTTCCCGTGGAATGGGCACGCATGCCGGGCCGCACCGTATTGCAGTGGGACAAGGACGACTGCGCAGATGCTGGCCTAGTGAAGTTCGACCTCCTTGGGCTAGGCATGTTGTCGGCACTCAGGTATGCCTTCGGTTTTGTGGGTGAGACAGAGGGAGAGTCCCTTGGACTACATGAACTCCCACAAGAAGACCCTGCGGTGTATGACCTCCTGTGCGCGGCAGACACGGTGGGGGTGTTTCAGGTCGAGTCGCGTGCGCAGATGGCAACACTGCCGCGGCTGCGGCCCCGACGGTTTTACGACATTGTCATCGAGGTCGCCCTTATCCGACCAGGCCCTATCCAGGGTGGGTCAGTGCATCCGTACATCAACCGAGCTCGTGGTCGAGAGCCCGTGACGTATTTGCATCCCTTGCTTGAAAAGTCCCTAGGAAAGACGTTGGGGGTCCCTCTTTTTCAAGAGCAGCTCATGCAAATGGCGATGGACTGCGCGGGCTTTGACGGGGCACTCGCAGATCAACTGCGGCGGGCGATGGGGTCCAAGCGGTCGCCAGAGCGCATGGAGGCGCTCCGCGCACGGTTCATGGTCGGGGCCAATGAGCGTGGCATTACCGCGGATGTTGCGGAGCAGATTTTCGACAAGCTCAAGGCCTTCAGCGACTTTGGTTTTCCGGAGTCGCACTCTTTCTCGTTCGCATACCTGGTGTATGCCTCAAGTTGGCTCAAGGTTCACAAGCCCGCGGCTTTCTATGCGGGGCTACTTGCTGCGCAGCCCATGGGGTTTTACAGTCCGCAGTCATTGGCGGCCGATGCGCGCAGGCACGGTCAGGTGGTGTTGCGTCCGTGCGTGGAAAAGTCAGCAGTACTTGCTCAAGTTGAGCGGCTCAGCGAGCCTTTTGAGGTGCCTTCAGAGATGCGCGACGACCTTGCGGTGCTGACTCGAGTGAACCGCACTCTGGCGGTAAGGATGGGACTGGCTGCAGTGCGCGGTCTAGGCAACAACGCAGCCCAGGCAATTGTGGAAGCACGAGAGCAAGGCCCGTTTACGTCGCTTACAGATATGGCACGGAGAGTCAGGGTGCGTCCCGCGGGGGTGAAGGGGCAAGCGGGGGTTGTCCCCGAGAAGGGGTTAAGCGTGGCGCAATGGGAAGCGTTGGCGACGGCGGGTGCGCTCGACAGTTTGGGGGTGACCCGCAGAGAGGCACTGTGGGCCTCGGGGGCGCTCGCGCGTGAGGGCCCAGACACCCTGCCAGATCTTTCGACGGCCGTTGAGTCGCCCATGTTGCCAGGCATGAGTGCGGTAGAGGAGGCAATCGCAGACGTGTGGGCTGCGGGAGTGTCAGTGAACAGTTATCCCACGGTGTTCGTGCGAGACGGTCTGGATGCCCAAGGGGTCCTCACAGTCGCTCAAGTAATTGAGCATGAAGCCGAACGGCGCATTACAGTCGCAGGCATCGTCACCCACCGCCAACGTCCTGGTACCGCCAAGGGCGTTACCTTTATCTCCCTTGAAGACGAGACCGGATTCCTCAATGTGGTCTGCTCGGTAGGGGTCTGGCGACGGTTTCAGGCGGTGGCACGCCGCTCAGCTGCACTTGTGATTCGTGGTCGCATTGAACGCGCAGACGGCGCTACCAATCTGGTGGCCGAGCATCTGTCACCGTTGAGCCTTAAAGTACCGTCCAAGAGTCGTGACTTTCAATGAGTGCGCTGCCCAGGATGGGAATCCTCGATGCTAAATATGGCGTTGCGGCGTGCTACGATTGCCGTCGCGCTGAAGCACTCTTGAAGTCCTTCAGACACCCTGTCCGGGTGGCGGAATTGGTATACGCGCTAGCTTGAGGTGCTAGTGCCCTTTACGGGGCGTGGGGGTTCAAGTCCCCCCTCGGACACGACTGGGCCGGGAGCGATTCGCTCCCGGCCCTTACTCGTTCCCCGGCCGCCTCAGTTCCCCGGCCGCCTCATAGGCCCTCCAGTTGTCCACTTCGCACGCCGGCAACACGACCTTCACTGTGCACTCATGGCTCGGAGCGCACCCACCGCTTTTTCACTCCTGCACACACCTGTGACGCATGGGGCCTGTGTGGCATGCACATCAATACTGGGTCTGTGCACACATGGGGCGCAGCGAGAATCACTGCAACTGAGGCCCGCAAATCGTACGCATACCGCCCTGGGGTGCCATCTGTGTACGGTTTGCGGGCCTCAGTTGTACGGCCCCCCGCTGCATGCGCGCGCTAGAGCCCGTGTCGACCCATACGCAGCCTTAAGTTCCCAAAAAAACATCACGAATGTGTAACAACGCGGAATACTGTGCGCGGACCTGCGGTTACGGGAAGTGACCGAAGCAGGAAGATTAATTACCAGGAGGCCCGCCATGTTGGCAACACTCTTATGGATCGCTGCAGTAATTCTCGTCATTATCGGAATCATTCGACTGGTGCAGCGTGACTATCTGCTAGGTGCCATCCTTATCGTCGTAGGTTTGGTGGTGGGGCCGGGCTTTGGCCTCAATGTAGGTTGACCGGTCGCGCTCGGCGGCTAGCCTGGCCTTATGAGCCAAGCCGTTGACGTAGTCCAGATCTGTCAGGACCTTATTCGCATTGATACCTCGAACTATGGCGATGAGCCTGGACCGGGGGAGCGAGAGGCAGCTGAATACGTTGCCGCGTTCCTGACAGATCTGGGCTTCGACCCGGTGATAAGGGAATCACAACCCGGCCGTGCCAATGTCACGTGCCGATGGGAAGGTTCCAACCCTGAGCGGCCTGCCTTGGTAGTGCATGGCCACCTCGACGTCGTTCCAGCATTTGCTGAAGATTGGTCGGTAGACCCATTCGCTGCTGAGATTCACGACGGCATGATTTACGGCCGCGGTGCGGTCGATATGAAGAACATGAACGCCATGATTTTGGCATCTGTCGCCGCTATGGTGCAGGCAGGTGTCAAACCTCCTCGGGACATCGTGCTCGCTTTCTTTGCTGATGAGGAGCATGGCGGAGCCCACGGTGCCAAATGGATGGTCGAACACCATCCAGAAGATTTTTATGGAGCCACCGAGGCCATCAGCGAAGTGGGCGGATTCTCTGCCTACATCAATGGCCAGCGCGCCTATCTCATCCAAACGGCAGAGAAGGGCATCCAGTGGCTCAAACTTATTGCCGAAGGGAAACAGGGCCACGGGTCGCTTGTTCACCGTGACAATGCTGTCGCTCACTTAGCTGGTGCCCTCTCACGAATTGGCGCGCATACGTGGCCAATCGAGCTCACCCCGACAGCAGAACGACTGTTGAAAGGAGTGGCTGAACTCGAAGGGATCGAGTTTGAACCCACTCCCGATGTGATTGACAGGCTGGTCGCTGGGTTGGGTGAAATGGCACCCATGATTGAGGCTTCTGTGCGTAACACGTCGAACCCCACCATGATGGACGGCGGCTACAAAACCAATGTGGTGCCTGACGCCGCAGTGGGATATGTCGACAGCCGCTATCTTCATGGCCAACAAGAGATTGTTCTACGCCAAATCGAAGAGCTCGCTGGTACTCATGTCAAGGTCGAACCGTACATTGAGGAGCGCAGCCTTGAATTTCCTTTTGAAGGAGCTCTCGTAGACAAGATGATCGCCGCGCTGGGAACGCAAGACCCAGGAGCCCCGGTGTTGCCGTATTCACTCATGGGCGGCACGGACAACAAGCACCTCGCTACCCTCGGCATCACGGGCTATGGCTTCGCCCCTTTACAACTTCCGCCAGATCTAGACTTCCCCTCACTTTTCCACGGAATTGACGAGCGTATTCCGGTAGAAAGTTTGCATTTTGGCGTGCGGGTACTGGAAAGCTTCTTACGCGACTGTTGACGGCCGATGCGGTGGTTCAGCCTGCTTGCCGAGTCACCGCTCAGCTGCGCACCGGTTAGTAAACGTCGGTGCGCTCTACCCGCATGACGCGGCGGCGTAGCCAGACCCTCCGCGCGCCGCCGTAAAGGAGCTGGGAACGCGCTAACTCCCAGCGCCCATACTCGGCTTGCTCGGTGATCATAGAGCGAGCATCTGCACCAGAGACGTGCCGTGGAATCTCAACAACACGCCATTCGAGACGCTTGGTCCCAGCCGGACGTCCAAGTGACGGGTTGATGACGTGGGCCTTGCCCAGAGCATTATTTCTCATGTCCTCTCCCATTCAATACGATCCGCGGGTACGGTCATAACTATGACTGCTGAATCTCGTGAAGCATTGCGCCGGCTGGTAGCGAGTCTCGAGGAACACCTTGAGGCGGTAGCGACCCGCCGTGGAGACTCTGATGCGGCTGTTGACGACGCATACGAGGCTATTGCGGCGGCGTTTGAAAGATACGAGTCCGCTCTGGACGATGAGTTCGCCGAGTCACTGCCGATTGTTCTCGACGATGGTGAAGACGATGACCTCGATGACGACGAGCTCGGGGACGACGATGACCTCGATGATGACGATCTCGACGACGATCTTGACGACGAC
>CAZHTO010000001.1:36581-44076 GCA_964535845.1 uncultured Demequinaceae bacterium | reverse complement strand
CGACGACGATCTTGACGACGACATTGAGGAGTTCGACCTCAGGTAGTCCAGAGGCCCAATAGTTTTCTCACGTCGTACGCCCGGCATGGTCTACCGCCTTTCGGGGTATCCCACTGGCGGTGCAGAGACCTCCGACAGCGCTTCTGAAATGGCGGACGGTAGCTCTAAACCTGCTGCGGCGAGCGATAGCGCTAACTGTGCGGAAGTTCGGGCACCCACAATCGCGGAACTCACGCCCGCACGGCCCAGCACCCAGGCGAGAGCGACAGCGAGTGGCGTCTGGTCAAGACCTTCTGCCGCAGTCACTAACGCATCGACGACGCTCCCCGACGGATCGTCCAGGTACGGGGCGACAAAGCCCGCCAGGTGGTCAGAGGCCGCCCGCGAGTCTGCGGGGATGCCATTGCGGTACTTGCCGGTCAAGACGCCCCTCGCAAGAGGTGACCACGCAAGCGTGCCCATGCCCAGCGCATCGGCCGCTGGTAATACCTCTCGCTCCACACCACGCTGTAACAGCGAGTACTCCATTTGGGTGGCGCTCATCGACGGCCTACCGGCGAGCGTCGCAATCTGAGCGGTCGCCCACCCTGGATAGTTAGAAATGCCCACGTAGCGTGCTCGCCCCGAGTTCACCGCAATCTCGAGCGCGTGCAATGTTTCTTCAACAGGTGCAACCGGATCGAATGCGTGCACCAGCCATAGGTCCACATGGTCGGTTCCCATGCGATCAAGCGACGCGTCAAGCGTGCTGAGCAAGGTGTCACGTGACGAGTCGATAACCCCGCCGGCGGCAGTACGGCGAATCCCTGCCTTGGTGCAGATCTGCACGTCCGAGCGGGAGACGGTCCCACCCAGCATCGACCCAATAAGTGACTCTGAGCCGCCGTCCGCGTAGGACGCTGCGGTGTCGAGTAAAGTTCCGCCGGCGTTCAGGAACGCGTCCAGTTGCGCTCCCGCCTCGTCCGACCCTGTGTCGCGACTCCACGTCATGGTCCCAAGTGCGAGGGACGAAACGACGAGGCCACTGGTGCCCACCCTTCTACGCTGCATGCACGTGACGCTACCTCCCGCGCGCCTGTGACACCTGGTGCGACTCGCGGAGGTTAACCTTGCGCACATGAATTGGTGGGAAGCGATCGTTTTGGGAGTGGTGCAAGGGCTCACGGAGTTCTTGCCCATTTCGTCGAGCGCACACATACGTGTGGTGGGCCCGTTGTTGCCAAGCGGCGGTGATCCAGGCGCAGCTTTCACAGCGATCATCCAGATTGGTACCGAAGCAGCGGTGCTTCTGTATTTTCGCAAAGATATTATTCGGATCATCTCTGCGTGGTTCAGAGCCTTGGCGGGTCGCAATGGCAAAGACCGCGCTGCCCGGCTTGGAAAGGGCAGCACGGATGCCCGCATGGGTTGGTGGATCATTCTGGGAACGGTTCCCATCGTGGTGCTGGGAGTCGTGTTCCAGGATTACATCGAGAACCACTTACGAAACCTGTATCTCACGGCAACGGTGCTCGCACTATTCGCACTCGTCCTGGGTTGGGCGGACCGAGTGGGGCGCAAAGAACGTCACCTCACAGAGTTGACCGCTAAAGACGCAATCCTGCTTGGATTTGCCCAAGCGATGGCGCTGATCCCTGGCGTGTCTCGGTCGGGAGGCACCATTTCGATGGCTCTGTTCTTAGGGCTCACGCGAGAGGCCGCGGCCCGATATTCATTCTTGCTTGCCATCCCTGCGGTACTGGGCTCTGGGCTGTACGAGATCGCGACAAACTCCGAGGAGCTCACCGCCGCTGGTGGACCTGGATGGGTGAATACCGTGATCGCGTCCGTCGCAGCCTTTGCGGTGGGCTACGTCGTTATCGTCTGGTTCCTCAAGCTTGTGACCCGGTACTCGTTCTGGCCGTTTGTCTGGTATCGCATTGGGCTTGCCGTCACCATCTTCGCGCTGTTAGGCGTGGGAGCAGTCCCGGCGCTCGCGTAACGCAAACCCGGTGTGAAAGCCGTCAATCCGTGCGCTTGGGCCCGCCACCATCACGTCGACGTAAGAACTTCTCGAATTCAGCCGCGATCGCGTCGCCAGAGGCCTCGGGCAAACTCGTCTCGTCCATCAACGCTTCAAGATGTGAGACGTGCGCCTCGATCTCGTCGTCGTCTTCCAGAAGGTCGTCTGCGCCGCGTTGCCATGCCTGAGCTTCGTCAGGGAGATCTCCCAGGTCGATGGGCTCACCCAAGAGCCTTTCCAGTTGGCCGAGCAGCGTCGCGGTAGCTTTCGGGTTGGGAGGGTGCGCGATGTAATGGGGTACCCCCACCCACACGCTTAAGACCGTCATGCCGCGCAACCGTGCCTCGTGGCCGAGCACTCCGACAATCCCCGTGGGCCCCTCGTACTCAGAGGCCTCAAGCCCGTAGCGCTTTCGCGTTGATTCGTCTTCACTTGACACGAACGTTGGCAGAGGGCGGGTGTGAGGGACGTCGAGCAACAGAGCACCACACGTGATGAGGGTGGTCACTCCAAGTTCTTGCGCCGCATCGAGAACTTCACTAGAAAACGTGCGCCAGCGCAGAGACGGTTCGATGCCACGCACGAGCGCGATGCGGTTCTCAGACGACCACGGGCCGTGAGCAGTAGACACGACAGTGCCGGGCCACGACAACACGCGGTCTCCCGACGGAAGGGTCTTGAGAGACGGACGGGCAACCTGGAAGTCGTGGTAATTCTCCGGATCCAAAGTGAGGTGCTCGGTTGCACCCCACGTGTTCACCAGGTGCTCGAGGGCGGCTGAGGCTGCAGAACCAGCGTCGTTCCACCCCTCAAACGCGGCAATCATGACGGTCTCGTCCAAAGGGAGGGTGCCGTCGCTTTCGTCAGGTTCCATCTACTCAGCCTAGACTCCTGCTCTGTGGATGCACACACGTTTGCACCGGCTGCGGTGCTTTGGGACATGGACGGCACTCTTATTGACTCGGAGCCGTATTGGATCGCGACCGAGATGGAGCTGGCACGCCGTTTTGGGGTGCCGTGGACCCACGAAGATGGGTTAGCCATGGTGGGCCAAGCGATGGACGTCAGTGCTCAGACGCTACAAGACCGCGGGGTTGCGCTACACAAAGACGAGATCGCCGAGTACCTGGTCGCGCAAGTAGCCGAGCAGGTGCGAGTCCACGCGCCATGGCAACCCGATGCGCGGACACTGTTGGATCACGTGGTCGCGGCGGGCATACCGTGTGCCCTGGTGACCATGTCGTACACCAGGCTCGCAGATGCCTTTCTCGCGCAGGCCCCAGAAGTCTTTACGGTCGTGGTCACTGGAGACCGAGTCACCCACGGCAAGCCGCATCCAGAGGCGTATCTCACCGCTGCGGAGCAACTTGGCGTCGACATTGACAGGTGTGTCGCAATCGAAGACTCACCGGCTGGAGTGGCATCTGCCCTTGCCTCAGGGGCACGCACCATTGGCGTGCAGCGGCTTGTCCCGCTTAAATTCCAGCCCGGCCTGTCTCGAGTAGCTTCGCTCGAAGGAGTTGACGTCGCCCTGCTGAGCGAGATTGCGCACGGGCGAGTGATCGACCAACTCGACCGCTAACGTCTCCCAGCGGTGCAGTACTCCAGCAAACGCAGTGGTCTTTACGATGCGCGCGAGCCTGGGCCCACACCAAAAACTCGTTCCACTGCTGCGGCGTCGAGCGGGGGAGCCTGGCCCCCAAACTCAGGGCAGATGGCCTGAAAATTGCACCATCCGCACAATTTCGAGGTCCGGGTACGGAACACCCCTTCGCGCGCGGCGTGAAGGATGTCGTCCCATAACTCGCGAATTTCGTGTTCTACGAGCTCGAGGTCGTGTTCGGTGGGGCGCATCACCACGGTCCCGCCGTCACGCAAATACAGCAACTGAAGCAAAGCAGGACGACGGCCTCTGAGCCGTTCTACAAGAAGTGCATAGAAGCGCATCTGGAACTTCGCAGCTTGACCGTACTGTGGGCGTGGCGCTTTGCCTGACTTGTAGTCAACGATACGAATTGAGCCATCAGGCGCGACGTCAACGCGGTCAATGACGCCCCTAAGCAACGGTCCATCCTCAAGTTGCCACTGCACAAATTCCTCGCGCGCAGCAGGCTCAAGGCGTTGCGGGTTCTCAAGTTGGAAATAGGTGTCGACTCGCGTGCGCGCGTCGTCGAGCCAGATACGTTCTGCCGTGGCGTCATCGTGGAGTGCGGCGAGATCAGGTTCCTTGGCGGTCATTGTTCGCCACGTGGGTTCAACCATCGCGGCCGCAGCGCTCGCGGTGCGCTCGCGGGCGGGGAGGTCGTACAAGTCTTCCAACACGGCGTGCACCAGGGTTCCCAGTGTTGCGGCGGGCGATGGTGGCTCGGGAATGCGGTCTACTACCCGCAGGCGAAACATGTAGGGGCACTGTCGAAAGTCCGATGCGCGCGAAGGGGAGATGCCGGGAACCGAAGCCATACCTTCAGGGTAGGCGGCAGCTCCGACATCTGAGGCCACCTGAACTGACGCTCGTCCCCATCGTGCCTCGTCCCCATGGCGCTTCGTCCCCATGGCGTCAGGGAACCGTCTACCGTGGAAGCCATGACCTATGAGCCGCCCCGCACGCGCGGGCTATCGTTGGGACGCGCATTTGGCGGCCGGATAGTGATTCAGCCCTCGACGTTATTGATGCTCGCGCTCATTGCGCTCCTGTTCAGTACCAGCGGCGGCGCTCAGTTGGACCGCCGCTCGTTCACCGTGGGCCTGTTGTTTGCTGTTCTGCTTTTCGGTTCGGTCCTTGTACACGAGCTCGCGCATGCGGCGACGGCGAAAGCTTTTCGGCGTGAGGTGCATGAGGTGGTGCTGACGTTGTGGGGTGGGCACACGACGTTTGATGCGCGCAGCATGACGCCGCTGATTAGCGGTGTGACAGCGGCGGTGGGCCCGCTAGCGAATTTTGTGCTCGCGGGACTAGCGGCGCTCACGTTAAGTACGGGCGCTTTGAATGTGTCGTTGGTGCAGTTGGCTGAAGGGGACATTACTGCGCAGGGCGTCGTGAGATATCTGATGATCGTCAACCTCGTGCTGGGAGTGTTCAACGCGTTGCCGGGAATTCCGATGGATGGTGGCCGAGTGCTAGAGGCCATCGTGTGGGGCGTCACCGGTAATCGCTTTCGCGGAGTGATTATCGCGGCTTGGTTGGGTCGAGCGGTGGCAGTAGGCGTTCTCGTGGTCGCGGTCGCTATCCCTGTCGGGCAGGGGCGTGGGCCCACACTCTTTGACCTGATGTGGCCCTTGTTGATTTTCTTTGTGCTGTGGCCTGCCGCATCGATCGCGCTGAAGGGAGCGCACGTGCTCGAACGCCGCCAAGGTGTGACTGCACAATCGTTGATGGTTTCTGCCACGGCGGTCCAGTTCGATGCCACCGTTGAGCAAGCACGTTCCCACGCTCATGAGAGGGGCGCTCAAGAAGTGGTGGTCGTGGCAGCTGATGGTGCCCCGGCCGGGCACTTCCCTGTCGCTCTTACTGACGTGGTGCCTGCTGAATCCCGAGCGGCCACCGGGCTGCAGAGTGTCACCATGCCTATACCCCGCGGAGCTGCCGCGACCTTGAACCTCACTGGCGATGCTCTCACCGAGGCGCTACAGGAGTGGTGGGGACGTACCGATGTGTGGGTTGTTCACGACGACGACGAGGTGGTCGGAGTGGTGCGGCTTGCGGATGTCATGAATGCATTGCAGTAGTGCGCCCTAGAATCAACCACATGACTTCCCCCAACGTGCCCACTGGTGCTTCTGCGCGCCGCGGCGATCTTCGCGCAGGCGACCGCATTCAACTGACCGACGCGAAGGGCCGTCACCACACGATCGTTCTTGAGGTAGGGAAGACTTTCCACACGCATCGGGGCCAGTTCAGTCATGACGAGATCATTGGCCAACCTGAGGGCGTAGTCATCACGAATACTGCGGGGTACGAGTATTTGGTGTTGCGTCCGTTGTTGAGCGACTTCGTGATGTCTATGCCGCGCGGTGCCGCGGTGATCTACCCCAAGGATTCGGGTCAGATCATCCAGATGGCAGACATCTACCCGGGTGCGCGTGTTGTCGAAGCAGGGGTGGGTTCTGGGGCACTCACCATGTCGCTCTTGCGTGCCGTGGGGGATGGCGGCGAACTGATTTCCATCGAACGCCGTGAAGACTTTGCGGATATCGCCCGCGCGAATGTGGAGAGCCACTTCGGTGGTGAGCACCCTGCTTGGCGGCTAGCGATTGGCGATTTTGCAGACCGCGTGGGTGATGTGGCGGAGCCGGGCACGGTTGATCGGATTGTGCTCGACATGCTTGCGCCTTGGGAGAATCTTGAGGCTGCGGCCGATGCGCTTGTTTCGGGCGGCGTTCTTCTTGCCTACGTCGCGACAACCACTCAGTTGTCCCGTCTTGCTGAGGACTTGCGAAATCATGGCGGCTTTACAGAGCCGCAGGCTTGGGAGTCGATGGTGCGCACGTGGCACCTTGAGGGCCTGGCAGTGCGCCCTGACCACCGAATGATTGGGCACACGGGGTTCTTGCTGACTACCCGCAGACTTGCGCCAGGGGTGACCGCGCCGGTGCGTAAGCGCCGTCCTGCCAAGGGGTCTTACCCCACAGATAGTGAGTGGACTCCCGAAGACCTGGGGGAGCGTGCGGTGAGCGACAAGAAGGTACGGCGGGTTCGGCGGGACGCTGAACGCACGCGTGATATCGAAATGGGCTCCGGTGACGTTACTACTGGTACCCACACTGAACTCGATGCCGAAGACGGAGGTCTTTAATGGTGGCGGAAGGACAAGACCGCATTGTCGCTTTGCAAGCGCGTAACGCAGAACTGCAGCGTCTACTTGAGACTGCCCGCGAGTCCCTAGGGCAAATGCGCGACAAGCTTGCTGAGGCTCAGCAACCGCCGCACACGTTTGCCACATATGTGCAGACTGTTGGGACGAACGCAGACGTGGTGAGCAATGGGCGGCGCATGCGTGTGGCGATGCTCCCTGAAGTGGCGCGTGATCTTTCACCTGGCGATGAAGTGCTTTTGAACGCTATGAGCGTGGTGGTCGGAGTCGCCGAGTCCGAGCGCTCTGGCCAAGGCGCCATTGTTCGCGAAGTATTGGATGAGGACCGCGTGCTCGTGGTCTCCCGTGGTGAGGACGAGCGGGTCGTGGTGCTTGTGGGTGGAGACGCGCGAGCGCGCCTTCACGAGGGAGACACGGTCATCATCGATCCGCGCACGGGATTCGCAACCGAACGCATCGAGCGCACCGGTGTCGAGGCGCTACTTCTTGAGGAAGTTCCTGACACGGACTACGACTCCATCGGTGGGCTTACCCCCCAGATCGAACGCATTCGCGATGCGATCGAGTTGCCTTTGCGTTACCCGGACCTGTACCGCGAGCACGCACTCACACCGCCGCGTGGCCTATTGCTCTACGGCCCACCTGGCTGTGGCAAGACGCTCATCGCGAAGGCAGTCGCACA
>CAZHTO010000001.1:0-36481 GCA_964535845.1 uncultured Demequinaceae bacterium | reverse complement strand
TGCTCTACGGCCCACCTGGCTGTGGCAAGACGCTCATCGCGAAGGCAGTCGCACATTCACTGGCCGATGCGGTGGGTGCGGACCGGTCGTACTTTTTGTCGGTCAAGGGACCAGAGCTTCTAAACAAGTACGTGGGTGAAACTGAACGGTACATCCGCACGATTTTCGAGCGCGCACGAGCTAAAGCCTCTGAGGGTAGCCCAGTCGTGGTGTTCTTTGATGAGATGGAAGCTTTGTTCCGGTCGCGTGGTTCGGGAGTCAGTTCGGATATGGAAACGACGATCGTTCCCCAGTTGCTGACGGAGCTTGATGGCATCGAACGACTGGGCAACGTCATTGTGATTGGTGCCTCCAACCGCGAAGACATGCTCGACCCTGCGATTCTTCGGCCAGGTCGGCTTGACGTCAAGATTGAGATCTCGCGCCCGGATGCTGCCTCTGCGCGGGATATCTTCTCGAAGTACCTCACGCCAGCATTGCCACTTGCCGAATCTGTGCTCGAAGAGGCAGGAGGGGACCGTCAGGCCGCGGCCGCGAGGCTTATCGAACGTGCCGTGGACCGGCTCTATGCGGACCCAGATAACGGCAGGTATATGTCGGGTGCATTGGTGCGCAATGCTGTCGATCGCGCCAAGACGCGCGCGATCAAGACGTTGATCGCCGGTGGCGAGCGCGGCATTGGGATCGACCATATTGATGCGGCGTGCGACCAAGAACTCAGCGAAGCTAAAGCCGTGGCCTCGAGCTCCCTTCGCGAGGGCTAACGTGCGAATCGTTGGCATCGAAACTGAGTACGGCATCGCAGACGCTTCTGGGAGTGCACAAAATCCCATTCTGATGTCCTCACGGCTCGTGAATGCATGCCGGTTGTGGGCCGACGGCCGGAGCGCGCCATGGGATTACGGGGGTGAAGACCCTCTGCAAGACCAGCGTGGCCATCGTCGTGACCGTGCAACTGCCGGTGCTGACATGCTGACCGACGCGCATGAGTGGGACCCTCAGCATGGGCTCATGTCATTGCGCAGACGGCGGGGGTCGTGGGAAGACCCTGCCCACCTCAATGCGGTGTTGGGTAACGGCGCACGCTTCTATGTTGACCACGCCCACCCGGAGTACTCAGGCCCCGAAGTGGCCTCTGCCCGTGAGGCTGTCGTGTGGGACCGCGCCGGTGACGCAATCGCGCTCGCGGCTGCGGAGCGCTACGCGACAGAAGAAGACTCTCGTGTCGAGTTATACAAGAACAACGTGGACGGAAAAGGTGCCAGTTACGGCACCCACGAGAACTTCTTGGTGCGCCGTGACATCGACTTCAATCGGCTTGCGCAACTGCTCACTAGTCATCTCGTGACCCGACCGATTGTGGTGGGGGCTGGACGGGTGGGCCTTGGGCAACGAGCAGACGAGCCCGGTTTCCAAATTTCGCAACGTGCCGACTACATCGAAACAGAGATCGGTCTCGAGACCACGCTTCGCAGGCCAATTATTAATACCCGCGACGAACCGCACGCAGACCGTCGTCAGTGGCGCCGGCTTCACGTCATTGTGGGGGATGCCAACTGTTTCGACGTGCCTAACTACCTCAAGGTGGGCTCCACTTCCTTGGTGTTGTCTGCAATCGAGGCAGACGACGAGCGTCTCGAGTCTCTTGTGTTGGCAGACCCGGTCGCGGCAGTGGCGCACGTGTCCCGTGACCTGACGCTTCAACAGAAACTCGAGTTGGTGTCAGGTGAGCAGGCAACCGCAATTGAGATCCAGCAGGCGCTACTCGAAATCAGCCGCGACTATGCAACCACTGCTGACGATGCGCAAGTTATCGCCAGGTGGGAATCCGTCTTGATGGCTTTAGGGCACGACATTTTCTTAGCCGCGCGTGACGTGGAGTGGGTAGCCAAGTTGCAACTCCTTGGACGGCTACGCAGCAAGAATTCGGTCACCGATGCAGATGGCAACGTTGAGTTACTGCCGTGGTCGGATGTGCGGCTGGCTGCGCTCGATGTGCAGTGGAGCAGGCTGGGTGACGGCTGGGCTACTCGATTGATTAAGGCAGGAGCCGTGACACGGATTGCGGACGATGCGGAGGTGGCTAAAGCGATGCACTCACCGCCACAGTCGACGCGAGCCGCGGTGCGCGGTGCTTTTGTGGGCCAATATCCGCAGCTGGTGGATGCTGCGGGGTGGTCGACCGTGGTACTTGACCGTGAGACCAGCCACGGCAAGCTCGAAGTGCTTCACCTCGATGACCCCTTCGTCACGTCGCACCCCCTCTTGGAGGAGCTCGAACGGGGATAGACTGGCTCAATGCCACAGACTTTTGCTTCGAGCCAGCCGTACGAGGACGACGAGCCCGCACCCGCGCCGGCCCCCGCGAAGGCAGAGAACACGGATGTGCTCGACAGCCTGCTAGACGAGATCGACGATTCGCTGCAGACCAACGCTGAGCAGTTTGTGCGCTCCTTCGTGCAGAAGGGCGGGCAGTAGCCGCGACCAGCTTCCCCGACGGCATCTCAGCACAGGTGCCGCCACCGCTCGACGTTGCTCCTGAGCGACGTATCTTTGGCCTGGAGACCGAGTTCGGGCTACATCTTGACGCGCCGAACGCAAGAGCCGTGACCCCCGAAGAAGTTGCAGGTCACCTTTTCCACTCCGTGGTGATGTGGGGACGGTCCTCGAATGTCTTTTTGCCTAACGCCTCGAGGCTGTATATCGACGTCGGTGCTCACCCCGAGTACGCCACGGCCGAATGCGACTCGATCACAGACTTGATTGCCTCAGACAAAGCCGGAGAGCGCATCGTTCACGATCTTGTGAGCGAAGGCGAGCAGCGCTTGTCCGATATGGGTGTGCCAGGGACTATCTATCTTTACAAAAACAACACTGACTCCGCTGGCAACTCGTACGGCTGTCACGAGAACTACCTCGTCAGGCGGCGGGCAGACTACCGAGCTTTCGCATCGGCCCTGTTGCCGTTTTTTGTCACGCGACAAATCGTGACAGGTGCAGGTTGTATTACTCGAACGCCACAGGGGGCGCATTACAGTTTCTCGCCGCGCGCTGACCACATGTGGGAGGGTCTGAGTTCGGCAACGACACGCTCGCGCCCCATGATCAACACTCGTGATGAGCCGCACGCGAATGCGGAGTTGTACCGCCGTATGCACGTGATCGTGGGCGACTCGTCAATGTCAGAGACGACCACGCTTCTCAAAGTGGGGTCGACCGACCTGCTCTTGCGGCTCATGGAAGCCCATGTGCAACTGCCTAATCTCACCCTTGCCAAAGAAATGCAGGCGATCCGGGACGTGGCTCACGACGTCACCGGGCGTGCGCAAGTGGAAACTGCCGCAGGTGCATCGCTGACTGCGGTCGAGATTCAGCAGCAGTATCTTGATCTTGTGCGCAAGCATGTGGGTGGCATTATCGAATCCACCGCTGAAGTCGAGCGCATTATCGACTTATGGGACAGGGCTATTCGTGCGGTCCGCGACCAAGACCCCACGCTAATCGACACCGAGATCGACTGGGCAATCAAACTGAAACTGATTGAGCGCTATCGCGGCCGGCTCGGATGTGCGTTAGACGACCCGCGGCTCGCTCGGCTCGAGTTGGCGTACCACGATATTTCTCCCACCCGCGGCGTTTTCAACCGGCTGGTTGCGGATGGACTTGCCGCGACCGTTGTCAGCGATGAACAGATCGAACTCGCACGCTCGACCGCGCCCGCCACTACCCGTGCGCATTTACGTGGAGAGTTTGTCAAAGCCGCATTGGCAGCAGGTCAGGACTTCACGGTCGATTGGGTCCACCTCAAAATCGCCGGGGGAGCGAAGAGCACAGTGCTACTCAAAGACCCATTCCGCAATACTGACGAGCGGGTCGACCGTTTACTCACCGCGCTGGAAGCTGTCAAACCGACCGTAGAATAGAAGGCTACTCCCGCGTTCCTCGAAAGGGGCCCCCATGCGTTCCACCGCTGTTGCGCTCGCGTGCGCTTGCGTGCTGGCGCTATCGGCGTGCACCACTGATGACGCGAGTCCGGACGTGACTCCTAGCCACTCGGGTGACATCAGCCGGGTGACTGTGGTGCAGTCATCAACCCTCGCGCCGGACATCGAGGTCGAGCAAGGCCTGACGTATGTCGAGGAGCAAACCCAGGTGCTGTGGGAGGGCGACGGTGATCTCATCGTTGACGGCCAGCCACTCTTGCTCGACATCTATGCAGAGTCCCTGGTGGATGGCACCGTGATCCGCAATACCTTCGACGGGTCTCCCGAGCCCTTCCTCATGGCCCCCGAGATCGTGGGTGAGCGCATTTACGAAGCGTTGCGCTACGTGCGCGTTGGTGCACGCGTACTTATAGTGTCGCCGCCCGGTGAAGGTGAGGCCGAGCACGAGCCGATTGCGCTCGTTGTTGACGTATTGCCTACCACCGCGACCGGCGAGGAGCGGCAGCCCATAGCGGGTATGCCCACCGTGAAACTCGGTGTTGAGGGTGAACCCATGGTGTCGCTCGACCCCGACCGCGAGATCAGCACCGAACTGCGGGTGTCCACACTCATCAATGGCGGCGGAACGCAGGTGCGACCCACTTCCCGACTGGTCGTGAACTACACGATGGTGTACAACGAAGACAGTCCAGCCGATCAAGACGTGAGCCTTGATGAAGATGAGACGTGGCAAGCAGGCGATGTGTTCGACACTTCGTGGGAGGCTGCGCGTGAGCCGCTCTTTCTAGATATGGATACGGCTGCCGTAGTGCCCGGGCTACAACAGGGCCTACTTGACCAAACAGAAGGCTCACGAGTGTTAATGGTTGTGCCGTCGGCTCTCGGATACCCCGAGCGCGGCAGCATGGTGATAGTCGTCGACATCCTCGACGTATGGAACCAGGAGGTCGAATGAGCACCGCAGTACGAGTGATTCCATGTCTAGACGTCGATGCCGGTCGAGTGGTTAAAGGAGTGAACTTCGTCAACCTTCGGGATGCGGGAGATCCCGTGGAGCTTGCCCGTGCCTACGGTGCGGCAGGGGCAGACGAAGTCACCTTCCTCGATGTGTCTGCGTCAGCGAGCAACCGCGAGACCACCTACGACGTGGTGAGTCGCACGGCAGACGAGGTGTTCGTTCCGCTCACCGTCGGAGGTGGTGTGCGCTCTACAGCGGATGTCGATCGTCTGTTACGGGCAGGGGCCGACAAGGTGGGTGTCAACACTGCGGCTATTGCGCGGCCCGAGCTGGTATCAGAAATCGCGGCCCGATTTGGCAGTCAAGTGCTGGTCATCTCCATTGACGCCCGGCGTTGCCAAGACGGCACGACCACGCCATCGGGCTATGAGGTCACAACCCATGGAGGCAGGCAAGGTACCGGTATCGATGCCGTTGAGTGGGCACAGCGCGTCGCTGCCCTAGGGGCAGGCGAGATCTTGCTCAACTCGATGGATGCAGACGGCACCACGTCAGGATTCGATCTGGACATGTTGCGAGAGGTCCGGGCTGTTGTTGACATCCCTCTCATCGCCTCAGGCGGCGCGGGCACTGCCCAACACTTTGTCGAAGCTGCCCAGGCGGGAGCCGACGCAGTGCTTGCCGCGAGTGTTTTCCACTTTGGCACGCTTAGCATTGCTGAGGTGAAGGCTGCCATGCGCCAAGCAGGGGTGGAAGTGCGGTGACTCCGTCCGACCAGCACGCGCAGGGCTACCGGCTATCCGGCTCGTTTAACCGCAAGGCAGGGCAATTGCTGCGCCATGCGATGCGAACCGAGACCTGGCGCTTTAGCTTCGCCATCGGCGCAGCGGCCGTGTTCTCAATCCTCACAGTCGTTTTTGGCACGCTCTTGGGCGAAATCACTGACCAAGTCGTGATCCCCGGTGTTGCTGGCGACCCCATCGAGGGCATGTGGGGGGAAATCACGCAAGACCCAATCAAGGCGATTTTACTGGCGGGTGGGGTATTCCTAGGGCTCGGGATCATCAACGCGGTCCTCGTGGGGTTGCGCCGCGGTACCCAAGGCATCGCGGTTGCTGGCGTCGCCTCGCACCACCGCCGGGTCATTGCCGATGCGCTTGCGAGCCTTCCGCTCGGATGGCACCGGTCTAACTCTTCAGGTCGCATTCTGTCCGCAATGTCTTCGGACTCTGAAAGCGCCACCAACACGCTACATCCGTTCGCCTTCACCGTCGGTTCGTTCGTGATGATGTTCGCGGCAGGCTTCTCAATGTGGCGCATGGATCCGTGGCTCGCGATCACCGGATTAGCTGTTGTGCCAATCATTTTTGCGATCAACCTTGCCTACGAGAAAATCATCACGCCGCGTTGGGACCGCGGCCAGTCGCTACGGGCAGACGTCTCATCCATCGCTCATGAGAGTTTCGAAGGCGGCACGGTGGTCAAGGCTCTCGGCGCCGAGCAGCGGGAGACCAACCGATTTGCGCGGGCCGCTCGAGGGCTCCAGGATGCCGACACGCGGGTAGGCCGCACCAGTGCCTGGTTCGAGCCGCTCATGGACTTGATTGTGCCGCTTGGCTCAGTCGCGCTCATGGTGGTGGGTGCCTATAGAGCCGACTCGGGTGCAGTCTCAGTTGGCAATGTGGTGTCCGCCATCTATCTCGTCACGCTCATGGCCGTGCCCATTCGTGGCCTCGGATGGGTACTAGGGCAAATGCCGCAAGCACTTGTCGCCTTCAGACGGGTGGGGGAGATAGCGCAGGCCGCGACCGAAATCGACGAACCGGGACACCGCACCGTGGAAAAGGACGGGGCAGGCGCCATGCGCTTTGTGAACGCGGATATCGGAGCCGACGACGGCGACGGCAACCTCGCAGTGATCTTGCGCAGTGTCTCGCTTGACCTGGCCCCAGGTACAGTCACTGCGCTTGTCGGCGCTACGGGGTCAGGGAAGTCGACTGTTGCGCTCGCGGCCTCCCGGCTCGCCCGGCCTATCGAAGGCGAGATCACCCTCGACGGGATCGACCTCGCCACCATTGCTCACTTGGACGACCACGTTGCGCTTGCTCCTCAGACGGCCTTTGTGTTTGCGGGAACGGTTCGTGAGAACGTCACCCTCGGTGAAGACTTCGACGATGACCAGGTGTGGGAAGCACTCGAACGTGCCAACGTCATCGATGTCGTTGAGGCAGTTGGTTCGGGAGGACGCACCGGCTTAGATGCGGTGCTCGCTGAGCGAGGAATGAACTTGTCCGGTGGCCAGCGCCAGCGGCTGGCGCTCGCTCGTGCACTGGTACGCAAGCCACGGGTGTTGGTGCTCGACGACGCGACGTCCGCCGTTGACCCCAGAGTTGAGCAAGAAATTTTGCGGGGACTCAGTGCTGACGGCTCGGGGCCGACGGTGTTGATCATCGCTTACCGGCTCGCATCGATATTGCTAGCCGATCACGTGGTTCATCTCGATGGTGGACGAGTGACTAACTCAGGGACGCATGCGGAATTGCTGGCCCGTGACGCCGGGTATCGCGAGTTGGTGATGGCCTACGAGGAAGACTCCAAACGTCAGGCCGACGAGGATGCAGGTTTTGTCGGATGAGTGAAAACGTGAGTATTGGCCAACTGTTCCGCCGCGGACTACAGGTGAGTCCTGAGTTCCGCGAAGGACTTGTCGTGACCTTGGTGCTCGCCACGTTTGCCGCCATGGGCCGTGCCGCAGTGCCGTTCTTGACTCAACGCGTCACAGACCTAGGTTTGCTCGCTCCCGGAGGCGTCGACGTCGACGTGGTGGTGAAGCACGTGGTGGGGGGAGTCGTTGTTCTGGTAATCGCGACGGTGCTGGCATGGCGTGTGCGGGTGCGTATGGTGACCGCTGCAGAGAAGGGTCTTGCCACCTTGCGAATTCGCGCATTTGGCAAGGTCCACGAGCTCTCCGTATTGACGCAGAACGAAGAGCAACGTGGCCGGTACGTGTCCAGGGTCACGGGCGACGTTGAGACTATGCGCGACCTTATGCAGTGGACTGGCGCGGCGATGATTATCTCTGCGCTCGAGTCATTAGTGATCTTCGTGGTGATGCTGGCGTATTCATGGCAACTATCGTTGCTCGTATTGTTGGCTTTCTTCCCAATGGTGGCGTCGCTACTGTGGATTCAGCCGCGCGTACGAGATGCCTTCCAAGGCGTGCGCTCTAAGACTGCGGATCTGCTGGGACGGACATCCGAACAGCTTGTAGGTGTAGCGACTATTCGTTCGTATGGCGTGCAACAGCGCATGCGTCGCCAATTACACGACGAGATAGACGACATTCTGGTGGCCGAACGTCGAGCATCGTTGCTTTCTTCGCTCAACTTTTCGTCCACCGTGGTGGGCCAATCACTTGCGAGTGGACTAGCGCTCGTGGGTGGCACAGTGTTCGCCATACGAGGCGATATCTCCGTAGGAACTGTCGTGGCCTTCGCCTTCTTGGTATACGCGTTCGCGGGTCCTCTCATGTGGATCATCGAGATGCTCGCAGAAATGCAACGTGCCCTCGTGGGTTGGAGGAGGGTGCTTGAACTGGTTGACGAGGACGTGACTGTAGGCGACCCCGGCGAGGACGGCACTGAGATTCCTCACGGGCAAGGGGACCTCGACATTACTGGGGTGCGGCTTACCTACCCCGGCGGACCGGAAGTGCTCAAGGGCATCGATCTACATGTGCCTTCTGGCCGGCGCATCGCGTTGGTGGGTGCGACTGGCTCAGGAAAGACGTCGCTAGCGCGCCTCTTATCGCGGTTCTTTGACCCCACCGAGGGATCGATTCGCGTGGGTGGAGTCGACCTTCGCGAAGTGCCCATGGACTCGCTTCGCAGGTCTGTCGCGGTAGTTCCTCAAGAAGGATTCCTGTTTGAAGGAACTGTCTTGAGTAACTTGTCTTACGCATTGCCAGATGCGGCTCCAGAAGATCTTGAGAGACGGTCGCTAGCTGCCTTCGAATCGCTTGGCCTTGACGCCTGGGTAGGGGCGCTACCGCTCGGGCTCGACACCCCAGTCGGGCCGCGTGGAGAATTGCTAAGCGCGGGGGAGCGGCAATTGGTGTCGATTGCAAGGGCATACCTGCGCGACCCTGATGTGCTGATCCTGGACGAAGCGACAAGTGCCGTCGACCCCGCGACCGAAGTGCGGATCTCTCGTGCGCTCGAGGGGCTCATGCAGGGCCGCACTGCCGTAGTCATTGCGCACCGACTATCCACGGCGGAGCGCGCAGATCTAGTGGCGGTCATGGACCAGGGGCAGCTCGTCGAAGTTGGACCCCACCGTGAGTTGGTCGACGGGGGCGGAATTTACGCAAGTCTTCACGCAGCCTGGGAGTCACAGACTCGGGATTAGTGAGGGCTCGCCCCGCCGCGAGACGGCTCGCGCACTCGGGCACTGCATTGATACCGCCTCGTCACTATCGAGGCAATGATCTGGAAGGATAGGCGCATGCCTCTCGACGCTGACATCGCCTCGCGCCTTAAGCGCACCGACGATGGCCTTATCTGTGCGGTGGTTCAAGAGCAATCTACGCGTGACGTCCTGATGGTCGCGTGGATGAATGATGAGGCTCTACATCGCACTCTTACTAGCGGCCGTGCGGTTTACTGGAGCCGATCACGTTCTGAAATGTGGCGAAAAGGCGACACGTCAGGCCACATTCAGCATGTCCATAAAGTGGAACTTGATTGCGATGGCGATGCGGTGGTGTTGACCGTGACTCAAGTAGGTCCTGCGTGCCACACCGGTGCGGTGCGCTGTTTTGACAGCGGCGGCGAACTGGTGGGTACTTACGCTGAGGAGGCGAGCACATGAGTGGGCCGGTAAGCGTCGAATGGGGCCAGACTTGGCCGAATCTGAAGGGGTTCGTTGAGTTAGGCCGAACCCACCGAGTGGTGCCCGTCGTCAGACGCATACTCGCTGACTCGTTGACTCCGGTCGCGATGTACCGCACTCTCGCGCAAGGCCGCCCCGGGACCTTTATTCTCGAGTCAGCCGAGCCCGATGGCACCCGTGGGCGCTATTCGTTCGTAGGCGTGCGCTCGCAAGCCTCGCTCACTATTGATGGGGATGAGGCACGTTGGGCGGGCGATGTGCCCGTGGGCATCGCTGACGGCGCACCCATGGATGTCATTCGTGCGACCCTTGCGGAACTACGTTCGGAACCCATCCCGGGCCTGCCCCCGCTGACTGGTGGCTTGGTCGGAGTATTGGGCTGGGACATCGTGCGGCAGTGGGAGCCCACGTTGCCGCAAAAAGCGCCTAAGGACATTGAGGTTCCAGATGCGCACTTGCTGCTTGCCACCGATATCGCCGCACTTGACCATCAGGACGGGTCAGTGTGGCTAATTGCCAATGCGGTAAACGCCGATGCGGAAGAGACCGGTATTGACCAGGCGTACGCCGATGCGGTGGGGCGCTTGGATGCGATGCAGCGCCAGTTGGTCGAGGGTGCAGTGGGTGAAGTGTCGGCTCTCGACGAGTCTGCACCCGAACCGGTAGTGCGGGACCGTAGCGAGCCTGGCGAGTACGAGCACATGGTGTCCTTCGCAAAGGACGCCATTCGTGATGGCGAAGTGTTCCAAATGGTGCCCGCACAGCGTTTTGATATCGAAAGCTCAGCGTCTGCGCTAGATGTGTACCGGGTACTACGCACCATCAATCCAAGCCCATACATGTACTACTTTGAGCTCCAGGACGACATGGGCCGCGAGTTTGCGGTCGTCGGCGCAAGTCCTGAGTCGCTCGCAGCGGTACATCGAGGCCGGGTATCGACCTTCCCCATCGCGGGATCGCGTCGACGGGGCGACACTCCTGAAGAAGACCGGAGCCTTGAAGACGACTTGCTCGCTGACCCTAAAGAACGCGCTGAGCACGTGATGCTGGTTGACCTCGCACGCAATGACCTGGTGAAGGTGTGTGTTCCCACGACCGTTGAGGTGGTGGATTTCATGAAGGTCAACCGCTATAGCCACGTGATGCATATTTGCTCGACCGTCGTGGGGGAGCTCGAACCCACCTTTAATTCAGTTGACGTTTTCGAAGCGACGTTCCCTGCTGGCACCCTGTCAGGTGCTCCAAAACCGCGGGCAATCGCGCTTATTGATGAAATCGAGCCTGCTCGCCGTGCGTTCTACGGTGGTGCTGTCGGTTATTTCGACTTCGCGGGCGATATGGATATGGCGATCGCGATTCGCACGGCACTCCTCGAATCTGGAGTTGCCCATGTCCAAGCGGGAGCAGGCATCGTGGCCGACTCAGTCCCTACGACTGAGGCGCAAGAGACAAGAGACAAGGCTGCGGCCATGATGCGTGCAATATCGCTCGCGTCGCGCTTGCGCCGGGTACCACGCGGCTAGACTAGGCGCACGACTGGCAAGGAGAATGAATGTCAAGCATTGAGATTGGCCCGGACGACCTCCCAGACGAGGCCTTCCCAAACAGCGGTATGACAACTGCGGGCTGGGTCACCAACGTCGGAATTGTCTTGGGCTTCCTCGTCGGCGCAGTGGGGTTTGCCTTCCCCATCTGGCCCGTAGTGTGGGTTGGCGTGGGCATTGTGGCGGTGTCACTCATCGTCGGTGCCGTGCTCAGAGCACTGGGCCACGGTCAGCCGCTTAAATAGCGACCACGATCCTCGGGTGCGCTGCATCCCGTATCTTCAGCCTCAGGGGTTCTATCGTTATCGGCCCCATGCCTTGTGCTCGTCGCCCATGGCGGTGACCGATGTTTCGCACAACGTTTCAATGCTCGTTTCCTTCTTCACTCCCTTGTGAGGGATGACGCGCGCCGGCACCCCGGAGGCCATTGGGGCGCTGCCAGGCATGGAGGACGACTGTCGTACATCTGTGAACGGGTCACGGGGGCTCAGACCCGGAGGTAGCATGGGTGTTAACGAAAGGGGGCGGCCATGAGTGTGCTGGAGAGCATCGTCGCAGGAGTACGCGAAGACCTTGAGGTGCGCGAGTCGGGTACGTCAATGGACAGGCTAAAGGAGCGCGCGTCGCGACTGCCGTGTGCCATTGATGCGCGTTCACTGCTCGCTTCTGACGCCGTTTCTGTGATCGCAGAAGTGAAGCGGTCGAGCCCGTCCAAGGGTGAACTCGCTCATATTTCTGACCCCGCGTCGCTCGCAACTGAGTATGAGGCTGGGGGAGCGACCGTTATCTCGGTGCTTACCGAACAGCGACGCTTTGGCGGCTCGCTAGATGACCTCGATGCGGTGCGCCGTAAAGTTGACATCCCGATTCTGCGTAAAGATTTTGTAGTCACGCCGTATCAGGTGTGGGAAGCGCGAGCTCATGGGGCCGACATGGTGCTGTTGATTGTCGCGGCGCTCGACCAGATGGCTCTTGAAAGCCTGGTTGAGCGAGTGCACTCACTTGGGATGTGCGCGCTAGTAGAGGTGCATGACGAAGAAGAAGTGAAGCGTGCCGTTGACGCGGGTGCTCGTGTTATCGGAGTTAACGCTCGTAACCTCAAGACTCTCGAAGTCGACCGCCACACGTTTGCCCGCGTAGTGCCTACCATCCCGGATGGCATTATCCGGATTGCCGAGTCAGGAATCCGTGATTCTCACGACGTTGTGGAGTATGCGCGCATGGGTGCCGACGCAGTGCTTGTTGGTGAAGCGCTCGTGAAGAACAAAAACCCACGGACCGCCGTGGCTGAGATGGTTGCGGCAGGTGCGCACCCAGCATTGCGAGCGGTTCGCCCGTGAGCGGGTCTCTCCAAAGCGCACCTGGACCGTTCTTCGGTGACTTCGGAGGTAAGTTCGTACCTGAGGCCCTGATGGCGGCTCTCGACGAGCTGACTGATGCGTACGACAAGGCACGACTTGACCCGGCCTTCTTTGGCGAACTCGACCAGTTGGCGCGGGACTACACGGGCAGGCCTTCCATCATCACCGAGGTGCCCCGTTTTGCTCGCCACGCGGGTGGCGCAACTGTGCTGCTTAAACGCGAAGACCTCAACCACACCGGTTCCCACAAAATCAACAACGTGCTGGGACAAGCGCTCCTGACCAAGCGCATCGGCAAAAGTCGTGTGATTGCTGAAACCGGAGCCGGGCAGCATGGCGTGGCCACCGCAACAGCCGCCGCTCTCATGGATCTCGAATGTGTCATTTACATGGGTGAAGAAGATACTGAGCGGCAGGCACTCAATGTGGCTCGTATGCGTCTGCTCGGCGCCGAGGTTATCCCCGTCACCGCAGGAACCCGCACGCTGAGAGACGCCATCAACGAGGCTTTTAGAGACTGGGTCGCCAACGTCGAGACCACGTCTTACGTTTTTGGAACCGCGGCCGGTCCACACCCTTTCCCCGCGATGGTCCGTGACTTCCAGCGAGTCATTAGTGTCGAGGCACGTGAGCAACTGCTCGAGCGCGGAGGTCTGCCTGATGCAGTCTTGGCTTGTGTTGGTGGGGGATCAAATGCCATCGGTAGCTTCGACGCTTTCCTTGATGACGAGGGGGTGCGTCTAATTGGGTGTGAGGCGGCTGGAGATGGTGTCGAAACATCTCGCCATGCAGCGACCATCACCGCGGGCTCCCAAGGGGTGCTGCACGGATCGCGGTCCTACGTCCTCCAAAACACGGAGGGGCAGACCACCGACTCCCATTCCATCTCTGCAGGATTGGACTACCCAGGAGTTGGCCCGCAGCACGCTTGGCTAGCCGAGATAGGGCGCGCGGAGTACTGGCCGGTCACGGATGCAGAGGCCATGGACGCATTCCGGCTGCTGAGCCGCACCGAGGGAATTATGCCCGCTATTGAATCGTCCCACGCGCTCGCTGGTGCGCTCCGGTTAGGTCGTGAGCTAGGGCCTGAAGCCACGCTGCTCGTGACCTTGTCCGGCCGCGGCGACAAAGATGTGGAGCAGGCTGCCCGTTGGTTCGACATGCTGGCGGAGGTAGACGAGTGAGCGTACTGACCGACCGCCTGGACGCTATTAACGCTGAAGGGCGCGCTGCGCTGATCGCGTACTTGCCGGTGGGCTACCCCGATGTCGATACCTCGATTCGCGCCATGACGGCACTTGTGGAGGTGGGGGTCGACATCATCGAGATTGGCCCGCCGTATTCAGACCCACTTCTTGACGGCCCCGTTATTCAATATGCCGCTGCACACGCGATTTCCGGCGGAGTGCGACTAGAAGACACGTTTAAAGCAATTGAGGCCGTGACTGCAGCTGGAGCGCCTGCGGTGGTCATGTCGTATTTCAACTTGATGCTTCAGCATGGCCTCGAGAACTTCGCTAAGAACGTCACTGAGGCTGGGGGAGCCGGTGTCATCACCCCAGACATGACACCTGATAACAGCCCGGAGTGGATTGCTGCCGCTCGCGCCCAGGATCTGGACACCATCTTCTTGGTGGCTCCATCAACCACTCGCGAGCGTATGCACATGACGGTCCAAGCGAGCAGGGGATTTGTTTACGCCACCTCTGTCATGGGCGTCACTGGCAAACGATCAACCGTGGGCGAAGAGGCTGAGAGGGTTGTCGGAGAGGCACGGCTAGCGGGTGCAAAGCATGTGTGCGTGGGCCTAGGTATTTCCACTGCAGATCACGCCGCAGAGGTCGCACGCTACGCGGACGGTGTTATTGTCGGAACCGCCTTTGTCCGGTGCCTGACGGAGAACAGCGACACAGAGGCAGGCCTCGCCGCGTTGCGACAAACGGGCGCCGAGCTTGTCGAAGGCGTGAGAAGGGGACGATGACACCGACCTCCATCCCGGCGCCGCCTCCAGGGATTCTCTCTTTCTCTCTTGGGCCCATCACGATTCACACCTATGCGCTGTGCCTTCTCGCAGGGATTTTCTTCGCACTGTGGCTCACAACGCGACGCTGGGTCGAACGCGGGGGCGACGCAGAAACTGTGGGCGAGATTGCCATGTGGGCCGTGCCTTTTGGCATTGTCGGTGGTCGTATTTACCACGTAGTTTCCACACCAGGACCATATTTTGGTGAGGGTGGAGACCCGCTCGCGGCGCTCAGAATTTGGGAGGGCGGCCTGGGCATTTGGGGTGCCGTCGCGTTCGGAGCTCTGGGAGCTTTCATAGGGGCCCGCCGCAAGAAAGCATCTTTTACTGCTTTTGCCGATGCGACCGCTCCAGCAGTCTTGATCGCTCAAGCAATCGGGCGGCTCGGCAATTACGTCAACCAAGAGCTCTTCGGTGCTCCTACTACCGTTGGCTGGGCACTGCAGGTTGACGCGCCATACCGTCCTGTGGGGTACGAGCAGTTTGAGACGTTCCACCCCACGTTCTTGTACGAGATGGTGTGGAACCTCGCAGGCGCCGCGCTCATCATTTGGCTTGATAGGCGTTTTGACCTACGTGGAGGCAGGGCCTTCTGGTTATATGTGGGCGTTTACGTCAGTGGTCGCCTGTGGATCGAGATGGTCCGGATCGACACGGCGGTCACGGTCGGAGGGCTACGCATCAACGTCTGGGTCTCGATCGTGATGCTTACGTTGGCAGCCACCATGTTCGTTGTACTCGGTCGACGCCAAGCTCAGATCACGCAGCGGGTACCGCGCGAAATGCTCGCTGCCCCAGCACTCGCGACTGATTCTGACGCGGCAGGGGAGCCAGACAGCGAGAATTCAGCCCCCGCATCGGCCGTATCGAATGCGCCGAACGAAAGTGATGAAGCCGACACCGATGCGGCAAAGTCATAGAACAGTCTTTACCTGAGCGAAAATCGCGGTAGTCTTTTCACCCGTGAGTTCTCCTGGGACAATGGCGCCCCAATAAACCAACAAGTTCTCGGCATGGGCCGACAACGGTAAGGGATGGTGATATGGGCGAGGTAGTTTCAGCGACCCCATCAGCGCAGGGCCTCTATAGTCCCGCGTATGAGCATGACGCGTGCGGAGTGGCATTTGTCGCCACGCTCCGCGGCACACCCGGACGGGATATCGTCGACTACGGTCTGACGGCACTGAAGAACCTCGAACACCGCGGCGCTGTGGGCGCCGAGATTGAGACGGGCGATGGCGCTGGTCTCCTCACTCAAGTTCCTGACGCATTCTTACGCGAGGTCGTCGATTTTGATCTGCCCGTGGCGGGCACCTATGCCGTGGGCATTGCGTTTCTGACCCCTGGCTCGGAAGACGACGAAGTGCGCGCGTTTGAGAGCGCGGCGAGGGTAGAAGGCGTGGATGTTCTGGGTTGGCGGGACATGCCGGTCGACCCGTCGTCTCTCGGACCTACTGCCCGAGAGACCATGCCCTACTTCCGCCAGGTGGTGATCGCCGCTCAAGGCGAATCGGGCATCAACCTCGACCGCAAGGCCTACCGTGTGCGCAAACGTTCTGAGCGCCAGGGTGGGCCTTTTTTTGCTTCACTGTCATGCCGGACACTCACGTACAAAGGCATGTTGACGACTTATCAGCTCGAGCAGGTGTTCCCAGACCTCAAGCACGAGCTGTTCGCGTCGGAACTTGCACTAGTTCACTCCCGCTTCTCGACCAACACTTTCCCGTCTTGGGCGCTCGCCCAGCCCTTGCGGGGCATTGCCCACAACGGCGAAATCAATACTGTCCAGGGAAACCGCAACTGGATGTCGGCACGAGAAGGCACCATGAGTTCGGCTTTGCTGGGAGACTTCGCGGATTTGACGCCAGTGTGCACTCCATCTGCGTCAGACACCGCCTCCTTTGACGAGGCCCTCGAGTTGCTACACCTTGCTGGTCGCTCCATGCCTCACGCGGTGTTGATGATGATGCCGGAGGCATGGGAAAACAACAGTGAAATAGACCCTGCAAGGCGCGCTTTCTACGAGTATCACTCGACGCTTATGGAGCCTTGGGACGGACCCGCGGCGCTGCACTTCACCGACGGCACAGTGATTGGTGCCACTTTGGACCGCAACGGTTTGCGTCCTGGGCGTTTTTGGCTCACCGACGACGGACTGGTCGTTGCCGGTTCCGAAGCAGGGCTACTCGATATTGACCCCACCAAAGTTGTGCGTAAGGGACGCCTCCAGCCGGGCAGGATGTTGCTGGTAGACACTGGTGCCGGGCGCATTGTCGAGGACGAAGAGGTCAAATCGCAGCTCAGTGATGAGCATCCTTACGAAGAGTGGGTGCGCGACAACGCCGTGCGCTTAGCTGAGGTCCCTGAGCGTGAGCACGTGGTGCATTCGCGGTCATCGGTCAAAAGGCGCCAGCGCGCTTTTGGCTACACCGACGAGGAACTCAAGCGGCTGTTGACCCCCATGGCCAAGGAGGGCGCCGAACCCATTGGTGCGATGGGCTCAGATACGCCTATCGCAGTGCTGTCTGAGCGTCCGCGGTTGCTATTCGATTACTTCACGCAGATGTTTGCACAAGTGACCAACCCTCCGTTGGACGCCATTCGCGAAGAGTTAGTGACAGCCATTGGTGGCGCTATTGGCCCCGAGCCCAATCTGCTCGATGCGACGCCGGAGCACGCACGCAAGATCTTGCTCGACTTCCCTGTCATCGACAACGATGAGCTTGCAAAGATTCTGCACATCGATGCGGTGCCGAACCTCCAAGGGATCTTCTCGGCTCGCAAAGTTCGCGGGCTTTACCGGGTAAGCGACGGGCAGGAAGGGCTCGAGCGACGGCTCACTGAGATCTTCGCCGAAGTGGATCAGGCGGTTGGCGACGGAGTGTCATTCATCGTGCTGTCGGACCGTGACTCTAACCAAGAGTTCGCGCCCATTCCTTCGCTTTTGCTGACCTCTGCGGTGCATCACCATCTGGTGCGTCAGCACACCCGCACTCGTGTGTCTTTGCTGGTAGAAGCAGGCGACGTGCGAGAAGTGCATCACGTTGCGCTGCTCATTGGCTACGGGGGTGCGGCGGTCAACCCGTACCTCGCAATGGAAACTGTCGAAGACCTGGCTGATCGCGGCTATCTGGGGGATGTGACGCCCGAGCAGGCGTTCCGAAACCTCATCAAGGCTCTCGGTAAGGGCGTTCTGAAGATCATGTCCAAGATGGGCATCTCGACTATCGCGTCATATCGCGGTGCTCAGGTCTTCGAAGCAGTTGGCTTGTCGCGTGAACTGGTCGGAAGGCATTTCACTGGGACACCTAGCCAAATTGATGGTGTGGGGCTTGACGTGATTGCGCAAGAGGTCGCACAACGGCACGCCGATGCGTACCCGGCATCGGGCGACATGCCACCTCACGAACGCTTAAGGACCGGTGGCGAGTACCAGTGGCGCCGTGACGGCGAGGAGCACCTCTTCGACCCTCATACGGTTTTCACGTTGCAGCACGCGACACGTACTCGTCGCTACGACGTGTTCCGTGAGTACACGGATCGTGTCGATGATCACTCGAAGCGCCTCATGACGTTGCGGGGGTTGCTTGATTTCTCGAGCGACCGGCCTGCGATCGACATTGAAGAAGTCGAGCCTGTGAGCGAGATCGTCAAGCGTTTCAACACCGGCGCGATGTCCTACGGGTCCATCTCGGCAGAGGCACACGAGACGCTCGCTATTGCGATGAATCGTCTGGGCGCGCGATCGAATACCGGTGAAGGCGGCGAGTCGCCAGAGCGGCTCTATGACCCTGAGCGCCGTAGCGCAATCAAGCAAGTGGCGTCGGGACGGTTCGGAGTCACCAGTGAGTACTTGGTCAATGCAGACGATTTGCAAATCAAACTGGCACAAGGCGCCAAACCCGGTGAGGGTGGTCAACTACCAGGCAATAAGGTCTACCCCTGGATCGCCGCGACTCGGCATTCCACGCCCGGTGTGGGCCTGATATCCCCGCCTCCTCATCACGACATTTATTCGATCGAGGATCTTAAGCAACTGATCCACGACCTGAAGAATGCCAACCCCTCTGCGCGTATCCACACCAAGTTGGTTTCTGAGGTGGGTGTCGGAACTATCGCGGCGGGGGTGGCCAAATGTAAGTCGGACGTCGTGCTGATCTCTGGCCAGGACGGTGGAACCGGAGCGAGCCCGCTGAACTCTCTCAAGCATGCGGGGGCACCGTGGGAGATCGGGTTGGCAGAGACCCAGCAGACGCTCGTACTCAACGACTTGCGCGACCGGATTGTTGTTCAAGTGGATGGACAACTCAAGACCGGGCGCGACGTGATGGTGGCAGCGCTGCTAGGTGCCGAAGAGTTTGGCTTTGCGACAGCTCCGCTGGTTGTCGAGGGATGCATCATGATGCGCGTATGCCATCTTGATACGTGCCCGGTAGGTGTCGCTACTCAGAACCCCGAGCTGCGGGAGCGTTTTACCGGTAAGCCTGAGTTTGTGGTGAACTTCTTTGAGTTCATTGCCCAGCAGGTCCGTGAATATCTGGCTCAACTCGGCTTTCGTTCCATTGCGGAGGCAGTCGGGCATGTGGAGGCTCTAGATGCCCGCGCAGCCGTCACCCATTGGAAAGCACGGGGGCTCAATCTGGAGCCAGTGCTCGTGAGGCCGCCAGAAGGTAGTGCAATTACCAGCGCTGTCGCTCAGGACCATGGTCTTGACCAGGCGTTGGACCGTACGCTCATTGAGCTATGTGCCGATGCGCTGAACGACGGTGCGCACGTGTCACTCGACATGCCTATCCGCAACGTCAACCGCACCGTCGGGACCATGCTCGGCCACGAGGTCACTAAGCGCTACCGTGGCGCGGGCTTGCCCGACGGCACTATCGACATTACGTTTAACGGCTCTGCGGGGCAGTCATTCGGAGCATTCTTGCCACGAGGCATCACGCTGCGGCTACTCGGGGACGCCAACGACTACGTTGCCAAGGGCTTATCGGGTGGCCGAGTGGTGGTACGGCCGCACCGAGAAGCAATGATGGATGACTCTAAAGACGTCATCGCAGGCAATGTCGTGGGCTACGGGGCCACCGGTGGCGAAATCTTCTTGCGCGGCCTCGTGGGGGAGCGCTTCTTGGTGCGCAACTCTGGTGCAAGCGCGGTCGTTGCCGGCGTGGGCGACCACGCCCTCGAATACATGACCGGTGGCACCGCCGTGATTCTGGGCCGCACAGGTCGCAATCTTGGCGCAGGCATGTCAGGCGGAACCGCGTACGTGCTTGACCTTCGCCGCGAGCGGGTGAACCCCCAGGCAGTCGCTGCGGGCGAACTCGAGTTCGCGCCGTTAGACGCAGAAGACGAGGCCATCGTGCACCGACTGATCTCGCGGCACCAGGAGTTCACTGATTCGCCGCGGGCTCGTGACATCTTGCAACGGTGGGACGAGTTCCGAGAGCGGTTTACGAGGATTCTTCCCGCGCAATACGCGCGAGTGCGTACGGCGCTTGCGGAACTTGAAGCCGATGGTGGAGATCTACACGCCCCGGGTGCTTGGAATTCGTTCTTGGAGGTGACCGGTGGCTGATCCCCGTGGGTTTTTGAAAGTGCGTGAGCGAGAGTTGCCTCGCAACCGGCCAGTTCCGGTGCGCCTACTCGACTGGAAAGAAGTCCGCGACGAGCTCGGTCGAGATGATGCCGTGCTCCGACGCCAAGCATCTAGGTGCATGGACTGCGGCGTGCCGTTCTGCCATCAAGGCTGCCCGTTAGGCAACTTGATACCGGAGTGGAACGACCTCGTCAGGGAAGGCCACTGGAAAGACGCCATCGAGCGACTCCACGAGACAAACAACTTCCCTGAGTTCACGGGCCGAATTTGCCCTGCACCATGCGAGAGTTCGTGTGTGCTTGGCATTAACCAGCCCGCAGTGACAATCAAGAACATTGAAGTCGAAATTATCGATCACGCGTTTGAGCACGGCAATGTCCAGCCCATCGTGCCTCAGCGGCAAACAGGTAAGACCATCGCGGTGGTGGGCTCTGGGCCCGCTGGCCTCGCTGCCGCTCAACAACTCACCCGCGTAGGCCACACGGTCAGAGTGTTCGAGAAAGATGATCGACTAGGTGGCCTCTTGCGTTACGGGGTGCCTGATTTCAAACTGGAGAAGCACCATATTGACCGCCGGATTGAGCAAATGGCGGCCGAGGGCACGCGCTTTCGCACCGGAGTGCATATTGGCGTTGACTTGCCCTGGAACGAGCTCAGGGCGCGTTATGACGCGGTGCTAGTAGCGACCGGAGCACCCCTGCCCAGGGACCTCCCAATGCCCGGCCGTGAACTTGATGGCATTCACTTTGCGATGCAATATCTGCACCAAGGCAACCAGGCGGCTGCCGGGGACGTGTTCCCTGAGCAGATCACCGCTACTGGCAAGCACGTGGTGGTGATTGGCGGCGGTGACACGGGCTCCGACTGCATTGGCACCGCCTTGCGGCAGCAGGCGGCATCAGTGACAACGCTTGCCATCGGTGCCCGGCCACCGCTTGAGCGCCCCGACAATCAGCCGTGGCCCACAGAGCCGCGATTGTTTGAGGTCTCGTCGAGCCACGAAGAGGGCGGTTCGCGTGACTACCTCGCGTCAACAGTCCGCTTTGAAGGTGACGACAGCGGTCACGTCAAGCGGTTGGTGGTCGCCCAAACTCAGTACAACGCGGATGGCTCGCGTACCCCCACGCCAGGCACTGAGAAAGAGATCCCCGCGGACTTGGTCCTCATCGCAATGGGGTTTACTGGTCCTGAAACTGCTCACTTGACAACACAAAGTGACGTGGCAGTCTCAGACCGTGGTGAGATCCAGCGTGCCACGGATTACACGACCAGTGTTGACGGGATATTCGTCGCCGGAGACGCTGGAAGGGGTGCGTCGCTCATAGTATGGGCGATCGCGGAGGGACGTGCGGCAGCAGCCGCAATCGACGAACATTTGCTCGGTAGCACCGAGCTTCCAGTTCCGGTCACGGCGCACGCGTCCGCGATCCGGGTAAAGAACCGCTAAGTTGGAGACCATGCGAAACGCCAAGATTGTCTGTACCATCGGCCCCGCGACGGCCGCCCTCGAAAACATGCGCCAGTTGGTGGATGCGGGGATGGATGTCGCCCGAATCAACCGCTCTCACGGAAGTGCGGAAGAGCACGAGCAGGTTTACCGCAACGTTCGCCAGGCAGCTGAAGAGGCTGGCCGCAACGTTGCCGTGCTAGTAGACCTCCAAGGACCCAAGATCCGGCTAGGTCGCTTTGCTGATGGGCCGCACGATCTTGCTAAGGGCGACGTGTTTACCATCACCACTCGTGACGTCGAAGGCACCAAAGACATTTGCGGCACCACGTTTAAGGGCTTACCCGGAGACTGCTCACCTGGTGACACGTTGCTCATTGACGACGGCAAGGTGAGCCTTAAGGTCACCGAGGTCTCCGACACTGACGTCGTCACTGAAGTAATTGTGCCGGGACCTGTGTCAAACAACAAGGGCATTAACCTGCCTGGTGTCGCAGTATCCGTCCCTGCCCTCTCTGAGAAGGACGAGGACGACTTGCGCTGGGCAATAAAGCTCGGTGCAGACTTCATCGCACTCTCGTTTGTGCGATCTGCAGAGGACTACGCTGACGTCAAGCGCATCATGGATGCCGAAGGGGTCACTCTCCCCGTGATCGCCAAGGTTGAGAAGCCACAGGCCGTCGATAACCTCGAAGAGATCGTGCACGCCTTCGACGGCATCATGGTCGCCCGTGGTGACCTCGGTGTTGAGTTGCCACTCGAAGATGTCCCACTAGTGCAAAAGGACGCAATCGAGTTGTGCCGTGCCTACGCCAAGCCCGTCATCGTGGCGACACAGGTGCTCGAGTCCATGACTCACTCGCCAGTTCCCACCCGCGCAGAGACCTCCGACTGTGCGAACGCCATTCTGGACGGTACCGACGCAGTCATGCTGTCCGGGGAGACATCGGTGGGCGACTTCCCGATCGTGACCGTTGAAACCATGGCGCGCATTGTCAGCAACACAGAAAAGAAGGGCTTCACGCGCATCGCGCCCTTCCTGACGACGCCCAAGTCGCGCGGTGGCTCGGTCACTCACGCAGCTGCTGAAATTGCCGACAACTTGGACATCAAGTACATCGTGACCTTCACTCAGTCTGGCGACTCCGCGCTCCGTATGGCGCGTCTGCGTCCGCAGGTGCCCATGCTGGCGTTTACGCCGGACGTCAAGACGCAGAAGCGCCTAGCGCTCAGTTGGGGTGTCGACGCGCAACTGGTTGACCCCGTCGAGACCACCGACGAGATGGTCAACATGGTTGACCGTTATCTCAAGGACACGGGCAAGGCTGCTGACGGCGACTATGTTGTGGTGGTTGCTGGTACTCCCGTAGGCGTGCCAGGAACGACCAACTCGATCTTTGTCCACAAGGTGGGCCAGGTCCGCACGTAATGCCGCACCTCAGGTATTGACAGCACTGGAGCCCGTTCTCGTAAGAGAGCGGGCTCCAGTCGTTTGTCAGGACTCTTCTGAGCCGCCCGCAAAGTCGGTGTAACGGCGGGGGCCCATCGTCGGCATCACTCGCGTGTACTCATCGTGAAACAGGGGAGAGGCGATCAAATAGTCGGCGGTCGCGAGGTTAGTGGCCATCGGGATGTTCCAAACCGTTCCAAGTCTCAACAGCGCCTTGACATCGGGGTCGTGTGGTTGCGCCTCGAGCGGGTCCCACAGGAAGATCAGCATGTCGATACCGCCCTCGGCGATACGTGCGCCAATTTGTTGGTCTCCACCCACAGGCCCAGACAAGAATGCGTGAACGTCTAGGCTCAACTCATTCTCCAGCATGCTCCCGGTAGTCCCAGTGGCGTAAAGGCGGTGCTTGGCCAGGGTTCCCTTGTTGAAACTCGCCCACTCGAGAAGCTCGGGCTTTTTGTGGTCGTGGGCCACAAGCGCAATGTGACGCGTGGTCTGGGACACTCAAGTCTCCTCGTTCTCAATCTCGGCTCACCTATGAGCCGAGACGTGGTGCCCCGAGTGGGATTCGAACCCACACTGGTACGGGTTTGAGCCGTATGCCTCTGCCAGTTGGGCTATCGGGGCCAGCGGATAATAGGCTAGCGCGTCTTTGGGGGTGCTAAGTCCCTTCTAGCCCCAAAAGGTGCCAGTTAGACGCCAAAAATCAGCGCATCGGGCCGATTGTTGTACCTAACGAGCCCAAGGGACATTAAGGTGGACGGTGTGACTGAGACCAATGATTTTGTAGAGCCGGTCGGTGCGCCTGCTACGAAAAAGCGCCGTGCCGTCGTGGCTGAGGACGAGGCCCTGATTCGGATGGACATCGTCGAGACCCTTACCGAGGGTGGCTACGACGTGGTTGGCGAGGCCGCCAACGGCGAAGAGGGCGTAGCGCTGGCGATCGAGCACAAGCCTGATGTGGTCGTGATGGACATCAAGATGCCCATCATGGACGGCATTACGGCTGCTGAGAAGATTGCTGCGGCGCGAGTCGCGCCTGTCGTGCTCTTGACAGCGTTTAGTCAGACAGAGCTCGTAGAGCGTGCACGTGACGCCGGTGCCATGGCTTACGTGGTGAAGCCCTTTACTCCGGCAGACCTGCTCCCCGCCGTGGAGATTGCCGCCTCACGCTTTGTAGAGATTCGTGCTCTCGAATCTGAGATCGCAGACATCAATGAGCGGATGGACACGCGCAAAAAGGTTGAGCGCGCCAAAGGCTTGCTGATGGAGAAGATGCGTCTCAATGAGCCCGAGGCCTTCCGATGGATTCAGAAGACGTCGATGGACAGGCGTTTGACTATGCGCGAAGTTGCTGAAGCTGTCATCGATCAGATGGGTGACTCAAAGTCATAACCGCATCTAGGTGTCATGGCGCCTAGCAATGCCTCTCGCCATATTGAAATAGTGAACTCCGCGAGAGTCTTGCGTTTAAAGAAGGTATTGAGCGAATACTGTCCCTCCCTTCTACCGAGGTTACGAGATTGTGACGCGTTTAACTCCCATTTGAAACGTCGTGACGCTACCGTGGTGATAATGCCTCTGGGGACCGTCCCCGGAGCTATTGCCTGGTGGATCAACGCCAGGTGTGGAGGGAATACAACATGGCACGATGGAACACCATCGCGCGGGGCGCGGCACTTGCCGCTACGGCCTCGCTCGCCCTTGCGGCCTGCGCTTCTGGCGACGGCAATGAGGGATCAGGGTCCGGTAACGGTGGCTCAACTGACGCGTTGCACATCGGCACGGTATTGCCGCTGACTGGTTCGCTCGCGTTCCTGGGCCCACCTGAAGTTGCGGGTGTCAACCTGGCTCAGCAAGAGATCAACGAGGCTGGCGGCGTGTTGGGTCAAGACGTCAAGATCACTCACGATGACTCGTCTGACACACAGCAGGCACAGATCGCACCCCAGTCTGCATCTCGACTCATTTCAGATGGAGTGTCGGTTATCGTCGGCGCCGCGTCGTCGGCTGTAACGCTCAACTTCATTGATGACGTGATGGCTGCGGAGGTCGTACAGATCTCGCCTGCGAACACCGCGACCGAACTTTCTGGCTACAACGACTTCTTCTTCCGGACTGCTCCGCCGGACTCGGTCCAGGGCAACGCTCTGGCGAACTTGATTCTTGAAGATGGTCACACTGACGTGGGTCTGCTGGTTTTCAACGAGGACTACGGCACTGGCCTGCGTGACGTCATCAAGACCACTATCGAAGATGCCGGGGGCACCATTACGTACGGTAACCCTGGTGACGAGTTTGACCCGGCCGCGACCAACTTCAGTGCTGAGGTTGAGGCGCTAATGAGCACCAACCCACAGGCAATTGTGCTGATCGCGTTCGACCAGACCAAGCAAATCATTCCGTCACTCCTGGCTGCAGGTATGGACCCGACGACCCTGTACATGACGGATGGCAACACTGCTGACTACTCGAAAGACCTGGAGCCTGGAGCCATTGCAGGTGCACAGGGCACCATTCCTGGTGCCGAGCCGGACGCAGAGTTCAAGGAACGCCTGAACGAGGTTCACGGCTCGGCACTTGACTCGTTCGCCTATGGCGCTGAGTCATACGACGCAGTGATGCTCGCAGCACTTGCTGCCGTCCACGCAGGTGCCACGGATGGACCCTCGATTCAGGCCTCGATGGCCGCCGTATCGGGCGCCAATGGCGGCACCGAGTGCTCGGGCTTCGCAGACTGCGCGGCGCTGCTTGAAGATGGTGAAGACATCATCTACAAGGCGGTTTCCGGCGTTGGGCCCATCAACGAGAACAACGACCCGTCAGCGGCATATGTTGGCGTGTACCTGTACGACGAGAACAACGTGCAGAACTGGGTCTCTGAGGTTTACGGAGAGGTCCCCACGGACTGATCTGACTCATCAGGACTCAGTCCACGAGGGCTCTGGCTTAGGCCAGGGCCCTCGTGGCATGTCAAGCCCTATTCGGCGGGCCTGTGCACGGAGTCCTAGAGGGGCCGCTAGCGACTGAAGGGCCCCGCCGGCAACGCGCCAGCGGGGCCCTCAGCTATGAGCCGTGGTTCGGGTGGAGTGCTACGCCCCGAGCGTGCCGAGGTAGAGCTCGATGACCTTGGGATCCTTCAGTAGCTCTTGGCCGGTAGCCGTGTACGCCGTCGTACCCTGGTCCAGAACGTAGCCGCGGTGGCAGATCTGGAGGCAGCGGCGGGCGTTTTGCTCCACCATGATGACGGTCACGCCAGACTTATTGATTTCCCGCGTGCGCATAAAGGTCTCGTCTTGCCGGTCGGGGGAGAGGCCAGCGGAGGGCTCGTCCAAGAGCAGGACCTGCGGGTCCATCATCAGGGCACGTGCCATCGCGACCATTTGGCGTTCACCGCCAGATAACGATCCCGCCCGTTGGTGCTTACGTTCCACGAGTTTGGGGAACAACTCGCCAATTCTCTCGAACTGCTCGCGGAACTTTTTGGGGCGTTGGAACGCTCCCATCTCCAAATTCTCCATGATGGTGAGGGAGGGGAACACATTGCTGGATTGCGGAACAAAACCCACACCCATTCGTACCAACTCGTCAGCCCGTTGGTTGGTGATGTCTTTGTTGGCTAGGGTGACGGTGCCCTTTCGCACCGGCACCAGTCCGAATAGCGCCTTCAAAAAGGTGGACTTACCCGCACCGTTCGGCCCAATAATGCCAATCAGTTCACCTTCGCGAACTTCCATGGAACAACCATTGAGGATATCGATACCGGGCAAATAGCCAGCGAAGAGATTATCGGCATGAAGAATGACGGACGCGTCGATCATGAGGCTTCCTCCGAGATGTCTGTGTCGTGGTGCGCCCCCAGGTATGCGTCTTGTACGGCAGGGTTTTGCATGACGGTGTCAGGCGGGCCCTCTGCGATGATGCGTCCCTCGGCCATGACAGTGACCCACTGTGCGATGCGGCGAACCATGTGCATGTCGTGCTCCACGAACAGAATCGATTTGCCCTCATCTTTGAGCTTGACGACGTGCTCGAGAAGCGATTCGGTAAGTGCGGGGTTCACGCCGGCCATCGGTTCGTCGAGCATGATCATCTCTGGGTCCGACATCAGCGCCCGAGCCATTTCCAGGAGTTTCCGTTGTCCTCCGGAGAGCGAGCCAGCGTGGTCGTTACGCTTCTCGTACAGCTTGAAGCGGTTGAGTAGATCGTGCGCTTGTTCGGTGATCTCTTTCTCTCGGCTGCGCCACATAGGGCTCGCCAACGCTCGGAAGAAGTTTTCACCACCCTGTTCTGCGGCCCCGAGTCGCATGTTCTCGATGACCGTCATGCGGTTGAGTGCCTTCGTCAACTGGAACGTACGGACCTTGCCTGCGCGCGCGATCTTGGCCGGGGAGGTGCCCTTCATCGAGTGCCCGTTAAAGAGCCACTCCCCTCGCTGGGGCTTGTCGAAGCCGGTGAGGAGGTTGAAGAAGGTGGACTTACCGGCGCCGTTCGGGCCAATGAGGGCGGTGATCGCGTGACGCTGCACTTCGTAGTGCTCAACATCGACTGCGGTGAGTCCACCGAAACGTCGCTGAACGCGGTCTGCAATGATGATCGGATCCTGCTTGGGAGCCCCCGGCTCGTGGGGGACGTCTGCGAATGCGTCAGTCATTGAAAGCCAGCTCCTTCTTATTGCCCAAGACTCCTTGGGGTCTGAAGATCACCAGACACATGAGCGTGATTCCCACCAGCACTAGGGAGAATGGGGCGATCTGAATCGGGGAGAGCACTGAGTCAGGGATCAATGCGTTGGAGATGCCCCTGACTGAGACAAGAGCCATCCAGAACAACATTGATCCGAGGACCGGGCCAAATACTGTGGCGGCACCACCTAGTAACAACAATGTCCACAGCCAGAACGTTGTGGGACGTCCCATGGCATCTGGTGCGACGGAGCCGCCGAGTGACCACAACACTCCGCCAAGTGCGCCGATGACACCACCGAGTACGAGGGCCTGCATTTTGTAGGAGTAGACGTTCTTGCCCAGCGAGCGCACCGCGTCTTCGTCTTCACGAATTCCCTTGAGCACGCGCCCCCACGGGCTACGCGCGAGCTGCCAATACAGCAGTGCGAAGAGGCCAACGGCGATCCAGCTGACCACTACGAGCCACCAGCTCGACGACAGAGTTCCGTGTCGGGTCCAGAACAAGAGGGTGATGTTTTGGTCGGGGAAAGGGCTGAGCGCCTCGAAGGTGAACTTGAAGTCGTTGCCTCTGATGCCGGTTGATCCTCCGGTCAGACTCTGGAGAGAGTTAGACCGCCCTATATACCGGATGAGTTCAGAAGCGGAGATGGTGGCGATAGCTAAGTAGTCACCGCGCAGCTTCAGGGTTGGCCAACCTAACAGCAGCCCGAACAGGGTGGCTACCACCATCGCGACAATCACGGCGAGCCAGATAGGTGCGCCGTGTTGCGTGGAAATGGCATATCCGTACATGCCGAGCAACATGAAGCCTGCGTGGCCCATGTTGAGCAGTCCGGTGAGTCCGAAGTGGAAGTTCAGGCCTATGGCGGCCAAGGCGAAAGCCGCAGTGGCGGGCGCGAAAAGCTCATTGATGGAATCAAGGAGGATATTCATGAGTTAGCCCACCCTTTCTGCTCGTCCGAGTATTCCTTGTGGTCTCACCAGTAGCACCAAGATCAGAATGCCGAGGGCGACTCCGTACTTGAGGTCAGTTCCCAGCACCAGCGTCGACATCTCGACGGCAATACCAATCACGATCGATCCCACGAGAGCCCCGAACGGGTGGCCGAGTCCGCCAAGGGTCACTGCCGCGAACATGAGCAACAGCAACCGCGCACCGACGTCGAATGCGGTGGCGTTGTCGTAGAGCGCGAGCAAAATACCGCCAACGGCCGCAAGTCCGGCCGCAAGCACCCACACCAGTCGGATTACCCGTTCGACGCGGATCCCGGAGGCTGAGGCGAGCGCAGGGTTGTCTGACACTGCGCGAGTCGCTCGTCCTATTCGGGTGCGTAGCAAGAAGTAGGCGACGCCAGCGAGGCAGGCGAGGGATATGCCAACGGAGATAAGGGTGGTCTGGCTTATCGAAACGGGCCCGAGCGAGATGCGGGTAATCGCGCTCGTCGACAGGCGGTGGCGCTCCGCACCAAACCACCACTGAACAAAGTTCAGCAGTGCCAGTGAGAGACCGATAGAGACGATCATTTGCTGGACGAGCGTCACTTTTCGCTTGCGGAGTTTCGACCACAAGAACTTGTCCTGTAACCATCCAGTGCCGGCACTCAGCGCAATCGCAGCGAGCGCTGCCGGCACCAGCGGCCAACCCAAGTTGAACTCCCAAGGCAAGAGCGGCAACGTCACTGGTTGGGGAGTGACGAAGAAGAACGTCAGTAGCGCGCCGAGCGACACCTGCTCTCCATGGGCAAAGTTGCTGAGGCCGGTAGTGCCGTAAATCAGCGACAACCCCACCGATGCAAGGGCCAACAGCAGGCCAAACACGATTCCGTTGAGTAACTGTTGCAGTACCCGATTGTCGCCGCGCTGTGGCTCGTCACCTCCGTCGCCGCCTACGGTTTCTGGTAGTGCCACTTCAGCGGATATCGCTTGTGACACAACGTCACCTGCAGGTGACGTTGCCACTACCGCGGTGAGATCGGTGCCTGTGGCAGCTGCGCTAGGCGCTATTGCCACGTAGGCCATGAACGCGATTGCTGCGACAGCGATCACGATCAAGCCACGCACCATCGCGTGTCGGTCGATTCTGTTCGTCAAGTTTCCCCTCCGGATCAACATTCAATCAAGATACGGCACGGTCGTTTCGAGCTTGTTGCGGCGAGTTGCGAATTGCGCACGTAAGACGGGCCGATGCGACAAGGCGGCCGTCGCCGTCGGTGACGGCAACCGCATACGAGGCAAGGGTGCGTCCGCGGTGCAATGCAGTGGCGACGGCTGTCACGTATCCAGACCGAACGGCACGGTGATGCGTAATGCTGAGATCTACGCCAACAGCGATTGATTGGTCACCTGCGTGAGCCATGGCGGCAAATGATCCGACGGTTTCAGCCAGTACGGCAGAGGCTCCGCCATGGAGCAGGCCGTAGGGCTGGGTATTGCCTTCGACAGGCATCGTTCCCTCTGCGCGATCCGGCTCCACGGCCCCCATCTCGATGCCCATTCGGGCGATCAAGGTGCCGTCGAACGCTGCCGCGCGTGACACGTCGTCGTTGTCGGTCATAGAGGATAGATTGGCACAGTGAGCGCTACTCAACGACCAACTCTGCTACTTATCGATGGATTGTCGATGGCATTTCGGGCGTTTTTCGCATTGCCTCCCGAAAATTTCATGACGTCGACGGGGGTTCCGACCAACGCGGTGTATGGCTTCACCACAATGCTCGCGACTCTGATGAAAGACAACGCTCCTACGCATGTCGCGGTCGCCTTCGACTTGCCGGGCGGGACCTTCAGGACTGAGCGTCTTCCCAGCTATAAGGGCACTCGTGATCAAACCCCGCCAGAATTTGAGCCCCAAGTCCCACTCATTCGAGAGATGCTTGACGCGCTGGGGGTCGCGAGCGTCGACAAAGAAAATTACGAGGCTGACGACCTGCTCGCGACGTACGCGCGCATGGGTCGCGAAGCCGGAATGCGCGTTCTTGTCGTTTCTGGGGATCGCGACACGATTCAACTCGTCACTGACGATGTGACACTGCTCTATCCGCGCAAGGGCGTGTCGGATTTGGTTCGTTTTACGCCCGATGCGGTAATTGAGCGATACGGCGTCCGTGCGGAGCAATATCCCGAGTTGGCAGCGCTCGTGGGCGAGACTAGCGATAACTTGCCGGGAGTCCCTGGCGTGGGCCCCAAGACTGCCGCGAAGTGGATAGGCGTGTATGGCGGTCTGACCGAGATTCTTGATCAAGCCGACGACGTCCCGGGTAAGGCAGGGCAGAGCCTCCGTGATCATCTGGACGCGGTGCGCTTGAACCGTGAGCTCAACCACCTCGTCACCGATTTGGAAGTCCCACTGAGCGTCGAGGCCTTGGAATATGAGGGTGCAGACGCTGCGGCCATCCATCAGGTGTGCGACACCTTGCAGTTCAAGACTTTGCGCGAGCGGTTATTGCCGCTCGCGGCCGGGGACTCCACGGCGCACGTACCTGACGCTCCACAAGAGGTTGAGGTCGTCACGGACGGCGCGCTTGAGGTAGTGACCGCGTTGCCTGGTCCCGTGGCACTTCATGTCGCGGGCCGTATTGGTGCAGATGCTGACGCCTGGGCGATTGGGGTGAGCGCGAACGAGCAAGCGTGGGGGATTGACCTGACGGAGCTCACTGCTGACCAAGAGAGCGCCCTACGATCCTGGCTCGAGAGTGACGCCGTGGGCAAGACCTTGCACTCGGCTAAAGACGCGTGGCACGCGCTGGCGGCCCGCGGAATCGACCTGCAAGGCATTGTCGGTGATACCCAAATCAGTGCTTTTCTCATCAATGCTGACCAGCGGGGCTTCGACCTCGAGTCGGTGCTAGAACGCTACTTGGGGGTGCGTGACAGTAGTGGAGCGGCAGGCGACGAACTAGATCTAGGGCTGGACGCATCGGCCGCTGTCGCTGCGGGCCGCACGGCAGCCCACGTCTCCACACTTTCCGCAGAACTCGACGCGGAGGTAGACCGACGCCAGATGAGCGAGCTCTACCGCGACTTGGAGATCCCGTTGATCTCGGTGTTGGCGCGTATGGAACACGCAGGGGTTGCGATCGACGTGGAGCACCTCAGCACTCTTGCTGACGGAGCACGGGAGCGTGCCGCGTTCGCCGCAAGCCAGGCATACGAGGCCATCGGCGGTACTGAGGTGAACCTCGGTTCGCCTAAACAGCTACAGGAGGTCTTGTTCGAACGCTTGGGTATGCCCAAGACCAAGCGGATCAAGACCGGGTACTCAACCGACGCGGCGTCGCTTGCCGACTTGCAAGCGAAGAACCCTCACCCTTTTCTTGAGGCACTGTTGGCTCACCGGGATGCGGCCAAGCTCGGGCAAATCATCGAGACCCTTCACCAGGCTGTCCGCGACGATCGTCGTATCCACACCACGTTCTCTCAAGTAGTGGCGTCAACGGGCAGGTTGAGTTCCAGAGATCCAAACCTGCAGAACATCCCTATCCGCACCCCCGAGGGACATCGGATTCGCGAAGCCTTTGTCGTGGGGGAGGGCTACTCGACGCTGCTGACTGCGGACTACAGCCAGATCGAGATGCGCATTATGGCGCACTTAAGCGGCGACGAAGGGCTTATTGAAGCGTTCCGGGCGGGTGAAGACCTACACAGATATGTGGGAGCACGGGTATTTGGCGTGACGCCAGAAGAGGTGTCGCCTGAGATGCGCTCCAAAGTCAAAGCGATGAGCTACGGGCTCGCGTATGGGTTGTCCGCCTTTGGGTTGGCACGGCAGCTGGCAGTCCCTGTTGGTGACGCGCAGGCCCTCATGGACGACTACTTCGCGCGTTTTGGTGGAGTCCGCGACTACCTGCGTTCAGTCGTAGAGCGTGCGCGTCAAGACGGCTACACCGAAACGATCTTTGGGCGCCGGCGCTATGTGCCCGACTTGACGTCGACTAACCGTCAGCGACGCGATATTGCCGAGCGGGTCGCGCTCAACGCGCCAATCCAAGGCAGCGCAGCAGACTTGATTAAGAAGGCAATGCTTGGGGTCGACGCAGACCTTAAGGACCAAGGTCTTGCATCTCGACAGCTGTTGCAGGTGCACGATGAACTGGTGGTCGAAGTGGCACCAGGCGAAGAAGACGCAGTTGAAGCTATTTTGGTCACACGAATGCACGCTGCCGGCGAACTGTCTGTCCCTCTCGACGTGAATGTCGGCAAGGGTGCGGACTGGCGCACGGCTGGACACTAGAGTTGGAGCCATGCGAGTAGGAATCCTCACTGGGGGCGGAGACTGCCCCGGCTTAAACGCCGCCATCCGCGCGATCGTCAAGCGCGGCACCACCCAGCACGGCATGTCGATTGTGGGCTTTCACAAAGGCTGGCGCGGCGTGATCGAAGGCGACGCCGTCCCATTGACCAGGGATGACGTGAGCGGAATCCTGGTCCACGGTGGGACCATGTTGGGCACGGATCGTTGCCACCCCCACAAAGAAAAGGGTGGGATCGAGGCGGTCCAGCAAACCGTTGAGGACGAGAAGCTGGATGCCCTGATCTGCATCGGTGGAGACGGCACGCTCAAGGCAGCGTCGAAGGTGAACGACTCCGGCGTACCGGTCATTGGCATCCCCAAGACCATCGATAACGACGTGGTAGGAACAGACGCGTCCATCGGCTTCGACACCGCGGTCTCAATCGCGACCGACGCCATTGACCGCCTCCACTCGACAGCAGAGTCACACAACCGTGTGATGGTGGTGGAGCTCATGGGACGCCACAGTGGTTGGATTGCCGTGACAGCGGGAATCTCCGGGGGCGCAGACATTATTTTGGCGCCTGAGTCACCCTTCGACATTGAGGCCATTGCCAAGAAAATCCGTCATCGCCACCGCTACAAGAACTTCTCGATTGTGGCTGTCGCCGAAGGCGCGATCCCTGTCGAGGGCAGCGCGTGGGACGCGAGCGAGACACTTGACCACCGTGGGAACCCCATTGCTGGACAGATTGGCCAGCAAGTCACCCACGCCATCGAGAACCTGACAGGCTTTCCTGCCCGGCTCACGGTGCTTGGTTACGTTCAGCGCGGGGGAGTGCCCACAGCAACCGATCGCCTGCTTGCGACGCGCTTTGGTGTCGCAGCCATTAACGCTGTGGCAGCAGGCGACTCGGGTAAGTTCACCGCGCTACGGGGCGAGGCGATTGAGATGGCCGACTTCTCGGAGATGAAGGGCAAGACCAAGTTTGTGCCCGAAGAACTGTTGAAGACGGCGTGGAGCCTCTAACGCGCGTCTTCTGAGGCCGCTGACGACGCAGAAGCGACCGGCGAGGCCGACAACTGTGTAGGCGATGCTGCTGACAACGGCGTCACCGCTGTGATTGCTGACACGGCTGTGATTGCTGACATGGCTGACGGCGCTGTGTCCATGAGCGGTCCTCCAGCTGCCACCATGCGTTCCACCCGCCACGCCGCCGGTGTTCCGAGTGGTTCTAAGCGAGGCTCGATTGACGGGTTCTCGGGGTGGCTCACACGCGGGTGGGTAGTCCAGCCGCCAGGGCGCTCAGCCGGGTAGCCTCGCCCGACGTGAGCGCTCGGGTCCTCTCCCAGAAGTGCAATCCGGACCACGCGTTCGGCGGATCGGCCATCTTCGTAGGTGGCGAATCGTTCACGGAAGGACCGCCGGCGGTCGCCGTAACCCTCATCCCGGAACGTTCCCGCTTGGAAGGCCGCTGCCAAATCGTCGCCGGTGTTGACAACCAAGCCAGGCGCATCGGCCGTAATGTCAAAGTACGCGCCTCGCGCCCAGCGATAGTCATCCCAGTCGTCGGTAAAGAGAACTATGGGCTTGTCTAGCAACGCGTAGTCGAACATCGCTGAGGAGTAGTCCGTAATGAGTGCGTCGGAGGCGAGATAGAGCTCTTCGACTTCCCAGCCCTTAGAGACATTGAGCACGTTTTCTGGAACCTGCCGTTGAACTCGCTTGTCGTGGTAGTAGTGGTCACGCACGAGAAGTCTCATGCCGGCTGGAAGAGAGTCGGCGAACTCAGTGAGATCGAGGCCCTTCTTACGTGGGCTCCGTCGCACTCGCCACGTAGGCATATATAAAACAGCGGTCTCGTCTTCTTGCAACCCCAACCGTGCTCTTACCTGTGCTCGGTCGTCATCAGTCGCGGCTAGCAGGGCATCATTGCGAGGGAACCCCACCTCGAGCTGGGTGCAGCCGTTGTTGTACGCACGCTCCCACACCTCGGTGAGGAACGGGCTCGTCGTCAACGAGTAAGTCCACCGCTGGGCGCGTCGATGCATGGTGACGATCGTCTCGTCGCTGGGCCGCTTACCGGAGTAATGCCGGTCGGCTCCCATGTATTTGAGAGCGGTGCCATGGTGGGTCTGGACGTAAATCTGGCCCGTGCGCGCGGGAAGGCTCCAATGCGGGTTGGCATCGTCCACGATGTATGTCGCCGTAGCGCTCACTCGCAAGTAAGCGAGGGTGCGAGGAGTGACGTAATCGATTCCTTCGGGGAGTTGATCAACATCTTGCTTGCGCACAATCCAAACCGCGCGAAGGTGAGGCGCTAACTCTTGTTGCTTGCGATAGATCGCGAGCGGGTTTCCGCGAGGGGCACGGTGCCACAGGGTCGTGTAAACCACCAGGTTCGGGTCGAGCGGTAGTTTCGCGTAGTACCAGCGCCCAAGGGTGCGATCTTGAGTCGCTCGTACTGCGCGTGCGACTAGCCGCCGCATACGGCGAACGTAGCGTTTAACTTTCCTCAGCATGAGGCGGATTATATCCAAGGTAACTGACAGGTGAACAACTAAAGTGACTGACAGGTGAACAACGCCGGATATCCTGGGGTCATGACCCGGGTACTTACGTTCGGAACCTTTGACCTGTTCCACATCGGCCATGTCAATGTGTTGCTACGCGCTGCCGAGATGGGCGACCACCTCACGGTGGGCGTGTCCTCTGATGGCCTGAACTTTTCCAAAAAGAAGAGGTATCCGGTCTATCGTGAAGAGCACCGCATGGCGATCGTTTCGTCATTAGCATGCGTGAACGAGGTTTTTGTCGAGGAGTCGCTCGAACTCAAGGGCGACTACATTCGTGAGCATCGCGCTGATGTGCTCGTCATGGGCGACGACTGGGCAGGTAAGTTCGACCACTTCCGCGAGTTGTGCGACGTGGTCTATCTGCCCCGCACCGCCGAGGTTTCGACCACAGACATCATTCAAAGCATCCGTGAAGATCTCGATTGAGTAACACTCATATCGTGAGCGTGTAAAAGTAGCCGGCCGATGCGCGGTTGGGCTTTGTGCTAACGGCACCTTTCGGGGTAGGCTGAACGACGGTCTGGTGTGCTTTCGCACGTCCAGAGCCAGTCCAAGCAAATTCCCATACTTCCAATGTCCATCGGAGCTATCCACTACATGTCCGTATCCACCCCCGAGTCCGCCCCCATCGCTGTCAACGACATCGGCTCAGCTGAGGACTTCCTCGCAGCCATCGACGCGACCATCAAGAACTTCGACGACGGCGATCTCGTCGAGGGCACCATCGTCAAGGTCGACCGCGACGAGGTTCTGCTCGACATCGGTTACAA